>NZ_LDJP01000023.1 GCF_001431505.1 Stenotrophomonas daejeonensis
TGCACACGAGGGGGGGGCGCGCCAGCGGGCGGACGGCGAGCCAGCGCGGGGGGGCGCTGGGGGGCGGCGCGGCGGAACCGGGGGCGGCGGCGCCCGTCGACCGTGACGTGCACGGGGAGAAGATACGTGACAGGGGGCAGGGCGGGTTCAGGCTGTCGCAGGCGTGGATTCTGGCATTCTTTCGCTGAGTGGGAACAAAAGGAATGCCGCGCCCGGATTGGCGCTCGTAGGGCGCAAGTCCGGGCGAGGCATTCGTTTTGTTGCAGTGCAGCGAAAGAATGCAAGAATCCACGCCTGCGACAGCCTGAACCGGCCCTGCCCCATGTCCCGTGCCTTCTCCCCGTGCCCGTCCACCGTGACGGGCGCCGCCGCCCCCGTTTCCGCCGCGCCGGCCCCCAGCGACCGCCAGCGCTGGCTCGCCGTCATCGCGCTGGCGCTGGCCGCCTTCGTGTTCAACACCAGCGAATTCGTGCCGGTCGGGCTGCTCAGCGACATCGGCGCCAGCTTCGGCAAGCCGATCGAGCAGGTCGGCCTGATGCTCACCATCTACGCATGGGTGGTGGCGCTGACCTCGCTGCCGTGCATGCTGCTGACCCGCAATTTCGACCGCCGCAGGCTGCTGCTGGGCGTGTTCGCGCTGTTCATCGCCAGCCACCTGCTGTCCGGCGTGGCCGGGAGCTACCCGGTGCTGATGGCCAGCCGCATCGGCATCGCGCTGGCGCATGCGGTGTTCTGGTCGATCACCGCCTCGCTGGCGGTGCGCGTGGCGCCGGCCGACAAGCGCCCGCAGGCGCTGGGGCTGCTGGCCACCGGCACCTCGGTGGCGATGGTACTGGGCATCCCGCTGGGCCGCGTGGTCGGTGAATGGCTGGGCTGGCGCACCACCTTCATCGCCATCGGCGGCATCGCCCTGCTGGTCATGCTGGTGCTGGCACGCCTGCTGCCACCCCTGCCCAGCCGCAACAGCGGCTCGGCCAGCAGCATCCCGCTGCTGCTGCGCCGCCCGGCGCTGCTGGCGCTGTACCTGCTGGTGATGGTGGTGGTGACGGCGCAGTTCACCGGCTACAGCTACATCGAGCCGTTCGTGCAGCAGGTCGGCGGCTTCGGCGGCCACGTCACCACCTGGGTGCTGCTGCTGTTCGGCGGCATGGGCTTCGTCGGCAGCCTGCTGTTCGCGCGCTTCGGCCTGCGCTGGCCGCGCGGCTTCCTGCTCGCCGCCATCGGTGCGCTGGCACTGTGCCTGCTGGGCCTGCGCAGCGCCGCCGGCAATGCCTGGGTGCTGTACGCGCTGGCATCCGCATGGGGCGTGGCGATGATCTGCTTCGCGCTGTCGATGCAGTCCAAGGTGCTGCATCTGGCGCCGGACGCCACCGACGTGGCGATGGCGCTGTTCTCGGGCATCTTCAACATCGGCATCGGCGCCGGCGCGCTGGTCGGCAGCCAGGTCAGCCTGCGCCTGGGCATGGGCCACATCGGCGTGGTCGGCGGCCTGATTGCCGCCGCCGGCTGGCTGTGGTGGCTGTTCTCGATGCGGCGCTGGAGCGGGAGTTTCCGCCTGCACGGCCAAGGCCACTGAGCGGCGGCGTCAACGCAGCTGGCTGTCCTTGCTGCCACGCCGGTTGTAGCCGGCGAACGCGGCCTCTTCGTCCAGCGCCTGCTGGCAGGCGACGCACAGGCGCACGCCCGGCACCGCCTTGCGCCGCGCCTCGGGGATTGGCACGTCGCATTCCTCGCAGTGTTCCAGGCCCGGACCGCTGGGCATGCGGCTGCGGGCGCGCTTGATCGCGTCCTCGACGGTGGCGTCGATCTGATCCTGAACGGCGGTATCGCCCGCCCAGCCGGTAGCCATGACTGTCTGCTCCAATGACCGGTGACCTGACCGGCAACCAGCCTAGCGCATCGACCTGCATGGCGGCCCAATGGCCGCCATTCACCACATGAGGTCGTCGGGCACCACGAACTGCGCGTAGTAGGCGTCGTCCTCGGCATTGCCGGTGGACGCCGCCACGTCGCCGCCCTGGCCGTGGTCGAGCACGATCAGCGTCGCGTCGCGCTCGCGCACCTTCTCCGCCGCCACCCGCGGCAGCAGCTCGAAGCCCTCGCCGTGGCGCGCGATCACCAGCGTGCCGGCGGCCAGTTGTTTGCGCTGCGCCTCGTCGACCAGCAGGGTGCGGATCACCGCGCCGTCATCGAAGCGGTATTCCAGCTCGCCGCTGCGCGGCACCCTGCGGTCGGCGATGATCTGCCGCGCCTGCGCGCGCAGTTCGTCGGCGCGGCGCCGGGCGTTGTGTTCGGCGGCCAGCACGCGGTCGCGCTCGGCCTTTTCCGCGCGGGCACGCTCGGCTTCCAGCTGGCTCTCGCTGGGGCCGGCCGGCGCGCCCTTGGCGTGGCGCGCCTTGTTCTGCTCGCGCGCCACCTGCGCCACCTGCGACTTCTTGACCAGCCCGGCCTTGAGCAGTTGTTCCTGGAGCGGGTTCGCCTTCGCCATCTTGGTGATTCGTGGTTCCGTTGCCGATGCTGCGATGATACCGGCCCGCCCGTCCCCGCGCCCGCCGATGCAGCCCCTGAAGTACCTTTCCGGCTATCCCGAACACCTGCAGCAGCGTGCCCGCGAACTGCTCGATGCCGGCAGGCTGGGCGCAACGGTGCGCGGCCGCCACCCGCAGGCGCACGCGGTGCGCAACGACCGCCAGCTGCACGATTACGTGCAGGAACTGAAGGCACGCCACCTGCGCCAGTCGCCGCCGCTGGGCAAGGTGCTGTACGACGGCAGGCTGCAGGTGCTCAAGCACGCGCTGGGCCTGCACACCGCCATTTCCCGCAACCACGGCGGCAAGCTCAAGGCCAGCCGCGAGATCCGCATCGCCAGCGTGTTCCGCGACGCCCCGGCGCCGTTCCTGCGGATGATCGTGGTGCACGAACTGGCGCACCTGAAGGAAGCCGAACACAACAAGGCCTTCTACCAGCTGTGCCTGCACATGGAGCCGGACTACCACCAGCTCGAATTCGACCTGCGCCTGTACCTGACCGCGCTGGAGCACGAGGCTGGCCGGCCCGCCGGGGACACCGGGATCCCGTAGCTGCGGGGCTTGCCCCGCATGAAGCTTTACCGGCGAAAGCCCCGTGCCTGTCCCGAAAAGGGATGCAAGCACAAGCCCGGCACCTACGATGGAAGGCCGGGCGCTACACTCCCCGCCCGCCGTACCGAGCCTGCGCCATGACCACGCCCCTCCGCCTCGACAAGCGCCTCGCCGCGCAGCTGCACTGCTCCCGCGCCCAGGCCCGGCACTACATCGAGGGCGGCTGGGTCAGCGTGGACGGCGTGGTGGTGGAAACCCCGCAGACGCTGGTGGCCGACGAAACCCTCGTGTTGGCGGCCGGGGCCGACAGCGAACCCGCCGAGCCGGCGACGCTGCTGCTGAACAAGCCCGCCGGCTGCGACGCCGAAGCACTTTCGGCGCTGTTGCGCGAAGACAACCGCTGCGCCGACGACGCCTCCGGCATCCGCCTGCTGCACCGCCATTTCCAGCGGCTGCAATCGCCGATGCCATTGGATGCCGACGCCTGCGGGCTGCTGGTATTCACCCAGGACTGGCGCGTGCGCCGGCACCTGCTCGAAGCCGGCCCGTCGCTGGAGCAGGAGTTCATGGTCGACGTGGAAGGCGAAGCCGGGCCGTGGGCGCTGGCCAAGCTGGCCCACGGCCTGCACCACGCGGGCCGCGCCCTGCCCGCCTGCAAGGTCAGCTGGCAGAGCGAGCAGCGCCTGCGTTTCGCGATCAAGGACGTGCGCCCCGGCCAGTTGCAGCACATGTGCGGGCAGGTCGGCCTGCGCGCCACGCAGGTGCGCCGGCTGCGCATCGGCCGCATCGGTCTGAGCAAAATGCCCGAAGGCCAGTGGCGCTACCTCGCCGCCGGACAGCGTTTCTGAGCCGCAGGTTACCGTAGACGCGGGCCTTGCCCGGCACCAGGTAGGTCGGGGCTACGCCCCCGACGTTCGCGTCCCGATATCCCGTGCGTCGGGGGCGTAGCCCCGACCTACTCCTCCTCGACAACACGTGGAGGCGGGGCTTGCCCCGCAGGGGCATTCCCGGCCCCCGTGCCGGCAGGCCCGGCACCTACGACAGCAGCCGCAACAACGCCGCAGCCGCCGCGCCGGCCAACACCACCACGAGAAAAGGCAGCCGCAGCAGCAACGCGACGGCCGCGGCCAGCAGCGCGCCGATGCGCGCGTCCAGCACCACGCCCTGCCCGGCGGAAACAGCGTTCATCGTGGTCAACGAGGCCAGCAGGCCGATGGTCAGCGTGCCGGCCACCCGCGTCATCCGCGGCGACGCCATCCAGCGCACCGGCACCAGATAGCCACAGAACTTGATCGCCCAGGCCACCACGCTGCCCAGCAACACCCATGCCCACAGCGACATCAGCCCTGCCCTCCGTCGCCTTCCGGTGACACGTCCGGCTCCAGCCCTTCGTTGGCCGGGCCATGCCCGAACCAGCCCCACACCGCGGCGATCGCCGCCGCCAGCAGAATCGGCACGCCCGGCGGCACCCACGGCAACGCCAACATCGTCGCCAGCGCGCAGACCACGGCGATGGCCACCGGCTCGCGCGAACGCAGGCGCGGCCACAACAGGCCGAGGAAGGCCGCCACTGCCGCGCCATCCAGCCCCCAGCGGCGCGGGTCGCCCAGCGCATCGCCCAGCACCGCACCAAGCAGGGTGAACAGGTTCCACAGCACATAAACGCCGATGCCGGCCACCCAGAAGCCACGCCGCTGTTCGGCCGGCTCCCACTGGCCGGCCGCGGTGGCGGCCGATTCGTCGATGGTGACCTGCGCCGACAGCAGCCGCCGCCAGCCGCGAGGCCGCAGCATGCGGTTGATCTGCGCGCCATAGACGGCATTGCGGATGCCCAACAACGTGGCCGCGCCGAACGCCGCCGCACCGCCGCCACCGGCCCCCACCACGCCGATGAAGGCGAACTGCGAGCCGCCGGTGAACATCAACAAGCTCAAGGCGACGGCCTGGCCGACGCTGAAACCGGAGGCCACCGCCAGCGCGCCGAAGGAAATGCCATACAGGCCGGTCGCCACCGCGATCGACAGGCCGATGCGCACTGCCGGGGTGAAGCGCGGGGAATGCTCGTTCATCAATCAGGCCCGGGCGTATGGGAGAGCCTCATGTGGACCGCTGGATGGCGCATGGCCCGCATGCGGTTCCAGCAGACCCACTACTCACTCGTCCTGCTGCGGATCGTCGGGGTTGACCCGCTTCCACAACCATTCGGCCACGTGGCCGGGCACGCACCCGGCCAGCAGTTGCAGGGCTTCGTCGGTTTCCATCAGGTTCTCGCGGCACAGCATCGACAACGCCGCGGCCAGCTCGCCCACTTCCAGCGAGCGTGCCAGCGCCTTCGCCCGTGGCCATGCCGCCTGCCCCTCCAGCGCCGCGGCGACGTCGGTGGACAGTTCCCATTGCCGCGCGATCCGCGCCGCCAGTTGCGGCGTGCAGCGCTCCAGCAGCGACAGCAGCACCTCCGGCGACGGCGCCAGCGTCTGCCTGCGCGAATACGCCTCGGCGGTGGCGTGCACCACGATCACCATGCCCAGCCCGCGCAGCAGGCCGGCCAGCTGCGCGGAGAAACCGTCCTCGCGCTCGATGCTGCGCGCGTGGTCGGCGGTGGCCAGCGACATGCGCAGGGTGTAGTCCCACAGCCGCTGCGAGAAGCGCCCGCCGTCGCGCTCGGGCGGGTTCATCACCGGCTGCACCAGCGCGGCGGAAATGATCTGGCGGATGCCCTCGTTGCCCACCAGCGTCACCGCGCGCTCGATGCTGCGCACTTCCTGTTGCTGGAAGCGGTACAGCGAGCTGTTGGCGATGCGCAGCAGGTTCACGGTCAGCACCGGGTCGCTGCCGATGATGCGGCCGATCGAGCGCGCCGAGGCGGTGCTGTCGTTGACGCTCTGGATCAGCTGCGGCAGCAGGTGCGGGCGCCGCGGGATGTAGCGCTGCGAAAGGTCGGCCCGTTCCAGCGCCAGCAGCACCTCGTCGGCCACCTGCTGGTGTGCGGATGCATCGTCGTCGGTCGCACCGGCCTCGTCCACGCCCAGCGCCGCGCGCAGGAAGCGCTGGCGCATGCCCGGCAGCAACGCCGGGTCCAGCGCCACCGGCGCCGCGGACGCGTCCTGCGAGGTTTCCGGGACGAACGACCAGCCCTGGCCCCTGCCGTCCGCGCGCCGCCGCCCGAACGCCCACGCGGCCACCGCGCCCGCGAGCAGGGCCGCCACGATCGCCGAAAGGATCACCGTCGCCAACGTCAACGCACCCCGTGCTGCACGCCGAGCGGCCGGCTACTTGCCGACCTTCTCCAGGCGGATGCCGAGCGGGCCGGTCAGCGCGCCGTCCTCGCCGACGGTGAAGTCCAGCGAGGCGCCCTTCTGCGGCAGCGCCACCTTCAGCGTGTCGCCCTCGCGCACGTAGCTGGTCTCCTGCGAGATGCCCATCGCCTCGATGGTCACCTTGCCGCCGGAGGTGAAGGTGTACTTGGCCACGCCCATCGCGTCGGTGTAGGTGCCATCGATGCCGTGGCCGCAGGCCGACAGCAGGCACAGCGCGGCCACAAGCAGGTACTTCCTCATCGTTTCCCCCGGTAGCGGATGGCAGCGGCCGGCATGGCCGCACATGCAAGCGGATTCTGCCACAGGCGCAGGCCGGTACCGCTCAATCGTTGCCCGCGCGCAGCGGCGGCGCCGCGAAGCGGCTCGACAGGCGTAGCGCGAACGCCAGCCCCGCCACCAGCGCCAGGCTCGCGCCAGTGGCGAAGGCCGCCGACAGGCCGGCGCGCGCGGCGATCGCGCCGGCCAGCACCATGCCCGCGCCGATGCCCACGTCCAGCGCCGAGAAATAAGTGGCCACCGCGGTGCCGCGCTGCGCGTGGCTGCCCAGGTTGACCATCATCGTCTGGTAGGCCGGGTACACCACGCCGAAGCCGAAGCCGGCCAGCAGGCCCGACAGGTAGTACGGCAGCGGCCCGCCGGCCCATGCCATCAGGCCGAGCCCGGCGACCACGCCCAGGGTGCCGCCGTTGGTCGCCTGCACCACCCTGCCGCCATCGACCAGGCGCCCGGAGAACGCCCGCGACACCATCATCCCGATCGCCATCAGGGTGAAGAAGATGCCGGTGTTGCCCGCGCCCAGCTGCTTGCCGTGCAGCGCGGCGAAGGCCAGCAGCATGCCGTAGCCGAGGCCGATCACCGCTAGGTTCAGCGCCAGCGGGATGCCGCGCACCAGCAGGAAGCGGTCCAGCGACAGCACCGTGGCCGCGCCGTTGCGCAGCTTGCGCGGCGCATGCACCAGCGCGGCCACCAGCAGGCCGGCCACGCCGGCGGCCACCGCCGCGTCGAAGATCGCGTGGAACGGGTAGCGGTCCATCAGCCACAGCCCGGCCATCGGCCCCAGCGCCATCGCCAGGCTGCTCATCAGCCCGAAGAAGCCGATGCCCTCGCCGCGCCGCACCGAGGGAATGATGTCGATGGCCTGGGTGTTGGCCGCGGTGCTCATCACCGCGAAGGTCAGGCCGATGCCCAGCCGCACCAGCACGAAGGCCAGCACCGTCTGCGCCAGCAGGTAGCCGGAGGTGAACAGCACGTAGGCCGTCAGCGCCAGCAGGTAGGCGTGCTTGGCGTTGAAGCGGTCGACGATGAAGCCGGAGAACGGCCGCACCAGCAGCGCGGCGATCACGTAGCTGGACAGCACGATGCCCACCGTCGCCTCGCCGATCCGCAGCTGCTCCACCAGGTGGAACGGCAGCGTCGGCATCAGCACGTAGAACGACATGCCCATCAGGAAGTTGGCGATGCACGCCAACAGGAAGCTGGATGTCCACAACGCGGGCCGGGGCGTGCTCACGCGCACGCCACCGCGTAGCCGGCCGTCGGCGGCAGGCCGGCTTGCGCACGCGTGGCCGGTGCCGCCGCCATCAACCGACGCCGCGCAGCGCCAGGGTCAGCGCCAGCACGCTGAGCAGCACGGCGATGGTGCCGTCGAGCACGCGCCAGGTATTGGGCCGGGTGAACAGCGGCGCCAGCAGGCGCGCGCCCAGCCCCTGCGCGGTCAGCCACATCGCGCTGGCGGTGACCACGCCGGCGGCGAAGGCCATGCGCGCGTGGCCGAAGTTGTCGGCGATCGAGCCGATCACCATCATGTCCAGCCAGAAATGCGGGTTGATGATCGAGAACCCGGCCGCGGCCAGCATCGCCGCGCGGCACGAGGACGCGGCGGTGTCGTCCATCTGCATGCCGCCGCCACCGGCCACCGCCCGCCGCGTCCTCGTGCCG
>NZ_LDJP01000024.1 GCF_001431505.1 Stenotrophomonas daejeonensis
GCGATGGGGCTTTCCCGGTAACGCCCCTCGCGACTGGCGTCGCTCCTACGGTGAAGCTCAGTCCGTAGGTCGGGGCTACGCCCCCGACGGTTCCCGGCATCAAGGCATCGGGGGCGTAGCCCCGACCTACAGGCATGGTCAGGATTTGCGCTTGCCGAACCGCGCGCGCAGGCCGGGCAGGCTGGCAAGCGCGACGACCAGCAGCGCCAGCACGATCTCCACCCACGCCAGCAAGGCGGTTTCGCGGTGCGTCCAGGCGCTCATCACGCCGTGGCTGAACCAGAACAGCGCCAGCACCCCCGACCAGAACGGCGCGCGCCGCCAGCCCAGCCGCAGGCCGATGGCCAGCAGCAGCGGCGGTGCGGTGAACACCAGCTGCGTGGCCAGCCAGTGCTTGTCGTGCAGGAACCAGTACGTGTACAGCGCGGCCAGCGCGATCAAGGCCAGCAGCAGGGTCGTGCGTCGTGCGTTCATCGCGCCAGCCTCCGCGCGACGTCGGCCACGCGCCGGCCCAGCACGCGCGCCAGCTGCGCCTCGTCGTCGCTGGGCTGCGGATCGTCCTGCGCGCCGGCCACGTGGCTGGCGCCATAGGGCGTGCCGCCGCCGGTGGTGTGGCTGAGCGCCGGTTCAGTGAAGGGGATGCCGACGATCAGGCAGCCGTGGTGCAGCAGCGGCAGGTGCATCGATAGCAGGGTGGATTCCTGCCCGCCGTGCATCGACGCGGTGGAGGTGAACACCGCCGCCGGCTTGCCGGCCAGGGTGCCGTTGACCCATTCGGCGCCGAGCCCGTCGAGGAAATGCTTGACCGGTGCGGCCATGTTGCCGAAACGGGTCGGGCTGCCGAGCACGATGCCGTCGCACTCGGCCAGGTCGGTCGCCTCGACGTAGGGCGCGCCGTCTTCCGGCACCGGCGGTGCGCTGGACTGGGTGACGGCGGCCACCGGCGGCACCGTGCGCAGCCGCGCGCTCATGCCCGACACCTCGCCGATGCCGCGGGCGATCTGCCGCGCCAGCCGCGCCACCGAGCCGCCACGGCTGTAGTACAGCACCAGGATTTCCGCCATCGCACCATCCACACGTCACACGGGAGGCGGCAGTATCGGCGATGCGGGCCGCGCTTTGCATCGGGTACCCTTGCCGCATGCAGCCTCTGGATTCGCTCAATCTGTGGATGGAACGCATCCGTGACCGGGGCCGCCGGGCCAGTTTCGCCCGGTTCCTGTGGTGCCGTTTCCTCGACGACCGCCTGTTCGAGGCGGCCGGCGCGCTGGCCTACACCACCGTGTTCGCACTGGTGCCGCTGGCCATCGTGGTGTTCGGCGTGCTGTCGGCGTTCCCGATGTTCGACCGTTGGAGCGAGGCGCTCAGCGACTACGTGTTCTCCAACTTCGTGCCATCGGCGGCGCGCGCGGCCGAAGGCTACCTGCGCCAGTTCTCGGCCAGCGTCGGCCAGCTCACCGCGGCCGGCTTCATCGCGCTGGTGGCCTCGCTGCTGATCACCCTCAACAGCGTCGAGCAGATCTTCAACCGGGTCTGGCGGGTCGCCTCGGCGCGGCCGCGGCTGACCCGCTTCCTGGTCTACTGGACCGTGCTGACGCTGGGCGCGATGCTTGCCGCCGCGTCGCTGGCGGTGTCGGCCAAGGTGTTCGCGCTGCCGCTGTTCGGCACCGCCGAGGGGCGCTGGCTGGCCGACCTGTCGCTGCGGCTGGCGCCGGTGCTGATCGAGTTCGCCTGCGTGATGCTGGTCTACCGGGTGGTGCCGCACCACACGGTGAAGTGGCGCCATGCCGTGCCCGGCGCGCTGCTGGCGGTGGTGATGCTGGAACTGGTGAAGTGGGGCATGGGCCTGTACCTGGGCAGTTTCCAGGCCTACCAGAAGCTCTACGGCACCGTGGCGTTCGTGCCGATCCTGCTGCTGTGGATCTATCTGGGCTGGGTGTCGGTGCTGCTCGGCGCCTCGCTGGCTTCCTCCGTCGCCGCGTTCCGCTACCAGCCGCTGGCGTTGCGCCTGCCGCAGGGCTGTGAGCTGTATGCGCTGCTGCGCCTGCTCGGCCGTTTCCGCGAGGCGCGCCGGAGCGGACAAGGGCTGGACGAGGAAGAACTGCTGACGCTGGAGCCGATGCTCACCGACTCGCTGCTGCAGCAGATGCTGGAGCAGATGGAAGGCATCGGCCTGCTGCGCCGCGACGAGCGCGGGCAATGGCTGCTGGCGCGCGACCTGGGCGGCATCACCCTGCACGAGCTGTACGAAAGTGCGCAGCTGCGCATCCCGGTGGCGGAGGAGTATCTGCCGTTCCGCGAGGATGCGTTGGGCCAGGCCGCCTGCGCGGCGCTGGACGAACTGCGCGTGCCATTGCGCGCGCAGCTCAAGCGCAACGTGGACGATATCTACACCCATGCCGGAGAAAGCCGATGACCCCCCGATTGCCCTGCCTGGCGCTGCTGGCGCTGGCATTGGCGGCCTGCAAGCCGCAGCCCGAAACCGTCGCACCCGAAGTCGATGCGCCGTCGCCGGCCACCCAGCCGGCCAGCGCCGGGGCGGTGGAGCACACCGCGGAAATGCCGCGCTTGCAGGTGCAGACAGTGGACGGCAAGTCCTACGACCTGGCCGACCACCGCGGGCAATGGGTGCTGGTCAACTTCTGGGCCACCTGGTGCGGCCCGTGCCTGCAGGAGATGCCGGAGTTGTCGGCGCTGCACGCCATGCGCGGCAACATCGACGTGGTCGGCCTGGCCTACGAGGACATCGAGCCGGCGGACATGCAGGCCTTCCTCGACAAGCACCCGGTCGCCTACCCGATCGCCATCCTCGACCCCTACGACCCGCCGCAGGACTTCGCCACCCCGCGCGGGTTGCCGATGACCTGGCTGATCGCGCCGGACGGCAAGGTGGCCCGGCAGTTCGTCGGCCCGGTCGATGCGCGGCAGGTCGAGCAGGCCATCGCCGAGGCCGGCGGCGAAGCGGGTTGAACGGGGCGATGTCTCGGCCAGCGGTTTTCATGTAGTTTTGCGGACGCGCCGGGCGTGGTGCCCGGCAACGAAACAAGGAGTGGTGTCATGGGGCTTGTTCAGGCAGCAAAGGGTGCGATCAGCGGAGCGCTTGCCGACCAGTGGAAGGACTTCCTCACGGTGCCGGACGGCCTGCCGGCCACGGCGGCGCTGTTCGCCGCGGTGCCGCGCGGCAGCAATGCCGGGCGCGGTGCCAACACGCTCGGCTCGTCGAACATCATCAGCAACGGTTCGCGGATCGTCGTGCCCGAGGGCTACGGCCTGCTGCTGTTCCAAGACGGCGCGGTCACCGGCTTCGCCGCCGAGCCGGGCGCCTATGAATGGCGTTCGGACGACGTCAACTCGGCCTCGATCTTCGCCGGCGACGGCCTCGTTTCGTCGCTGATCAAGCAGAGCTGGGAGCGCTTCAAGTTCGGCGGCCAGCCCGGTGCGCAGCAGGCCGCGTTCTTCGTCTCGCTGAAGGAACTGCCCGACAACCGCTTCGGCACGCAGTCGGAAATCTACTGGGACGATGCCTTCCTCAACACCCAGGTCGGCGCGGTGACGCGCGGCTCGTACACGCTGAAGATCGTCGACCCGATCCTGTTCGTGAAGAACTTCGTGCCGGCGGCCTACCTGCAGCCGGGCAAGGTGTTCGACTTCACCGACCTGGACAACGCCGCGGCCAGCCAGTTGTTCAACGAAGTGGTCGGCTCGCTGGCGCCGGCGTTCAGCCTGTACTCGAACGACCCGGCCAAGGGCAACCGCATCGCCCGCCTGCAGCAGGATTCGGTGGGCTTCGCGCAGAGCCTGTCCGCGGCGGTGGAAAACGCCTACCAGTGGAAGACCGAGCGCGGCCTGGCCATCGTCAAGACCGCCATCGTCTCCATCGAGTACGACGCCAACACCCGCGAACTGCTCAAGACCGTGCAGCGCGCCGATGCGCTGTCCGGCGCGCGCGGCAATTCCAACCTGCAGGCCAGCGTCGCCCAGGGCATCCAATCGGCCGGCGAGAATGGCGGCGCGGCGGGCCTGATGGGCATCGGCATGGCTTCGGGCATGATGGGCGGCATCGGTGGCCTGCAGCAGCCGGTGGCGCCGGCTGCGCCGGCGGCGGACGACCCGGTCGCGCGGCTGAAGAAGGCCAAGGAGATGCTCGACCTCGGCCTGATCACGCAGGGCGACTACGACGCGCTCAAGGCCAAGGCGCTGGGCCTGTAACCCGCAGGACGCGCCGCGAACATGCCAGATCCCGGAACCACCCCGCCGCCGCTGCCGTCCTCCGCCGCGCCGCCGCCCTTGCCGACGGCCGCGCCGGCCGGACCGGGGTCGCCGCAGGAAGTGCCGCCGCTGCCCGGCAGCTTCCCGCTGGATACCGCGAAGCTGCCGAAGGCGATCCGCGACGAGATCGACGCGCCCGATCCGGTCGCCATCGACACCTCCGCCACCGAGCTGAAGGACGGCCTCAACCGCTGCCCGAAATGCGGCGCCACCGAGATCCGCCAGAAGCCCGGCAGCGACGTGCTGGTCTGCCTGTATTGCCGCCACGAATGGCATGGCGAGCGGGTCGAGGAAGCGTTCGGTTTCGGCGAAGGCATCGACCAGCTGACGGGCACGGTGGTCGCCTCCGGCGCGCAGGACATCGCCGCCGACGCCGCCAGCCTGATGACCTTCAAGTGCGGCGGCTGCGGCGCGGAAGTGGCGGTCAACACCGAGAACGCGATGACCGCGCGCTGCCACTGGTGCCGCCACGTGTTCGGCGTCAACGAGCAGATCGCCAATGGCGCGGTGCCCGACGCGGTGCTGCCGTTCCACATCAGGAAGGACGATGCGGTCGCGCGCATCCGCCAGTTCGTGGACAAGCGCCGCATGTTCGCGCTCAAGGCGTTCAAGGAGCAGTTCACGCCGGAGAACGTGGTCGGCGTGTACCTGCCGTACATGATCGTCGATAGCAACGCCAGCGCCGACGTCGCCGGGCAGGGCGAGATCCAGACGCGCAGCTACACCGTGGGCACGGGCGACAAGAAGCGGACCTATTACGACGCCGACGTCTATCGCGTGGAACGGCACGTGGACTTCACCGTCGACGACCTGCCGCTGGAATCTTCCGGCGAGCGCGGCAACCTCGACGTGAACGCCAACACCAACAACATCATCAACACCATCCTGCCGTTCGACACCAAGAACGCGGTGAAGTGGAATGCCTCGTACCTGGTCGGCTTCACGTCGGAAAAGCGCGACCGCGACGTCGAGCACCTGCGCCCGCGCCTGGAGGACCAGTTGCTGTCCATCGCCCGCTCGCAGGTCGAAGGCTCGGTGCGCCGCTACGGCCGCGGCGTGCGCTGGGAACAGGAGCGGCTGGAAGTGCACGGCACCCGCTGGGTGTCGATGTACCTGCCGGTGTGGCTGTATTCCTACCACCAGCGGGGCCGCAACGGCGGCCTGCTGCACTACATCGCGGTGAACGGCCGCACCGGCGAGACGATGGGCAGCGTGCCGGTGCAGCAGTGGAAGCTGCTGCTGGCCGCGCTCACCGCCGGCACCTTCATCGAAGCCCTCGCAATCGCATTCCTGGTAGCCACGACATGAGCGAAGACAGCGGACTCTGGTTGCTGGCCGCAGGCCCGGCCGGCGCGACGGCGCTGTACTGGGCGCTGTACCGGTATTACCGCAATACCGACAAGTCGCATGCCTTCGAGCGCGAAACCGACATCGAGGCCAGGCCGGTGACCGGCGCGGACACCAAGGTCGGCGAGGTGAAGGGCACCCAGCGGCGGCGCATCGACGGCGACAACGTGGGCGCGCACCGGCAGCGGGTGAAGCGGGTGCGCTGAGCCGCCCTCGTAGGTGCGGGGCTTGCCCCGCACAGGGCATTGCCGGGAAAGCCACATGCGGGGCAAGCCCCGCATCTACGGGTGCAGGCTTTGCAGCAACACGGCGAAGTCCCTCGCGAAGCCGGCCATGTCGAACAGGCCGCTGTCGCGGCGCGCCACGGCCAGCCGCTGGCGCAGGCCGCGCAGCGCGGCCGGGTCGTTGCCCAGCGCGATGGCGGTGGCGACGAAAGCGTCGTCGTCGGCCACGTTCATTTCGTCCAGCCCCAGATGGTGGTTGAGGCTGCCGGCCACGCGCGAGGCGAAGGTCGCGCCGGGCGCGGTCAGCACCGGGCAGCCGGCCCACAGCGCATCGGATGCGGTGGTGTGGGCGTTGTAGGGATGGGTGTCGAGGAACAGGTCGGCGTGGCGGTAGCGCGCCAGGTAGCGCGGATGCGGCAGCTTTGGCATGAACACCAGCCGCGCCGGTTCCACGCCTTGCTGGCGGGCGACCTCGCGCAGCCGCTCGTCGGCACGGCCTGGGCCTGATAACAGCCACAGCACGCTGCCGGGCACGCCGCGCAGCACCCGCAGCAGGCGGCCGACGCTGCGCGGGTTGAGCTTGTAGCTGTTGTTGAAGCAGCAGAACACGATGCCGCTGCCGTCCTCGCCGCGCTCGGGCAGGCCGCAGTCGCCGCGTGCCGGCGGCTCCCCGACGATGCGGGTGTTGTCCGAAGGCTGGAATGCACGCGGCAGCCGCAGCACGTTTTCGCTGAAGGCCGGTTCCAGCGCTGGCGGCAGCACGAAAGCGTCGGCCAGCACGTGGTCGATCCACGGCGCGCCGGAAGTGCCGGGATAGGCCAGCCAGTTGACCTGCACCGGCGCCGGACGCAGCGCCAGCACTTCGGGCGCACCGCCGCCGCCCCAGCCGCGCAGGTCGAACAGGATGTCGATGCCGGCCGCGCGGATGTGCCCGGCGATGGTGGCGTGGGGCTGCCCGGCCACGTCGTGCAGCGTGTGCGCGGCGGCCTGCAGGCGCCGGCGGATGGCGCTGCCGTCTTCGCGGTTCAGCGCGAACAGGTGCACCTGCAGTGCCGGCTGCATGCGCAGCTGCTCGAACAGCGCCACCGTCAGCAGGCCGGTGGGGTGCGCGCCGAAACCGTTGGACAGGAAGCCGACGCGCAGCGGGCCGGACAGGCGCACCGGTGCCGGCGGCAGTGGCCGCAACGAGCCGGCGACCGCCTGCGCGCGCTGGCGGGCGCAGGCCAGTTGCTCGGCGGCGCCAGCGTCCTCGCTGAGGAAGGCGAACGGTTCCACCGCGGGGTTGCCCTGGGCGACGGCATCGCGCACCTGCCGCGACAGCGCGTCCAGTCCGCGCCAGTCGCACAGCCGCCGCTGCCAGTTCAGGCGTTGCGCGGCGATGTAGGCCTCGCCGGGCAGCAACGCGTGGGCGCGGCGGTAGGCATCGGCGGCGGCTTCCGGTTGCCCGGCGTCTTCCAGCGCATGGCCCAGCCACAGCGCGATGCCCGGATGCTGCGGTGCCTGCATGGAGGCGTGCTGCAACAGGCTGGCGGCCTCGTCGTGGCGGCCCTGCATCCAGCGGGCGCGCCCGAGCCGTGCCAGCGCCTCGGGGTGGTCGGCGCGCAGCTGCAACGCGCGTTGCGCGGCCGTTTCGCCGGCGGCCACGTCGCCGGCGCCCAGCTCGGCATCGGCCAGCATCACCCAGGCGATGAAATCGGCCGGTTGCCGTTGCACCGCCTGGCGCAGTTGCCGGCGTTCGTCGGGCGCTGCGCTCACGCCTGCGCCGCGAACACCGGGCGGGTGAGGTTGTCGGCGTCGCCGCCAGTGCACAGCACCTCGTCCTCGATGCGGATGCCGCCGTAGGGGCGGAAGAAGTCCACGCGCTCCCAGTTGACGCTGGCGGCGTTGCCGGCCTTCTTCACCTCGTCCAGCAGCATGTCGATGAAGTACACGCCCGGCTCGACGGTCACCACCATGCCCGGTTCCAGCACGCGGGTCATGCGCAGGTAGGGATGGCCGGCCGGGCGCTCGATGCGGCCGCCGCGGTCGCTGGCGGCGAAGCCGGCCACGTCGTGCACCTGCGCGCCGATCAGGTGGCCGATGCCGTGCGGGAAGAACGCCGCGCTGACGCCGCTGGCCAGCGCCGCTTCCGGCGATACGGTGATGACGCCGAAGTCCCTCAGGATGCCCATCAGCGCCAGGTGTGCATCGACGTGCAGCTGCTTGTAGTCGAAGCCGGCGCGCACCGCCGCGCACATCTTCTGCTGCGCGGCATCGACCGCGTCGATCAGCGCCTGGAACTCGTCGTGGCCGGCCGCGGCGTAGGTGCGGGTGATGTCGCTGGCGTAGCCGTGGGCCGAGGCGCCGGCATCGATCAGGAAGCTGCGCAGCGGCTGCGGCGTGCGCTGGCCAAGATCGGTGTAGTGCAGCACCGCGGCGTGTTCGTTGAGGGCGATGATGTTGCCGTAGGGCAGCTCGTTGGCGTCCTGCCCGACCGCGCTGCAATAGGCCATGTGGATGGCGAACTCGCTGGCGCCGGCGCGGAACGCGGCCTCGGCGGCGCGGTGGCCGCGTACCGCGTGCGCCTGCGCCTGGCGCATCAGCGCGATCTCGTAGGGCGTCTTGAACGCGCGGTGGTAGTCGAGGTAATCGAGTACCGGCTGCGGGTTGTTGGGCACGAATTGCCTGTCGGAAGCCGCACCCAGCGCGCTCTGCGGCTCGCCGAGGATGGCGCAGCGCGCCGGGTCCTTCGGCAGCAGCGCCAGCGCCTGTTCCGGGGTGCGGATGACGTGGATGTCGAAATGCTCCACCCACCAGCCGCCGGGTGCGGCCGGCACCACGTGCCAGTAGTCGTGCGGTTGGTGGTAGACCAGCTGCGGGCGCTTGCCCGGCGTGTACACCAGCCAGCTGTCGGGCAGGCGGGTCAGCGGCAGCCAGCTCTTGAACTGCGGGTTGACCGCGTACGGGTAGTCGCGGTCGTCGAACACCTGGTAGTGCAGGCGGCCGCTGGGGACGACGAGGTGGTCGAAGCCGCCACGGGCCAGGGCTTCGTCCGCGCGGCGGGCGAGCACGCCCAGATGGTCGGGATACAGGGCGCCGGGATCTTGCGGGTTCATCGTGGGGCTCGCTCGGGTGAAGGAAGGCGAAGCCACGATTTTGCCGCAATCAGGCAGCGGCCGCTGTGCCGTTTCCGGCACTCAGGCCGCTGGGAGCTGGGCTTCTATCCATTGCCGCAGCTGCTCGCGCTGGCTCTTCTCCAGGGCGATGAAGCGGAAGCCGGCCCACGCATGGCCGGGTGCGCGCGTGGCTTCGTGCCACAGCAGGTGGGCGCCGACGTCGATCGACAGCTCGCCGCCGCGGTCGTCGGTGATGGGGAAGCGCAACTGGTAGAGCGCGTCCTCCACCAGCGGTTCGGAGGCGATCAGCAACATGCCGGTTTCGGAAATGTTGCCGAGCCGGCCGATGCCGGTGCCGGTCATCTGGTCGGTGACCGGCACCAGTGCGGGGACCTGCAGGCGCGGGGCGCGCCGGGTTTCGGTAATCATGCGGCCGGCTCCGGGGTGGCGCCACGGGTGAGCGAGCGCAGGGCGCGCAGGGTGGCCTGCCAGGCACGGTCGATCAAGCGTGCGCGGTCTTCGGTGACGATGCGCAGCTGGCCGTGCGCCATCAGCCGTGCCAGCGCGTCCAGGGTGTGCTCGGCCACCTTCTGCCCGCGTGCGTTGACGAACAGGGCGTGGTCGGTGATCAGGCTGTACCAGGACAGGCGCAGGCGGCGGCTGTCGCCCTGCTGGTTGGTGACGAATTCGAACCAGGTGCCGAACGGCAGCATGCGCAGTTGCCGGTAGCGGGCTTCCTCGTCCGCGGTGCGCGCGGCGACCGGCCGCTCCCTGTCCTCGCCGGCGCCGCCCTTGCTGTCGCCGGCGCCGAGCCGGGCACGCGCCTTCAGCTTGCTGGCCAGCTCGGTCTTGGAGGTGATGGCGTCCTCGCCGCCGGGCGCGGACAGGCGCCGGGCGATCGCGCTGGCCTCGTCCTGGTGGTAGCCGACCTGCAGCAGCGATTCCTCGATCTGCTCGCCCAGCGCGGCGTCGGCCTCGCCGGCCGGGTTGGCGGTGATCTCGCCGATGCGCCGGGTGGCCTGCTGCTGTTGCTGCCATTCCTCGGAATCCTCGCCGCGGCGCAGCAGGGTCAGGGTCAGCACGTCGCTCCAGGCTTCCTGCAGCAGGGTCTGCACGAACTTGGGCGGTTCCGCGCTCTGGCACAGCTGGCCGATGGTGCGGCCGGCCAGTTGCTTGGCCGCTTCCAGCCGTTCCTTGCCGCGCGCGGCCTCGATCTGGCGGCGCTCGGCCAGCTCGGCCTTGCGCGCGGCCGAGTGCAGGTGGGTCTGCACCTTCTGGTTGGCCTCGGCGAAGACCGCCTCGTCGCCCTGGTAGTCGTTGACGACCTGCTCGACCACCTCGTCCAGTTTCTGCAGCAGTACCGGGTCGTCGTCATCCTCGCCGAGCCAGACGGCGCCGGCTTCGGCCACGGTGTTGAGCAGCTCGCGCGCCGGGTGCTGTTCGCGGACGAAGAAGGCCTCGTCGCCGAGCGCGGCGCGCGCCAGCGGAACCTGCAGGCGGGTGAGCAGGTCCGCCGCCGGGCCGGTGCTGCGGACTTCGTGCTGGATCTGGGTGTAGAGCAGGCCGAGCAGGTCCAGGGTGTTGCCGTCGCGCGGCGACAGCACCGCGCCCTCGCCGTGTTCGGCGCGGACCTGCGACAGCAGCGCGGCGTGGATGTCGCCGAAGCTGCGCCGGGTACCGGGTACCGGGGCCTGCGATTGCAGGCGCCCGAGTACGCTCGCCACCGCCTCGCTGGGCACGGGATGGGTGGGGGCCGCGGGAGCCGCCGGCGCAGCGGGGGATGCCGTGCCGGTGGCACGCGGGCCGGCCGTGGGCACGCCGCCGGCCGCCGCGGCCTGGCTGGCGAGGTTGCCCAGCGCCGCCATCATCTCGCCGAGGTCGCCGGCGGTGGCGCCACCGGTCGCGGCGCCGCCGGCCTGCAGGTTCCGGGCCAGCAGTTGCCGCGCGCTGTTGAGCAGTTCGTGCACGGCGGCCATGCCGGTGTCGGCAACCGGCCCGGCCACGGCTGCCGGCGGAGCGTCGCCGCCGGGGACGACATCCGCGGCCAGCGCGGCGGCCGACCACGACATGGCCGGCGCCTGGCCCTGCCACTGGGTCAGCGGCCGCTGCGTCGCCGCCGGTGCGTCGCCACCGGGCGCGGTGCCGACGCCGCCGCGGCGAGGTGCGGAGGGGCGCGGCAGGTAGGGGATGTAGACCAGCCCCGGCAGCACGCCCTCGCGTGCCAGCAGGATGTTCAGCCGGTCCAGCAGCTCGACCAGCAGGTCCAGCACCTGCCGCTCGAACACGTGGTACAGCTGCAACTGCGCGAAGGTGTCCAGCTCCAGCCGTTCGCCGCATTCGCGCAGGATCCGGCACAGCCCATAGGGCCCCACCGGCAGCCGTTCGACATCGAACGCCGGTTGCGCGGCCAGCACGCCGAAGCGCTGGCCGAGCAGTTGCAGGTGCGATTGCGCGCGCAGGCTTTCGCGCCGCGCCATCTCGTGCAGGACGATGTCACGGTCGATATCGGTGTCGTTCACCAGCGTCATCGTTCGCGCCGGGGTGGGCACCCGGGCGGCGGCAACCGGTTCGCGCAGGCCGGCGATCGCCGTGGCCAGCGCATCGAGGAACCAGACGGGGAACTGCGTGGCATGCACGCCCAACTGCCGGATCTGGGCGTAGATATCGGACTGGATCTGGCTGTTGCGCGCCTTCTCGGCCTGGCTGAACAGCTCGCGCTCGAGCTGGACGGTGGTCAGCTGCAGGTGCGGGGCCAGCACCTGCGCGGCGACGCCGTGGATGGCTTCGAGCAGCTGGCGCACGCGGGGCGGGACCGGCGCGGCGGCGATGCAGGCCAGCGCCTGGTTGGACGAAGTTGCTGCAGTGCCTGACATCCGTTGTACGTCCGCGTCCCCTGATGGGGCGATTTCTATCATTTCGGGAAGGGTGGTGCCAGTTGCGCGGGTCAGGGCAGGAACAGCTCGATCACGTCGTTGGTGAAGCGCCGCCCCAGCTCGGTGGGCGTGACGCGCCCGCCTTCGACCAGCAGCCAGCCGCGCTCGACGGCGGTGGCCAGCGCCGGTTGCAGCACGCCGCGCGCCAGCCCGGTGCGCGATTCGAAGTCGCGCAGGCCGAAGCCCTCGTGCAGGCGCAGCAGGTTGAGCATGTACTCGAACGGCAGGCGCGCGGCGTCGATCACGTCGTCGCCACCGATGCTGGCTGCGGTGCCGGCAGTGTCCATGAAGGTCTGCGGGTGCTTGTGTTTCCAGCGCCGCAGCACGTGTTGCTCGGCCCCGGAGCTGATCTTGCCGTGCGCGCCGGCACCGATGCCGAGGTAGTCGCCGAAGCGCCAGTAGTTCAGGTTGTGCGCGCATTGCCGGCCCTGCCGGGCATAGGCGCTGACCTCGTACTGGCCATAGCCGGCCGCGGCGAGCAGGGCTTGGCAGTGTTCCTGGATGTCCCAGGCGCCGTCCTCGTCGGGGATGCCCTGCGGTGGCCGCGCGAAGAACACCGTGTTCGGCTCCAGCGTCAGCTGGTAGTGCGAGATGTGGGTGGGAGCCAGCGCGAAGGCGCGTTCGAGGTCGTGCTCGGCCTGCGCCAGCGTCTGCTGCGGCAGCGCGTACATCAGGTCGATGTTGAAGTTGTCGTAGCCGGCATCCTGCGCCAGCTTCACCGCGCGCTCGGCCTCGGCGCTGTCGTGGATGCGGCCCAGCCGCTGCAGCGCGGCGTCGTCGAAGGTCTGGATGCCGAAGCTGATGCGGTTCACGCCGGCGGCGCGGTAGCGGTCGAAGCGGCCATGCTCGGCGGTGCCGGGGTTGGTCTCCAGCGTCACTTCCAGGTTTGGTGCGAAGCGCAGCCGCGCGCTGGCCTGTTGCAGGAAACGGTCGATGGCTTCGGGCGGGAACAGGCTGGGGGTGCCGCCGCCGAAGAACACGCTGTTCACCACCCGGCCCCAGACCAGCGGCAGGTCCTGGTCGAGGTCGCGGATCAGTGCATCGACATAGGCGTCGAACGGCAGCGCGCCCTTGGCCGCATGCGAGTTGAAGTCGCAGTACGGGCACTTGCGCACGCACCACGGCAGGTGCACGTACAGCGCCAGCGGCGGCGGCACCAGTTGCAGCGGTGGGGCGTGGTCCGTCGGGCCGGGACAACCGCAGGCGTCGCCGTGGGCGTGGGAATGCGCGGTCATGGCCGGGTTCAGCGCACCAGTTGGCTGGACAGTTGCTGCAACAGCAACTGCAGCGCCTTGGCGCGGTGGCTGCGGCCGTTCTTCTGTTCCGGCGTCATCTCGGCGGCGGTCAGGCCCAGTTCCTCGTCCAGGAACACCGGGTTGTAGCCGAAGCCGTGGTGGCCGCGCGGGGTGTCGATGATGCGGCCTTCCCAGCTGCCTTCGCAGATCAGCGGTTGCGGGTCGCTGGCGTGGCGCAGCAGCACGATCACCGCGTGGAAGCGGGCACTGCGGCGCTCGGCCGGCATCTCGCGCAGCGCGTCGAGCAACTTGGCGTTGTTGGCCGCATCGTCGGTGGGGCTGCCGGCATAGCGCGCGCTGTACAGGCCGGGCGCGCCGTCGAGCGCATCGACGATCAGGCCGGAGTCGTCGGCCAGCGCCGGCAGGCCGGTGGCCTCGCAGGCGTGGCGGGCCTTGATCAGCGCGTTCTCGACGAAGGTCAGCCCGGTTTCCGCCACGTCGCCCACGCCCAGCTCGCGCTGCGGCACGATCTGCAGCGGCAGGCCGGCCAGCATCGCCTGCAGTTCCTTCAACTTGCCGGCGTTGCCGCTGGCCAGCACCAGCTTCATGCCGACAGCGCCTGCTGCTGGGCGGCGAACAGCTCGCCGATGCCCTTTTCGGCCAGTGCCAGCAGCGCGTCGAGCTCGTCGCGGCGGAAGGCGTGGCCCTCGGCGGTGCCCTGCAGCTCGATGAAGCCGCCGCCATCGTTCATCACCACGTTCATGTCGGTGTCGCAGTCGCTGTCCTCGGCGTAGTCCAGGTCCAGCACCGGCACGCCCTTGTAGACGCCGACCGACACCGCCGCGACCGCGCCGAAGATCGGGTTGCGCTTGATCTCGCCGCGCTTGAGCAGCAGGTTCACGGCGTCCACCAGCGCCACGTAGGCGCCGGTGATCGCGGCGGTGCGGGTGCCGCCATCGGCCTGCAACACGTCGCAGTCGAGGGTGATGGTGCGCTCGCCCAGCGCGTTGCGGTCGATGCAGGCGCGCAGGGTGCGGCCGATCAGGCGCTGGATCTCCAGCGTGCGTCCGCCCTGCTTGCCGCGCGCGGCCTCGCGGTCGCTGCGGGTATGGGTGGAGCGCGGCAGCATGCCGTATTCGGCGGTCACCCAGCCTTCGCCCTTGCCGCGCAGGAACGCCGGCACCCGGTTCTCGATGCTGGCGGTGCACAGCACGCGGGTGTGGCCGAAGCTCACCAGCACCGAGCCTTCGGCATGGCGGGTGAAGGCGCGTTCGAGGGTGACGCTGCGCAGCTGGTCGGCCTGGCGGCCGCTGGGGCGGGAAAAGGTCATGGAAAGTCCGGGTTGCTGGGGGTCCCTTCTCCCCTCGGGAGAAGGTGCCCCGAAGGGGCGGATGAGGGTACGGGCGAAGCCACGCGGCAATGAGCCGCACGCTGCGCCGGTGCCGATCTGGAAGGGGCGCTAGGGTACCATTTGCCCTCTTTGCCACGCACCGGAAACCCGCATGATCCGAAGCATGACCGCCTATGCCGGCGGCGAACGCACCACGCCCTGGGGCACCCTCGGCTGCGAGCTGCGCTCGGTCAACCACCGTTTCCTCGAAGTAGGGGTGCGCCTGCCGGAGGAACTGCGCGCGCTGGAGCCGCAACTGCGCGAACGCGTGGCCGGGCGCATCAGCCGCGGCAAGCTGGACCTGGTCATGCGCCTGCGTGCGCCGGAAGCGGCGTCTTCGCTGGCGGTCGACGAAGCGCTGGTCGAGCAGTTGGGCGACCTCGCGCGGCGGCTGCATTCGCGCTTCCCCGACATGCGCATCAACTTCACCGACCTGCTGCAGTACCCGGGCGTGCTGCGCGGCGAGGCGGCCGATACGGCGGCCCTGCATGCCGAGGCGTTGGTGCTGCTGGACGAGGTGATCCACGGTTTCGTCGCCGCGCGCGAGCGCGAGGGCAACACGCTGGCCGCGGCGATCGCCGAGCGGGTGGATGCAGTCGAGCGCATCGCCGCCGAGGTGCGCACGCTGATCCCGGCCATCCGCGAGGGCCAGCGCGCCAAGCTGGCCGCGCGCCTGGCCGACCTGCCGCACCCGGTCGATCCCGGCCGCGCCGAGCAGGAACTGGTGATGTGGCTGCAGAAGCTCGACGTGGACGAGGAGCTGGACCGGCTTGGCAGCCATATCGGCGAGATCCGCCGCGTATTGCGCCAGCGCGAGCCGGTCGGCCGCCGGCTGGACTTCCTGCTGCAGGAGTTCAACCGCGAGGCCAACACCCTCGGCTCCAAGTCGGTGGACAGCCGCACCTCCAACGCCGCGGTGGAGCTGAAGGTGCTGATCGACCAGATCCGCGAGCAGGTGCAGAACCTGGAATGACCGCGCCCGTCCGCGGCATTTGCAGCGGCGCCCGCGGCTGGTTATCGTGCGCCGCCCGACTTTCATCGACCCGGAGAACCGAGCGATGCGTGGCACCCTCTACATCGTCGCGGCCCCCTCCGGCGCCGGCAAGAGCAGCATCGTCAACGCCACGCTGGCGCGCGACCCGCAGGTCGCGCTGTCGATTTCCTTCACCTCGCGGGCGATGCGCCCGGGCGAGGTGAACGGCAAGCACTACCACTTCGTCAGCGCCGCGGCGTTCGAGGAGATGATCGCCGCCGGCGATTTCTTCGAGCATGCGCTGGTGCATGGCGACTGGAAGGGCACCGCGCGGCAGTCGGTGGAGCCGCAGCTGGCCGCCGGCAAGGACGTGCTGCTGGAAATCGACTGGCAGGGCGCGCGCCAGGTACGGGCCAAGGTGCCCGATGCGGTCAGCGTGTTCATCCTGCCGCCGTCCAAGCAGGCGCTGGACGAGCGCATGCGCAAGCGCGGGCAGGACAGCGAGGCGGTGATGGCCCAGCGCCTGGCCGCCGCGCGCGAGGAAATGCTGCATTACGACGAATTCGATTTCGTCATCGTCAACGAGGTGTTCGACACCGCGGTCGATGAAATGTGCGCCATCTTCACCGCCAGCCGCCTGCGCCGGGCGCAGCAGCAACTGCGCCACGATGGCCTGATCCGCTCGTTGCTGGCCTGAGTCCGTCCGGACCCAGGGGCGCCGGCAGCTGCAATAAGTCCGGTGGAATTGCGCAAGTCGCTGATTTGAAAGTGATGTTGCCGGCACGAACTTGCGTGCTCAGGCGGCATGCCGTATCCTCCCCCGCCTTTCCCCACCCCAATGCATGACGGCCACCGCCGTCGGGAGTCCGTTCAATGGCCCGTATCACGGTCGAAGATTGTCTGGAAGTGGTCAACAACCGCTTCGAACTGGTCATCATGGCCTCCAAGCGTGCGCGCCAGTTGGCCAATGGCGTGCAGGCCACCCTCGACAACAGCGAGACCGACGACAAGCCGACCGTGCTGGCGCTGCGCGAGATCGCCGCCCGCAGGATCGACAACGAGCTGATCGAGGAAGTCGAGAAGGCCGAGCGCGAGCGCATCGAGCGCGAGGCGCTGGAGTGGGCCGCGGCCGAAGTGGTCGCCGACGAGGACATGTCGAAGAACGACGACTGATCCACCCGGTCATCGGCTTCGCAGCGAACAGCCCGCCCCGTGCGGGCTGTTTGCATTTACGGGCGGTGGCGGCCAAGGCGCGGGCAATTGCCGTGTTCTCCGCGCTGGCATAGTCTTCCGGGCATGAACCCAGGCCCCACTGCCCAGGTCGCCGTGCCCGCGGGTGGCACGGTGCCGGATTACGTACTCCAACTCGAACGCGCAGCCAGCTACCTGCCCGCCGAGCAGCTGCCGATGCTGCGTCGTGCCTGGGAAGTGGGGGCATCGGCGCACGCCGGACAGACCCGCAAGTCCGGCGAGCCCTACATCACCCATCCGGTCGCGGTGGCCGGCATCCTCGCCGAACTCGGGCTGGACGTGGAGGCGCTGGTCGCGGCGATCCTGCATGACACCATCGAGGACACCCCGCTCACCCGCGAGGAACTGGCCGGGGAATTCGGCGAGACCGTGGCCGAGCTGGTCGATGGCGTCACCAAGCTGGACAAGCTCAAGTTCCGCGACCGCCAGGAAGCGGCGGCCGAGAGCTTCCGCAAGATGCTGCTGGCGATGTCGCGCGACCTGCGGGTGATCATGATCAAGCTCGCCGACCGCCTGCACAACATGCGCACGCTGGGCGCGCAGAGCGCCGAGGCGCGGCGCCGCATCGCGCTGGAAACGCTGGACATCTACGCGCCCATCGCCCAGCGCCTGGGCATGAGCCTGATCAAGTCCGAGCTGCAGAACCTCGGCTTCAAGGCACTGTACCCGTGGCGCCACGCCATCCTCGAAAAGCACATCCGCAGCCAGCCGGTGGTGCGCCGCGAGGCGATGGCGCAGGTGGAGGTGCAGCTGTCGCAGCGGCTGGCGCGCGAGGGGCTGGAACACCGCCTGGTCAGCCGCATCAAGACGCCCTGGAGCATCTACACCAAGATGCACGAGGAGAACAAAACCTTCGACCAGGTGATGGACGTGTTCGGCTTCCGCCTGGTGATGCGCTCGGTGCCCAGCTGCTACCACGCGCTGGGCGCGGTGCACGCGGCGTTCAAGCCGCTGGACGGCCGCTTCCGCGACTACATCGCCATTCCCAAGGCCAACGGCTACCAGTCGCTGCACACGGTGCTGTTCGGGCCCTACGGCTCGCCGATCGAGGTGCAGATCCGCACCGAGGAGATGGACCTGATCGCCGAGCGTGGCGTGGCCGCGCACTGGACCTACAAGTTCGGCGGCGAATCGCCGAACAGCGCGCAGAGCCGCGCCCATGCGTGGATCGTCGAGCTGATCGACTCGCAGCGCTCGGCCGGCTCGTCGCTGGAGTTCCTCGACAATGTCAAGGTCGACCTGTTCCCCGACGAGGTCTACCTGTTCACGCCCAAGGGCAAGATCCTCGCCCTGCCGCGCAACTCCACCGCGCTGGACTTCGCCTATGCCGTGCATACCGACGTCGGCAACCGCGCGGTGGCTTCGCGCGTGGACAAGAAGCTGGTGCCGCTGCGCACCCGGCTGGCCAGCGGGCAGACGGTGGAGATCATCACCGCCAAGTCGGCCGCACCCAAGCCGCAATGGTTGGAGTTCGTGGTCAGCTCCAAGGCGCGCACCGCCATCCGCCACCAGCTCAAGCAGCTCGAGCACGAGGACGCGGTGCAACTGGGCCACCGCATGCTCGACCGTGCGCTGGAGGCGATGGACAGCTCGATCGAACGCCTGCCCAAGGGTCGGCTGGACGCCTTCCTCGCCGAGCACCGCTACCCGCGGCTGGAGGCCTTCCTGGCCGATGTCGCGCTGGGCAATTGGATGCCCACGCAGGCCGCGCAGGCGCTGATGGCGCATGGCGAGCCGCGCGCCGACGGCGGTACCCGGCGCGTGCAGGAGAAGATCCTGATCAACGGCAGCGAGCGCGGCGTGATCAGCTTCGCCGGTTGCTGCCAGCCGATCCCCGGCGACGAGATCATGGGCTACCACACCGCCGGCAAGGGCATCGTGGTGCACCGCATGGACTGCCCGAACCTGGCCGAGCTGCGCAAGTCGCCCGAGCGCTGGGTGCCGATCGGCTGGGACAGCAGCGTGGTCGGCGACTACGACACCGCGCTGATCGTGGAAGTGGAGAATGGCACCGGCGTGCTGGCGCAGCTGGCCGCGGCCATCGCCCAGAGCCATTCCAACATCGAGCGGGTGGACTACCTGGACCGCGATTTCAATGCCGCGGTGCTGTGCTTCAACCTGCAGGTGCGCGACCGCACCCACCTGGCCGAGGTGATGCGCCGGCTGCGAAGGCTGTCGGTGGTGCAGTCGGTGCGCCGGCAATAACCACCATGGGAGTGGCGCCCGACCGTGGGTCGGGCGGCGGGATGGTCCAATGCGCACGCAGGGCCGGTGCCGACCGACGGGCGGCACCCGCTGGTATCCCGGTGGCACGGTTCGATTTCTCCACAACCGGTGTGCAACGCCACACTGACAACTTGTGGATAACCCGCTGCGGCCCTTTCCCGGCGTGCCTCCGCAAGCGCTGGTGAATTTTTGTCCAGCCGCGGCATTCCCCGGTATGTCATGGCAACCGGCGACGCGAAGGTGGGCGGTACAATGTTCCGCCTTTATCCCAACCGGAGCTTTCCATGTCCCGCCAGATCATCAACACCGCCAAGGCACCGGCCGCGATTGGCCCGTATTCGCAGGCCGTGCGTGCCGGCAACACCGTGTATTTCTCCGGCCAGATCCCGCTGGACCCGGCCACCGGCGACATCGTCGCCGGCGACGTCGCGGTGCAGGCGCGCCGCGCCTTCGACAACCTCAAGGCGGTGGCCGAGGAGGCCGGCGGTTCGTTCGACAAGATCGTGCGCCTGGGCCTGTATCTGACCGACCTGGGCGAATTCGCCAAGGTCAACGCGGTGATGCAGGAATATTTCCAGGCGCCGTTCCCGGCCCGCTCCACCATCGAGGTATCGGGCCTGCCCAAGGGCGCGGCGTTCGAGGTCGATGCGGTGATGATCCTCGACTGACCGCCACGCATGGCGCGCACGCGGGCGTCCACCCCGGTACTGGCAGCTAGCGGCGAAACGCCGGTGACGGTGCTGCCCGGCGTGGGCGCGTCGGTGGCCGCCAAGCTGCAGGCGCGCGGCATTGGCAGCTTGCAGGACCTGTGGCTGCACCTGCCGCTGCGCTACGAGGACCGCACCACCCTGCTGCCGATCCGCGCGCTCAAGCCCGGCCTGCCGGCGCAGGTGGAGGGCAGGGTGGAAGCGGTCGAACGCGGCTTCCGTTACCGGCCGATGCTGCGGGTGGCGGTAAGCGACGGTTCCGGCGGCACGTTGGTGCTGCGCTTCTTCCACTTCCGTGCCGCGCAGGTGGCGCAGTTCACCATCGGCACGCGTCTGCGTGCCTACGGCACGCCGCGCCCCGGCCAGCATGGGCTGGAAATCGTCCATCCCAGCTACCGCGTGCTGGGCGAGGGCGAAGAACCCGGGCTCGGCGAGGCGCTGGACCCGGTCTATCCCGCGATCGAGGGCATCGGCCCGGCGACGTTGCGCAAGCTGATCGGGCAGGCGCTCGAACGTTTGCCGGATGAAGCGGCATTGGAAGTGCTGCCGCCGGCGTTGTTGGCCGGCATGACGCTGCCATCGCTGCGGCAGGCCCTGCTGACCATGCATCGCCCACCGGCCGATGTGGATCTTGCCGCACTCGCCGCCGGCACCCACCCGGTGCAACGGCGGCTGGCGCTGGAGGAATTGCTGGCGCACCACCTCAGCCAGCGCCGCCAGCGCATCGCCCTGCAACGGCAGCGCGCACCCGCGCTGCGCGGGCGCGATGGGTTGGCGAAGGCATTGCTCGACGCGCTGCCGTTCCGCCTCACCGCCGCGCAGCGGCGCGTGTTCGACGAAATCCGCAAGGACCTTGCGCGCGCGCATCCGATGCTGCGGCTGGTGCAGGGCGACGTTGGTTCCGGCAAGACCGTGGTCGCGGCGCTGGCGGCGATGCTGGCGGTGGAGCGCGGCAAGCAGGTGGCGCTGGCCGCGCCGACCGAACTGCTGGCCGAGCAGCACCTGGCGAACCTGCGCGGCTGGCTCGAACCGCTGGGCGTGCGCGTGGCGTGGCTGGCCGGCAAGGTCACCGGCAAGGCGCGCGGCAAGGTGCTGGAGGAGGTGGCCTCCGGCCATGCGCAGGTGGTGGTCGGCACCCATGCGCTGATGCAGGACAACGTGGTGTTCGATGACCTGGCGCTGGCCATCGTCGACGAACAGCACCGCTTCGGCGTGCACCAGCGGCTGGCCCTGCGCGACAAGGGCGCCGCCGCCGGCGTGGTGCCGCACCAACTGGTGATGACCGCCACGCCGATCCCGCGCACGCTGGCGATGGCTGCGTATTCCGACCTCGACGTGTCGGCCATCGACGAACTGCCGCCCGGCCGCACCCCGGTGCAGACCAGCGTCCTCAGCGCCGAGCGCCGCCCGGAGCTGGTCGAGCGCATCCGTCTGGCCTGCGCGCAGGGGCGGCAGGCGTACTGGGTGTGCACGCTGATCGACGAGAGCGATGAAGTCGTGGCCACCGCCGCGCAGAACACCTACGAGACATTGTCGGCACAGTTGCCGGAGCTGCGCATCGGGCTGGTGCACGGGCGCATGAAGGCCGCCGAGAAGCAGGCGGCGATGCGCGCGTTCAAGGTCGCCGAAACCCACCTGCTGGTCGCCACCACGGTGATCGAGGTCGGCGTGGACGTACCGAATGCCTCGCTGATGATCATCGAGAACGCCGAGCGCCTCGGCCTCGCCCAGTTGCATCAGCTGCGTGGTCGCGTCGGCCGCGGTGCGGCGGCGTCGAGCTGCGTGCTGATGTACCAGCCGCCGTTGTCGGCGATGGCCCGGCAGCGGCTGGAGACCATGCGCCAGACCAACGACGGCTTCCTGATCGCCGAAAAGGACCTGGAGCTGCGCGGCCCCGGCGAACTGCTCGGCACCCGCCAGACCGGCCTGGCCGCCTTCCGCATCGCCGATCTTGCCCGCGATGCGGCCCTGCTGCCGGCGGTGCATGCGTTGGCCGAACGCCTGTTGCGCGAATCGCCTGCCGTGGCCGACCGCGTGGTGGCGCGCTGGGTGGGCGGCGCGGCGCGCTACGCCTCCGCCTGAAGCCCCGCCGTAGGAGCGCACCTTGGTGCGCGAGAGGCTTTGCCGGTAATGCCCCATCGCGCACCAAGGTGCGCTCCTACGGGTCACGCGCTTCCCCTGCCATGACGGAGGTGCCAGACTCGGTCCCCAACCAGAAACGAAGTAGATGATGAGCAAGAAGATTCCCCTGCTGATCGACACCGACCCCGGCGTCGACGACGCGCTGGCGCTGTTGATGGCCTTCGCCGACGAGCGCCACGAAGTGGTCGGCCTGACCGTGGCGGCGGGCAATGTCGGCCTCGATCACACCGTGCGCAACGCGCTGAAGCTGTGCGAAGTGGCCGGGCGCGAGGACGTGCCGGTATTCGCCGGCACGCCCGACCCGCTGGTGCATCCGGCCGAAGACGCCGCGCACGTGCATGGCCGCGACGGCTTTGGCGACGTCGACCTGCCGGCCGCGGCGCGCGCTGCCGAAGCCGAGCACGCGGCGCTGGCGATCCTGCGCCTGTCGCACCAATACGCGGGTGAGCTGGTGCTGGTCGCGCTGGCGCCGCTGAGCAACATCGCGCTGGCGCTCAAGCTCGACCCGACCCTGCCGCAGCGGGTCAAGCGCATGCTGGTGATGGGCGGGGCGGTCACCGGCCATGGCAACATCACCCCGGTGGCCGAGTTCAACATCGCCTTCGACCCGGAGGCGGCGCACATCGTGTTCACCGGCTTCCCGCACATCGAGGTGGCGGACTGGGAGGCCACCGTCGCCCACGGCCTGCTGCACCGGGACGTGGAGCAATGGCTGGCCGCCGACACCGGCAAGGCGCGTTTCTACGAACTGATCTCGCGGCAGACCCGGCTGTGGTCCGAGGACAGCCGCGGCGAACGCTGGTACGCCGCCGACGCGCTGGCGATGGCCTGGGCGTTGCAGCCGGAAGGCGCCACCCGGCTCGAACGGCGCCCGTTGTCGGTCGAACTGGCCGGCACCCATACCCGTGGCGCCACCGTGGTGGACTGGAACCGCCAGACCGGCGCGCCGGACAACACCACCTTGCTGCTCGGCTACGAACAGGCGCGCTTCGAGGCACAGGTGCGCCGGGCGCTGGGGCTACCGGCCTGAGCCGGCGGCGGCACGGCTTGCCCCCGGTGGGCGGCCGTGCCTATAATGCCGCTCTTGACCACCAGCCCACACGGTGTGAGCCCATGAAGGCCGACATTCATCCCGATTACCACAACGTCGTGTTCCACGACGTCACCTCCGATTTCAAGTTCCTGACCCGTTCGACCATGTCCTCCAAAGAAACGGTCAAATGGGAAGACGGCGAAGAGTACCCGCTGGTCAAGGTCGAAATTTCCTCGGCTTCGCATCCGTTCTACACGGGCAAGCACAAGGTCATCGACACCAGCGGCCGCATCGACAAGTTCCAGAAGCGCTACGCGCGCTGATCGAACGGTTGTCCTGCCTTGGCAACGGCCGCGCATCGCGCGGCCGTTGCTTTGTGCCGTCCATCGGAACGGGCGACCCCGTGAGTCACGGGCAAGCGATGCCGGAGGTTCCTCCGCTGTCGGCCGCGCCGTCTGCCTGAACCATTCGCAACGCGCATCCCGCGTGCTCGCGATGCAGTGTCCCGCATCCGCAGGTCCATAGAACTTTGGTCTGTGCGATCAACAAATGCTGCTGTGCGATAATGACCTGATCCGTGGCGAGGCCGCGGACTCTGTTCACGCGTCCATGCCGTCATTCCTCGTCGGGTTGGGCGCCTTTCCCCACTGAGGAGCGCACTGTGTCCGATCTAGATCAGGTCACGCTCAACGCCGGCGACACGTCGGTCGTTCTGCCCGTAGTCAAACCCGTGCTGGGCAATGGCTGCATCGATATCTCGAAGCTGACCAAGGAAACCGGTCTCTTCACCTACGACTCCGGCTACACCGCCACCGCCAGCTGCAAGTCGGCCATCACCTACATCGATGGCGACAAGGGCGTGCTGCTGTACCGCGGTTACCCGATCGAGCAGCTGGCCGCGAAGTCCAGCTTCGTCGAAGTGGCCTACCTGCTGATCAACGGTGAGCTGCCGTCGGCCGAGCAGCTGAAGGCGTTCGAAGCCGAGCTGACCGCCGAAGCCGGCGTCGACGCATCGATCAACACGCTGATCGGCAGCTTCGCCAAGGACGCGCATCCGATGGCGATCCTGGCTGCCTCGATCGCGCAGCTGTCGGCCACGTACCACGCCTCGCTGGACCTGGCCGACGCCGAGCAGCGCCGCAAGGCTGCGGTGCGCCTGATCGCCAAGGTGCCGACCCTGTCGGCGCTGATCTACCGCCACGGCAAGGGCCTGCCGGCCAACACCCCGGACACCTCGCTGGACTATGTCAGCCGCTTCCTGAAGCAGACCTTCGAGTCGGCCGACGGCAAGTACGAGCTGAACAAGGACGTGGTCAAGGCGCTGGACCTGCTGTTCATCCTGCATGCCGACCACGAGCAGAACGCCTCGACCTCGACCGTGCGCCTGGTCGGTTCCACTGGCGCCAACCCGTATGCCTCGGTCGCCGCCGGCGTCACCGCGCTGTGGGGCCCGGCCCACGGCGGCGCCAACGAGGCGGTGCTGAAGATGCTCGAAGAGATCGGCAGCGCCGACAACGTCGAGTCCGCCGTGCTCAAGGCCAAGGACAAGACCTCGGGCTTCCGCCTGATGGGCTTCGGCCACCGCGTCTACAAGAACTTCGACCCGCGCGCCAAGGTCATCGGCGAGATGACCCGGCAGGTGCTGGGCCAGCTGGGCGTCACCGACCCGCTGCTGGACGTGGCGGTGAAGCTGGAGAAGGCCGCGCTGGAAGACGATTACTTCGTCGCCCGCAAGCTGTACCCGAACGTCGATTTCTACAGCGGCATCATCTACAAGGCGCTGCAGATCCCAACCGAGATGTTCACCGTCATGTTCGCCCTCGGTCGCACCGCCGGCTGGGTGTCGCACTGGCTGGAGCAGCAGGTCGACCCGGAAATGAAGATCGGCCGTCCGCGCCAGGTCTACACCGGCCACGATGTGCGCGATTACGCCAGGTAATCGCGGCGACGGCTGCTTCCGACAAGGCCCCGCATTGCGGGGCCTTGTCGTTTCCGGACCGTAGGAGCGCACCTTGGTGCGCGATAAGGCTCTACCGGGAAAGCTACATCGCGCACCAAGGTGCGCTCCTACGGTTGTTCGGTACGCATCAGGCTTTGTACTTGCGCCAGTCCCGCGCGCGGCAGCGGCTTGCCGTCCTCGGCCGACAGCGGCGGGTTGCGCAACGCGTCCTCGGGCAGCACCACCAGTTCGAAGGCGATGCCGTCGGCGGCAAACTCCCAGGCCGGAACGCGTTGCGGCGACGCATGCGCGTCGATCCGTACGCCGCGGGTGCGGGCTTCGGCGGGGATCTGCTGCTCGTGCAGGAAGCGTTGCACCGCGTCAGCATCGTCGCAGTGCAGGTGCAGGACCACAGGGCTGTTGGCGTCGGCGGTCCCGGCCAGTACCGCGCCGGTCAGGCGCGGTTTGAAGGCGTGCAGGAAGCGCATGGCCTGCAGCGCCGATTCGCGGCGCAGGTGCAGTGCTTCGGGTTGCGAGCCGACATCGAACAATCGCTGCTGCTCGCGCAACGCGGCTTCCACCTGCGCCTGCCGCGGCCACCGCGATTCGTCGTGGATGCCCAGCCGCAGGGCGGCCTTGCGCCGCGCATGGTCGAGGTCGTGGATGCCGCTCTCACGGACCAGCCGGGCCGCCTCCTGGGCGATCCGCTGGCGCTCGCGCTCACCGCGTTGTACCTGCTGGCCGGGGTGGGGCATCGGGCTGCCTCCGTCAGTGCATGAGCCGGCCGCAGGCCGGTGCCGGGGCATGCACGGATGCCCGCCCCGGTGGGAACCTCGTCAGAAGATGTCGAACGCGGCGTCGTCGGCCTGTTCGTTCTGGTCGAAGTCGAATTCCTGCAGGCGGTCCAGGTCCTCGACCTTGATCCATTCGGTGGCGCCGTTGACGCTGGCCTCGACCATGCCCGACGGCGGGTCGTTGCGGGCGACGGGGGCATCCTTCAGCGCCACGCGCATGTAGTCGATCCAGATCGGCAATGCCGCGCGGCCGCCATATTCGCGGTAGCCCAGCGAGCGGAAATCGTCGCGGCCGACCCACACGGTGGTGGCCAGTGGACCGCCGAAGCCTGAGAACCAGGCGTCGCGATGGTCGTTGGTCGAGCCGGTCTTGCCGCCCACGTCCTCGCGCCCCAGCACCCGGGCCGCGGCGCCGGTGCCGCGCTGGACCACGTCGCGCATCATCGACACCAACTGGTAGGCGGTGCGCTCGTCGATCGCGCGTGGCGCGGTGCGGGCATCGGGGTTCACCGGCGTGGCCACCGGTGCCTCGGCTTCCGTTCCGGCAACCTCCTTTGGTGCCACGGGCCGGGCCGCGGAGCCGAAATTGAAGCCGTCCACCACCTGGCTGGCCGGCGCGGCGCCCGGGGCGACGCCGCCGCAACCGCGGCAGGCCAGTGCCGGGTTTTCCTTGAACAGCACGATGCCGTCGCGGTCCCTGACCTCGTCGATCACCCAGGTATCCACACGCGAGCCGCCGTTGGCGAAGGTGGCGTAGCCGCGAGCCACCGACAGCGGCGTCAGCGAGGCGGTACCCAGCGACATCGACAGGTTCGGCGGCAACTCGGCCTCCTCGAAGCCGAATTCGCTGATGTACTTGCGCGCGAAATCCACGCCGATGCTGTCCAGCAGGCGCACCGACACCAGGTTGCGCGACTGCACCAGCGCCTCGCGCAGGCGCATCGGGCCGCGGAAGCCGCCGCCGTCGTTCTGCGGCTGCCAGGTCTTGCCGCGGCGGTCGCGGAACACCACCGGCGCGTCGAGCACGATCGAGGCCGGGTTGAAGCCCTTGTCGAACGCGGCCGCATACAGAAACGGCTTGAAGCTGGAGCCGGGCTGGCGCCGTGCCTGGGTGGCGCGGTTGAACTTGTTGCCGGCGAAGCTGAAGCCGCCGACCAGCGCCCGCAGCGCGCCGCTGTCGGCGTCGAGCGACACCAGCGCGGCCTGCCCGCGCGGGATCTGGTCGATCAGCCACTCGCCTTCCTTGTCGCCGGCGCGCACCCGGATCAGGTCGCCGCGCACGGCCAGCTTGGCCGGCGCCCGCGAGGTCCAGCGGCTGGAAGCCGCCGCCAGCACCAGCTCGGTGCGGTCGGCCAGCACCACGGCCAAGCTGCCGTCGGCATTGGCGGCAGCGACAATGGCCGGCAACAGGCCGGACTGGGCCGGGATGCCGGCAATGCGCCGCGCCAGTGCCGCGGCATCGTCGCCGGCATCGACGTCGAAATGCTGCTCGGCACCGTGCCAACCGTGGCGATGGTCGTACTGGATCAGGCCGGCATGCACCGCGGCCGTGGCCGCGTCCTGCATCTGCCCGTCGATGGTGGTGGTGACGTGGTAGCCCTTGTTGAGCACGTCGCCGCCGTACCTGGCGATCATCTCCTGGCGCACCATCTCGGCCACGTACGGGGCGTGGACCTCCACTGGCGGCTCGTGCGGCGCGGCGTGCATCGGCACCGCCTTGGCGTCGTCGGCCTCGGCCTGGCTGACGAAGCCCAGCTCGGCCATGCGCTGCAGCACGTAGTTGTCGCGGCGCTGGCGCGCGCGTTCGGGGTTGCTGATCGGGTTGCCGCTGGATGGGAACTTGGGGATGCCGGCCAGCGAGGCCATCTCGTCCAGCTCCAGCTCCGCCAGCTTCTTGCCGTAGTAGTACTCGGCGGCGGCGCCGATGCCATAGGCGCGGTTGCCGAAGAAACTCTTGTTCAGGTACAGCTCGAAGATCTCGTCCTTGCTCAGTTCGCTCTCGATCTTGCGCGCCAGCAGCATCTCGGCCAGCTTGCGGGTGTAGCTGACCTCGTTGCTGAGGAAAAACTGGCGGGCCACCTGCTGGGTGATGGTCGAGCCGCCGGGTACCCCGTCCTTGGAGCCGGTCTTGGCGATCAGCCAGATCGCGCGGGCCACGCCCTTGTAGTCCACGCCGCCGTGTTCGTAGAAATTGGCGTCCTCGGTGGCCAGGAAGGCCTGCTTCAGGCGCAGCGGCACGTCCTTGATCTGCACCGGGTAGCGGCGGGTTTCGCCGAACACCGCCATCAGCCGGCCGTCGCGGGCGTGGACGTACATCGGCTCCTGCAGCTCCACCTCGCGCAGCGCGTGCACGTCCGGCAATTTCGAGGAAACGACGTAATAAAGGGCGCCTGCGGCAATCGCGCCCACCAGGGCCAGGGCGACGGAGAGGGCCAGCAGCCAGCGCAGCCAGCGGCGGAAACGTGGCATCAAGCGAGGTCCAGATTGCGGATTTCGTGGCCGCAGAGTATAGATTATGTCCGGGAGCGGCTGGGGGCGCTCCCAGGGGACAAATCGGTGGGAAGCGGCTCTGCTGGCGTGACGGATTTCTCGGCCTGCACGCAGGGGAGTTGCCAACCGCCACAAATTCATTATTAATGCGCGGACGCAACACTAGCGTCCAAGTGCCCGTCGGCAGGGGAGAAACCGTGGGGCTTATCCCAAAAAGTCAGACACCGATCATCGGTGTCGACATCAGTTCGACTGCGGTGAAGCTGCTTCAGCTTTCCCGCAGCGGTAACCGTTTCCGCGTGGAACACTACGCGGTGGAACCATTGCCGCCCAATGCGGTGGTGGAAAAGAACATCGTCGAGGTCGAGGCGGTTGGAGAGGCGATCCGGCGCGCGGTGGCGCGTTCGGGCAGCAAGGCCAAGAGTGCCGCCGCGGCCGTGGCCGGTTCGGCGGTGATCACCAAGGTGATCCCGATGCCGGCCGAGCTGGACGAGAACGACATGGAGGCTCAGGTCGAACTGGAGGCGGTGAACTACATCCCGTATCCGATCGACGAAGTGAGCCTGGACTTCGAGGTGCTCGGGCCGGTCCCGAACAATCCGGAGATGGTGCAGGTGCTGCTGGCGGCTTCGCGCTCGGAGAACGTCGAGCTGCGCCAGTCGGCGCTGGAGCTGGGCGGGTTGACGGCCAAGGTGATGGACGTGGAAGCGTTCGCCATCGAGAACGCCTTCGCGCTGGTGGCCAGCGAACTGCCGGTGGCCAGCGACGGCGTCGTCGCACTGGTCGACATCGGCGCGAGCATGACCACGCTCAGCGTGCTGCGCGGCGGGCGCAGCCTGTACAGCCGCGAACAGGTGTTCGGCGGCAAGCAGCTCACCGACGAGGTCATGCGCCGCTACGGCCTGAGCTACGAGGAGGCCGGCTTGGCCAAGCGCCAGGGCGGGTTGCCGGAGAGCTACGAGGTCGAGGTGCTGGAGCCGTTCAAGGAGGCCACGGTGCAGCAGATCGGCCGCCTGTTGCAGTTCTTCTACGCAGGCAGCGAATTCAACCGCGTCGACCACATCGTGCTGGCCGGCGGCTGTGCCTCGCTGCCGGGCCTGCCGGCGATGGTGGAGGAGCAGCTGGGCGTGGCCACTTCGGTGGCCAACCCGCTGGCGCAGATGACGCTGGGCCAGAAGGTGCAGGCCCACGCGTTGGCCCAGGACGCACCGGCACTGATGATCGCCACCGGGCTGGCCATGCGGGGGTTCGACTGATGGCACGGATCAATCTATTGCCGTGGCGCGCCGAGCGGCGCAAACAGCGGCAGCGCGAGTTCTATTCGATGCTCGGCCTGGCCGCGGTGGCCGGCGTGGTGCTGTCGCTGCTGCTGTGGTTCTACTACAGCCAGCAGATCAGCGGCCAGAACGAGCGCAACGGCTACCTCCAGGCCGAGATCGCCAAGGTCAAGGAGCAGAACAAGGAAATCGACCGGCTGGACATCCAGAAGAAGCGCCTGCTCGATCGCAAGAAGGTGATCGAGGAGCTGCAGGGCAAGCGCTCGCAGATGGTGCACCTGTTCGACTCGCTGGTGCGGACCATCCCGGATGGCGTGGTGCTGACCTCGCTCAAGCAGGAAGGCGACCTGTTGACCCTGGAAGGACGCACCCAGTCCAACGCCCGGATCAGTACCTACATGCGCAACCTCGAAGGCTCGGGCTGGATGACCAACCCGGAGCTGTCGGTCATCGAGGCCAAGGCACAGGAGTCTTCCGGCAGCGGGGTGGACATCAAGTCGCTGCCCTACGTGTTCGTACTGCGGGTGAAGCTGCCGGCGCCGGGTGAGAACCAGGTTGCCGCGGCTGCGGCCGAGCCGGAGTCCGCCGATGCGGCTACACCGGCTGCGGCACCGGCAAGCGAGGCCGAGGCGCCGGCCGCTGCCACACCGGCCGCGGGTGAGCCGCAGGAACCGGCCACGCCCGCCGCCGCGGCGCAGAAGGAGGCCCGCTCGTGAGCCAGAAGAAAACCAACCTCAAGGACCTGGACTTCAACAACATCGGCAACTGGCCGAAGCAGGCGAAGCTGGTGTTCTGCGTGCTGCTGGCGCTGCTGATCGTCGTCCTTTCCTACCTGCTCGTCGTGCGCGGCATGACCGAGGAACTGGAGGGACTGGAGCAGCGTGAAGTCACCCTGCGCCAGGAGTTCGAAAAGGAACAGAAGCGCGCGGTCAACCTGGACCCGTTGAAGCAGCAGCTGGCGCAGATGGAACAGGTGTTGCAGCAGATGCTGCGGCAGCTGCCCAGCAAGACCGAGATGCCGGACCTGATCATCGACGTGTCGCAGACCGCATTGTCCAGCGGGCTCAACAACGAGCTGTTCCAGCCCGGCGCGGAAGTACCCAAGGAGTTCTACGCCGAGAAGCCGATCGCCCTGCGCCTGGTGGGCAGCTACCACCAGTTCGGGGCGTTCGTCAGCGGCGTGGCTTCGCTGCCGCGAGTGGTGATCCTGACCATGCACGACATCAACCTGAAGCCCAAGGGCGGGAAGGGCGGCATTTCCGCGCGCAGTGGCGCGCTGGAGCTGTCCGGCACGGTCAAGACCTACCGCTACCTTGACGATACCGAGCTGGAAGAGCAGGAAAAGCAGGCCGCTGCCGAAGAGGCCGCGCGCAAGAAGGGGGGCAAGCGATGACACGTTCCCTTCGCAATGCATGCGGCGTTCTTGCGCTGCTGCTGGTAGCGACCGGCTGCACGCGCGGCATCAGCAGCACGCCGGGTGATGCGCCCAACCTGGAAAAGTGGATGGCCGACGTGCGTGCACGGCCGGCCGAGCCGCTGGAGCCGCTGCCGGTGATGCAGCAGTTCGAGACGTTCGAATACTCGGCGCAGGGGCTGCGCGATCCGTTCAGCGATGCTTGGGTCAATCCGGACGGGGGAAGCGGCTTGCGCCCGGATCCCAACCGGCGCAAGGAGCCGCTGGAAGCCTTCCCGCTCGACAGCCTGGACATGGTTGGCACCATCGGCAAGGGAGCGGGCATGGTCGCGCTGGTAATGGGGCCAGACAAGGTGACCTACCGCGTCCGCCCGGGGGTGTACCTGGGGCAGAGCGATGGCCGCATCACCGCCGTGCGTGAAGACGGCATTGAGCTGATTGAACTGGTGCCGGACGGTGCTGGCGGCTGGCTGGAACGCCCGGCCTCGCTGGCACTGGACGATCGTTGATTGATTAGGGGATAGCACGATGACTTTTTCCAAAGCCCTGAGCCTGCGTCCCGCCCGGCGCCAAGCGATGGTCCATGCCCGCGCACTGGGAGTTGCGCTGGCACTGGCCTGCGGCTCTCCGTTCATGGCCTTCGCGGCCAATACCGTCCCCGACGCTGCGGTGCAGCCGGCGGCGACGGTCGCGGTCACCAAGGTCGACTTCAAGCGCGGTGACGACGGCGCCGGCCGCCTGATCCTGCAGTTCGACGGGCAGGGCGCGAGCCCCGACCTGCGCACGCAGGGCAACGACGTCGTGGTCGACGTCGGTAATGCGACCCTGCCGGCCGAACTGCAGCGTCCGCTCAACGTGGTGGACTTCGCCACGCCGGTGCAGCGCATCGATGCCCGGCCCTCCGGGCATGGTTCGCAGCTGGTGCTCAGCACGCAGGGCGCGTTCGAGTCGCTGGCCTACCAGACCGGCAACGAGTACGTAGTGGAGATCGCGCCACGACAGGAAGCATCGGCCACCGGTTCGGTGACTGCCAAGACCGTGGCGCAGGCCGCCGCGGCGGTAGCCGCGCGCGGCTACAGCGGCAAGCCGGTGACGTTCAACTTCCAGGACGTGCCGGTGCGCACGGTGCTGCAACTGGTCGCCGAGGAATCGGGGCTGAACCTGGTGGCTTCGGACACCGTGCAGGGCAGCGTGACCCTGCGCCTGGTCAACGTGCCGTGGGACCAGGCGCTGGACATCGTGCTGCGTGCCAAGGGCCTGGACAAGCGCCGCGACGGCGGCGTGATCTGGGTGGCGCCGCAGGCGGAGCTGGCCAAGTTCGAGCAGGACAAGGAAGACGCGCGCATCGCGCTCGAGGAGCGCGAGAACCTGGTCACCGACTACATCCAGATCAACTACCACAACGCCGATGCGATCTTCAAAGCCTTGACCGAGGCCAAGGGCATCGGCAACCGCGGTGGCGGTTCGGGTGGCAGTGGCGGCCAGCGCGAGAACGGCTTCCTGTCCTCGCGTGGCATGATCGTGGCCGACGAACGCACCAACACGCTGATGATCAGCGACATCCCGAAGAAGATCGCGCAGATGCGCGAGCTGATCGCGGTGATCGACCGTCCGGTGGATCAGGTCCTGATTGAGGGCCGCATCGTCATCGCCACCGATACCTTCGCGCGTGACCTGGGCGCCAGGTTCGGCGTCAACGTCAACAACATGAACCCGGCCACCGGCAGGGGCGATGCCTATGGCGGCACCCTCGGCACCAATGGCAACACCATTACTGATCGCGGGCTCAACGTGAACCTGCCGGCCGGCACCTTCACCAACACTGCCCCCGGTGCGATTGCCTACACGCTGCTGCGTGGCGGCTTCTCGCTGGACGTGGAACTGTCGGCGATGCAGGAAGAGGGACGTGGCGAGGTGGTGTCCAACCCGCGCATCGTCACCGCCAACCAGCGTGAGGGCGTGATCAAGCAGGGCAAGGAAATCGGCTACGTCACCATTTCCGGTGGCGGCGGCGCCGGTGGTGCGGCCACGGCCAACGTGCAGTTCAAGGAAGTGGTGCTGGAGCTGAAGGTCACCCCGACCATCACTCAGGACAACCGCGTCTTCCTGAACATGAACGTGAAGAAGGACGAAGTGCAGGAGTTCATGGACGTCGACAACTACGGCAATGTGCCGGTCATCAACCGTCGCGAGATCAATACCGCGGTGCTGGTCGATGATGGCCAGACCGTGGTGATCGGCGGCGTCTATGAATTCAGCGATCGCAGCAGCGTGAGCAAGGTGCCGTTCCTGGGCGACATCCCGTTCCTTGGCAACCTGTTCAAGAAGCGCGGCCGCAGCAAGGACAAGGCCGAGCTGCTGGTGTTCGTGACGCCGAAGATCCTGCGCGTGGCCAAGCCGAACTGAGCCGGGCCACTGGGTGTCTGGAAAGGGCCGCCGCGAGGCGGCCCTTTTCGTTGCCCGCATGGACGGTGAACCATTTCACGGTGGATCGGTCAAACTGCGGCCATGAACCTGCCTCCCACTCCGCCGGAACAGCCGGCTGCCGGAAACGGATTGCACGGCGATTTCATCGCCCTGCGTGACGCGCTCGCCACCGAAATCGTTGGCCAGTCGCTGCTGGTCGAACGCCTGCTGATCGCATTGCTGGCCGATGGCCACCTGCTGGTCGAAGGCGCGCCCGGCCTTGCCAAGACCACCGCGATCCGCGCGCTGGCCACCCGCATCGATGCCGGTTTCGCGCGCATCCAGTTCACCCCGGACCTGTTGCCGGCCGACCTTACCGGCACCGATATCTGGCGGCCGCAGGAAGGCCGTTTCGAGTTCCAGCCGGGGCCGGTGTTCCATTCGATCCTGTTGGCCGACGAGATCAACCGTGCCCCGGCCAAGGTACAGTCGGCGCTGCTGGAGGCGATGGGCGAACGGCAGGTGACGGTCGGGCGCACCACCTACCCGCTGCCGCCGGTGTTCCTGGTGATGGCGACGCAGAATCCGATCGAGCAGGAAGGCACCTTCCCGCTGCCCGAGGCACAACTGGACCGCTTCCTGATGCACGTGCGCATCGGCTATCCCGATGCCGGCGCCGAGGTCGAGATATTGCGGTTGGCCCGTGAGCGCGCCCTTCAGGCGATGGACGCCCGGCCCGCGGTGGTGCGGAAGCTGTCGCTGCAACAGGTTGAACAGGCGCGGCGTGCAGTGTTGGAGCTGCACGTGGCACCGCAGCTGGAGCGTTATCTGGTCGAGCTGGTGCTGGCCTCGCGCGATGCCGGCGCGCATGACCCTGCGCTGGCGCGGCGCATCGCCTGGGGCGCAAGTCCGCGCGGCTCCATCGCGCTGGAACGCTGCGCGCGGGCGAAGGCCTGGCTGGCCGGGCGTGATTACGTGACCCCGGACGACGTGCGCGCGGTAGCGCCGGACGTGTTGCGCTACCGCGTGCTGCCCAGCTATGAAGCGGCTGCCGAAGGCTGGGATGGCGAGCGCCTGGTTGCTGCGTTGCTCGATTGCGTGCCGTTGCCGTGATGAAGCGGGGAACGGGGAACGGGGAACAGGGAATGGCGGTATCCGGTGAGCCGTCGGTTCACGGCGAGGCTCCGTTCCCCGTTTCCGATTTCCCCGTCTCCGCTGCCAATGGTCTCGTGCCCGCGTTGCCCGAACTGATTGCATTGCGCCGCCTGGCGTCGCGCGGCAACGATCCACGACGTGGCCGTCGTGGCGTGGTCGGCCGCGCCGCGGCGGTCCAGCGCGGGCGTGGCATGGAGTACGCCGAGTCGCGTGAGTACGTGGCTGGCGACGATGCCCGGCATATCGACTGGAAACTCAGTGCCCGCACCGGTTTCACCCACACCAAGACCTTCCAGAGCGAGCGCGAGCGGGTCAGCCTGATCGTGGCCGATACCGCGCCAGCGCTGTATTTCGGTACCCGTGTGCGCTTCAAGTCGGTGCAGGCCGCGCGCGCCGGGGCGGTGGCGGCGTGGTCGGCATTGCGCGATGGCGACCGGGTGGCGGCATTGTGCGATGGCGGACAGGGCGGACTGGTACCGCCGACGGGCGGAACGCGCGGGGTCCTGCGCGTGCTCGATGCGCTGGCGCGTTGGTACCGCGCACCGCCGCCGGCTGGCGATAGTGGATTGCAGGCCGCGCTGGAGCAGGCCGCACGCTTGCTGCACCCGGGCGCGCGTGCGCTGGTGCTGGCCGACCCGGCCAGTGCGCTGGCCGTCGCGCCGGCCGTCTGGTCGGCGTTGTCGATGCACGTGGACGTGCGGCTGTTGCTGCTGGTCGATCCGCTGGAACTGGAGCCGCCGGACTGCGTGCTGCCGCTGTCCACGCCGCATGGACGGATGCAACTGGACCTTGCCAGCACGCCGGCGCGTGAAGCCTGGGATGCTGCCTTCGTCGCGCCGATCGAGGCGCTGTGCGGCAGCCTGCCGGGCCGGCGCATCCAGGTGCAGGTGCTGTCCAGCGACGACGCCAGCGATGCATGGCTGGCGGCCGGCGTGCAACGGGGAGGCCGGTGAGCGCGCCGTTGCCGCTGCGGGACGTGCACCTGCCCGCTGCGCCGGATTGGTGGCCGCCGGCGCCGGGTTGGTGGCTGCTGGCCGCAGCCATTGCCGTGGCGTTGCTGCTGCTGGCATGGCTGCGGGGGCGGCGTCGGCGCCGCCGCCAGCGTTGGTTGGCATTGTTCGATACGGCCTTGGCCGCCGCAGACACGCCTGTCGCGCGGATTGCCGCCGCTTCGGAGCTGTTGCGCCGTGCCGTGCGCCGTTCCGCACCGCGTGCGGTGCACTTGCAAGGTGAGCAATGGCTGCGTTTCCTCGACGGCAGGCAAGGCCACGCCTTCAGCGAAGGCGACGGCCGTCTGCTGCTCGATGGCGGTTATCGTCGCGACGTGGAGGCGGGGCAGGCAACGCGGCTGTGTGCACTGGCCCGCATCCGCTTCCTCGCACTGATGGAGGCGCGGCGTTGATGGACGCTGCGCGCGAATTGCTGTCGGACCTGCTGCCGGCCTTTGCTTGGCCGTGGATGTGGCTGGCATTGCCATTGCCGTTGTTGGTGCGCTGGTGGCCACTGTCCGCGCGCCGGGTGCCGGCCTTGCGGGTGCCTTGGGAGCCGGAGCGCCTGCAGGTGGAAACGACGGCGCGCCGCGGGCCCTCGCTGCGCATGCTGTTGCCGTGGCTGGCATGGATCGCCCTGTGCGCGGCGGCCGCGCGCCCGCAGCAGGCGGGTGAGCCGGTGGAACCGCCGCGGCAGGCGCGGCAGATGATGTTGGCCGTGGACCTGTCCGGCAGCATGAGCGAGGCCGACATGCAACTGGGTGGGCGGGTGGTGGACCGCCTCACCGCCGCCAAGGCGGTGCTGGCCGATTTCCTCGAACGCCGCGAAGGCGACCGCATCGGCCTGCTGGTGTTCGGCCAGCGCGCCTATGCGTTGACGCCGCTCACCGCCGACCGCGCCAGCGTGCGCGAGCAGCTGCGCGACAGCGTGGTCGGCCTGGCCGGGCGCGAGACTGCGCTGGGCGACGCCATCGGATTGGCGGTCAAGCGCCTGCGCGAGCAGCCCGAAGGCCAGCGCGTGCTGATCCTGCTTACCGACGGCGTCAACACCGCCGGCGTGCTGGAACCGCTGAAGGCCGCCGAGCTGGCCAAGGCCGAAGGCGTGCGCGTGCACACCATCGCCTTCGGCGGCAGCGGCGGGCTCTCGCTGTTCGGCATGACATTGCCCGGCAGCGAGGACCCGATCGACGAGGACACGCTGGCGCGCATCGCCAGGGAAACCGGCGGCCGCTTCTTCCGCGCACGCAATACCAATGAACTGGCCGGCATCTATGCCGAGCTGGACCGACTGGAGCCGGTGAAGAGCGCCGGCCCCGCGCTGCGGCCGTGGCTGGAGCGCTACCCGTGGCCGCTGGCGGCGGCATTGTTGCTGGGCGTCGCCGCGCTGATCTGGCCGGGGCCGCGGCGATGACCCTGTTCGATTCCCTGCATTTCCTGCGCCCGCACTGGCTGTGGGCCTTGCTGCTGTTGCCGGTGGCGGTGGCCGTCGGCGCATACCGGCAGCGGCGTCGCGCCGATTGGCAGGCGGCGATCGACCCCCACCTGCTCGCGCACCTGCTGGAGGGCGGCCGCGGTCGTCACGTCGGTGGTGCGCTGGCGCTGCTCGCCGGCGTGCTGCTGGCCGTGCTGGCGCTGGCCGGGCCGAGCTGGCGGCAAATCGAACAGCCGTTGTGGGAAACGCGGACGCCACTGGTGATCGTGCTGGACCTGTCCAGCCGCAGCAGCGCCACCGACCTGCCGCCCTCGCGGCTGCTGCAGGCGCGCGCCAAGCTGGCCGCGCTGCTGCACGAACGCAAGGGCGGGGAGGTTGCTTTGGTCGTCTATGCCGGCGACCCCTTCACCGTGGCCCCGCTCACCGACGATGCCGGCAATGTCGCATTGTTCCTGGACGCGCTGGCGCCGGAGATCATGCCGGCCGACGGCCAGCACGCGGGCAGGGCGCTGGCGTGGGCTGCCGGCCTACTGCAACAGGCCGGCGCGCACGATGGCGACATCCTGCTGCTGAGCGACCGGGCCGATGCCGCCGCCAGTGCCGAGGCGTTGCGCATCCGCGCCGCCGGCCACCGGGTTTCGGCGATCGGGCTGGGCACGCCGCAGGGCACGGCCTACCGCCGCCGCGATGGCCGCATCGAACAGGCCCGGCTGGACGAAGCCTCGCTGCGCGCACTGGCAACCGCCGGTGGCGGCGACTATGCGCGCATCACCGCCGACGATGCCGACCTGCGTGCGCTGGGCGTATTGCAGGCGCGCAGTGGCAACGACCAGCGCCGCGATGAAAATACCGGCCGCAGTTGGCAGGACGCAGGCTACTGGCTGCTGCCGCCGCTGATGCTGCTGGCGCTGCTCGCCTTCCGCCGGCCCACGCGCGGCGCGGCGGCGTTGCTGCTGTGCCTGTCCCTGCCATTGGCGCTGCCGGCGCAGGCCGCGGAAAAGGGCGGCTGGTGGCAACGCGCCGATCAGCGCGAACACCGGCAACTGGACGCGGGCGTGGCGGCATACCGCAATGGCGATTTCGCCGCCGCGCAGCGTCGTTTCGAAGGCATCGACAGCGACCAGGGCTGGTACAACCTCGGCAATGCACTGGCGCAGCAGGGGCAGTACGACGAAGCGATTGCCGCCTACGACCATGCGCTGCGGTTGCAACCGGGCATGGCCGACGCGCTGGCCAACCGCGCGATGGTCGATGCCGCGCGCAAGCGCCGGCAGCAACCCGATGGCAAGCAGGGCGGCGGACAGCAGGACCCGTCCAGGCCGCAACCGGGCAAGGATTCGCAGGGCAAGGGCGATCCATCGCGGCAGGATGACCGGCAGCCACCGCAAAGCCAGCCGCAATCGGGCCAGCAGGACAAACCGCAAAACCCGGATGTGCAGGACAAGGGTCGCAATGGCCAGCCCACCTCGGACAGCGGCCAACCGTCACCGGCGGAGCCACCGCAAACCGAAGACCCCGGCAAACAGCAGCAGGCCGACCAGGCCCAGCGCCAGCGCATGGCCGAAGCAATGCGCCAGCAGCAGGCGCGCGAAGGCGAAAACGCGCCGGCCGACGCCCGCGCCGCGCAGGCGGCGATGGACCCGCAGGAGCGCGAGCGGCGGCAGGCGGTGGAAGCATGGATGCAGCGCGTGCCCGACGAGCCGGGCGCGCTGCTGAAGGCGAAATTCCAGCTCGAACACGAACGACGCAGGCGGGAAGGACGATGAACGGGCACGACATGCGCACCGGCGCGCGCTACCTGCTGCTGGCATGGCTGCTGCTGTGCGCGGGTACCGCGCTGGCGCAACCGCGCGCGTGGCTGGACCGCGACGCGATCGACGCGGGCGACAGCGTCACCCTGAACATCGAAACCGACCAGCCCGGCGCGGAGCCGGACTACGCGCCGTTGCAGGCCGATTTCATCCTCGGCGAGCGCAGCAGCGGGCGGCAGGTGCGCATGGCCAATGGCCGCGTCGGCAACATCGCCCTGTTCGGCGTCGTCCTCACCCCGCGCCGCGGCGGCGTGCTGGCGGTGCCGGCATTGCGCGTGGGTGCGCAGGTCACCGCCCCGTTGCGGTTGACGGTGCAGGACGCGCCGGTGGCCGGGCGCGACGGCAATGCGCCGGCCTTCGTCGAAACCGAGGTGGACGACCCCCATCCCTACGTGCAGCAGAGCGTGGGCGTGGTGGTGCGGTTGTATTACGCCGCGCAGCTGGCTTCCGGCGAGCTGGACCTGGACACGCCGGCCAACGCGTCGTTGCAGCGCGTTGGCAACGACCGCAGCTTCGTGCGCGAGGTCGGCGGGCGCCGCTACAACGTGGTCGAGCGCCGTTTCCTGCTGGTGCCCGAGCGCAGCGGGCCGCTGCAGCTGGCCGGTGCCCGCTTCAGTGGCCGTGGCGTGGGCGGCCTGTTCGGTGATTTCTTCGGCCGTGACAACGGCCGGCTCAGCGCCCGCGCGCCGGACCAGGTCCTGCAGGTCCGGCCGCTGCCGGCCGCGGCGCCGCAACCGTGGCTGCCCTTGAAGGAGCTGCAACTGCGTTACCTGACCCGGCCGCAGGCGGCGCGGGCCGGCGAGGCGCTGACGCTGGAGGTGGAAGCGCGCGCGGTGGGCGCCACGCGCGCGCAGTTCCCGGACCTGCCGGTGCCGTCACTGGGCGATGCGGCGCAGGTGTTCGCCGAGCCGGTGCAATACGACGAACGTTTCGACGGCGCCAGCCCGCAGCTGACGCTGACCCGGCGCTACGCCATCGTGCCGCGGCAGCCGGGGGCGCTGAGCGTGCCCGGCATCCGCCTGCGCTGGTGGGACGTGGCCGCCGGGCAGGAGCGCGTGGCCAGCCTGCCGGCGCTGGAGCTGCAGGTGGCGCCGGGCAGTGCGGCCGCCGCACCACCCCCGCTGGCGCAACCACCGGTTGCGACGCCGGTGGCCGGTGGCGATGCCGTGGCGGTGGCCGTGCCGGCGCGGCCGTCGTGGCTGTGGCCGGGCCTGGCCGCCGGCTTCGCCCTGCTGTGGCTGGCCACGCTGCTGTGGGGTCTGTCGCGGCGGTACCCGGCCGCGGTGCCGGCAGGCAGGGGAACCGCACCGGTACCCGGGGGGCGCCATGCACTGGCCGACCTGCGCCGCGCGCTGGATGTCGGCGCGCTGGACGAGGTCGCCCACATCCTTGTCGGGATGGGCGGGGTCGGCAGCGTGGACGAGGTGATCGCCCGCCTCGATGACCCGGCCCAGCGGCAGGCGCTGGAGCGCATGCAGCGCGCCCGCTGGGGCGGCGGGGACGACTTGGCGCAGGTGCGCGAACGGTTGCGCGAGGCGTTCCGCGGCGGGCCGCGCTGGCGCGGCGCCGCCGCGCCGGAAGCACCGGTGCTGGCGCCCCTGTATCCGGGGGACCGGTAACCGGGCCGCGGCCTGCGGCTGCCCGCCCGCCACCCGGCCGGGGCGGCAACCGTCTGCGGCGCGGGCCGATGGCGGCCCGGAGGGCATGAACCGATGGCAGGGTGGGGCCGGAAACCCCTCTGCTAAGCTTCGCCGCTTCTCTGCAAAGGAAGTACCCGCATGACCAACGCAGCGACGACCTCGGCTGGCATGCCGTTCCACTGGAAGATCGGCATCGGCTTCGGCATCGGCCTGCTGTTCGGCCTGATCGTGCACATGGCCAGCCCCGGCGCGGACTGGGTGCACCTTGTCACCACCTACCTGACCAACCCGGTTTCGGGGCTGTTCCTCAACCTGATCTTCATGCTGATCGTGCCGCTGATCTTCTCGGCGCTGGTGATGGGCGTGTCGGAGATGGGCGACATCCGCTCGTTGGGCCGCATCGGCTGGAAGTCGCTGGCCTTCACCGTGGTGCTGTCGGGCGTGGCGGTGCTGATCGGCCTGCTGCTGGTCAACCTGCTCAAGCCCGGCGCCGGCGTGGACCCGGGCACCGCCGCGCAGCTGCTGGCCGACAACGCCGAGCGCAGCAAGGAGATCGTGGCCGGCATCGGCGACCAGCCCAGGGGCATGGACATGCTGCTGTCGATCGTGCCGTCCAACGTCATGCACGCGGCCTCGGACAACGGCATGATCCTGTCGCTGATGTTCTTCGCGCTGATGTTCGGCGTCGGCATGGTGCTGTCGCCGGCGGACAAGGTGGAAACCCTGCGCCGTGGCATCGAGGGCCTGTTCGAGATCTCGATGACCCTGATCAACCTGGTCATCCGCCTGGCGCCGTACGCGGTGGCCTGCTTCATGTTCAACCTGGCGGCGATCTTCGGCTTCAGCCTGCTGGTCAAGCTCGGCGCCTACGTCGGCGTGGTGGTGCTGGCGCTGGCGCTGCACATGTTCGTCAGCTACGGGCTGGCGGTGAGGCTGGCCGGGCGCTCGCCGCGGGGCTTCTTCCGCGACACCCAGGAAGCCACGCTGATGGCGTTCTCCACCGCCTCGTCCAACGCCACCCTGCCCACCGCGCTGCGGGTGGCCGACCAGATGGGTTTCCCGCGCAAGGTCTCGCGCTTCGTGCTGACCGTGGGCGCCACCGCCAACCAGAACGGCACCGCGCTGTTCGAGGGGGTGACGGTGATCTTCCTGGCGCAGTTCTTCGGCGTGGACCTGAGCATCGGCCAGCAGTTCATGGTGATGGTGGTGTGCATCCTCGGCGGCATCGGCACCGCCGGCGTGCCGTCCGGCTCACTGCCGGTGGTGGCACTGATCTGCGCCATGGTCGGGGTCAACCCGGTCGGCATCGGCCTGATCCTCGGCGTCAACCACTTCCTGGACATGTGCCGCACCGCGCTCAACGTCACCGGCGACCTGGCCCTGACCGCGCTGGTCGCGCGCGGCGAAGGCGAGGAGTAACCGGCGGCGGACTCGCACGGTCGTGGATGCGGGGCTTGCCCCGCATGGGGCTCTCCCGACGAAGCCCGTGCCGGGCATGCCCGGCACCTACGGAAACCTGCGGTGCCGGGCGGGTCATGGCCTGACCCGCCCGCGTCCCATGTGGGACAATGGGCGGCCCGCAGCTCCGCGGGAGCCTCCCTACCCGACGAAATCATGACGCAGCCCACCCGCCGCCAGTTGGCGAACGCCATCCGTTTCCTCGCCGCCGATGCCGTGCAGGCCGCCAACTCCGGCCACCCCGGCATGCCGATGGGCATGGCCGACATCGCCGAAGTGCTCTGGAACGACTACCTCCGCCACAACCCGAACAACCCGAAGTGGTTCAACCGCGACCGCTTCGTGCTGTCCAACGGCCACGGCTCGATGCTGCAGTATGCGCTGCTGCACCTGAGCGGCTACGACCTGCCGATCGAGCAGCTCAAGCAGTTCCGCCAGCTCGGCAGCAAGACCGCCGGCCACCCGGAGCACCATGAGACTCCCGGCGTGGAAACCACCACCGGCCCGCTCGGCCAGGGCCTGGCCAACGCCGTCGGTTTCGCGCTGGCCGAGAAGCTGCTGGCGCAGCGCTACAACCGCCCCGAGTTCGAAGTCGTCGACCACCGCACCTGGGTGTTCATGGGCGACGGCTGCCTGATGGAAGGCATCTCGCACGAAGCCGCCTCGCTGGCCGGCACCTGGGGCCTGGGCAAGCTGGTGTGCTTCTGGGACGACAACAACATCTCCATCGACGGCGAAGTGGAAGGCTGGTTCACCGACGACACCCCGGCGCGCTTCGAGGCCTATGGCTGGAACGTGGTGCGCGGCGTCGACGGCCACGACCCGGCCAGCATCAAGGCGGCCATCGACGCGGCGCTGTCGCAGTTCGACAAGCCGACCCTGATCTGCTGCAAGACCACGATTGGTTTTGGCTCGCCGAACAAGGCCGGGCAGGAATCCAGCCACGGCGCGCCGCTGGGCAAGGACGAACTGGAAGCTACCCGCAAGGCGCTGGGCTGGGAATACGGCCCGTTCGAGATTCCGGAAGACATCTACGCCGGCTGGCGCGCGGGCAGTACCGGCACCCTGCGCCAGGCCGAGTGGGAGCAGCTGTTCGACAAGTACGCCGCGCAGTTCCCGGCCGAAGCCGCCGAACTGACCCGCCGCTCGCACGGCGAGCTGCCGGCCGACTTCGTCGCGCAGGCCGACGCCTACATCGCCCAGGTGCAGGCCGAGGCGCCGAACATCGCTTCGCGCAAGGCCTCGCAGAACGCGATCGGCGCCTTCGCGCCGTTGCTGCCGGAAATCATCGGCGGCTCGGCCGACCTGGCCGGTTCCAACCTGACCCTGTGGAAGGCGAGCAAGACCGTGGTCGGCGACGACCCGGACGCCAACTACGTGCACTACGGCGTGCGCGAGTTCGGCATGAGCGCGATCGCCAACGGCCTGGCCCTGCATGGCGGCTTCCTGCCGTTCGACGCCACCTTCCTGGTGTTCAGCGACTATGCCCGCAACGCGCTGCGCATGAGCGCGCTGATCCCGGCGCACGTCATCCACGTGTTCACCCACGACTCGATCGGCCTGGGCGAGGACGGCCCGACCCACCAGCCGGTCGAGCACGTGTCCTCGCTGCGCTACATCCCCAACAACGACGTGTGGCGCCCCTGCGATGCGGCCGAGTCGGCGGTGAGCTGGAAGGCGGCGATCCTGCGCAAGGATGGCCCGAGCTGCCTGGTGTTCAGCCGCCAGAACCTGGCGCCGCAGCCGCGCAGCGCCGAGCAGGTCAAGCAGATCGAGCGTGGCGGCTACGTGCTGGCCGATTCGGCCGGTACGCCGGACGTGATCCTGATCGGCACCGGCTCGGAAGTGGCGCTGGCCGTGGCCGCCAAGGCCGAGCTGGACGCGGCCGGGATCAAGGCCCGCGTGGTGTCGATGCCGTGCACCGACGTGTTCGAGCGCCAGGACGCGGTCTACCGCGAATCGGTGCTGCCGAATGCAGTCCGTGCCCGCGTGGCGGTGGAGGCCGGCGTCACCGGCTTCTGGCGTGCCTACGTCGGCCTGGACGGCGCCGTGATCGGTCTGGACAGCTTCGGCGCCTCGGCTCCGGCCGACAAGCTGTACCAGCACTTCGGCATCACCACCGAGGCGGTGGTGGCCGCGGCGAAGGCGCAGGTCGGCAGGTAACGGCCGCGGGTTTCGAGCGAACGAGAAAGGCCGGGGTCATCCCCGGCCTTTCTCATTTGCTCCCCTGTAGATGCGGGGCTTGCCCCGCATGGGGCGTTCCCGGCAAAGCTTCATGCGGGGCAAGCCCCGCATCCACGAAGGGACTCCCGCGACCGTCAGCCGCGCAGCGTCTTCAGGTGCACGCTGGTCTCGGTGGCGGTGATGCCGGGAATGCCGCGGATGCGTTCGAGCACGTTCGACAGCTCCGCCAGCGAGGCCACCTGCAGGCCGGCGAGCAGGTCCCAGCGGCCGTTGGTGTCGTGCAGCTCGGCCACGCCCGGCTCGCCGAGCAGGGCGCGGATCACCGCATGCTGGTTGCCCTCCACCGCGATGCAGGCCCAGGCGCGGATGTCGTCCGGGGTGCTGTCCGGGCGCAGGCGCACGGTGTAGCCGGAGATGATGCCTTCGCGTTCGAGCCGGGCCAGGCGGTTGCCGACCGTGCCGCGCGATACCTGCAACTGCTTGGCCAGCTCGGCCAGCGGGGTGCGCGCGTCATGACGCAGCTTGGCGATCAGGCGATGGTCGAGGTCGTCCATTGGGCAAAGTGGCAGGAATAGGTGGCGTTATGGCAGCAGGATGGCGATTCGCCGGCAATAGTGCCATATCGCCTTGCCGTTGCCGTCGGCAGAATGGAGGCATCGGGGCGGTTGCCGCCCATTGCCAGGAGCCTTCCATGACCGCCACCACCCTGCTGACCACCACCGACATCGCCCGCATCGTCGCCGTCCACGGCCTGCCGGCGGTGCTGTCGCGGATGGTGGACTACCTCGAAGCCGACTACCGCCGCTGGCAGGCCTTCGAGAAGACCCCGCGGCTGGCCTCGCATTCGCCGGTGGGCGTGATCGAGCTGATGCCGATCTGCGACGACCGCGAATACAGCTTCAAGTACGTCAACGGCCACCCCGGCAACCCCGCCAGGGGCCTGTCCACCGTGGTCGCCTTCGGCGTGCTGGCCGACGTGGCCACCGGCTACCCGGCGGTGGTCAGCGAACTGACCCTGACCACCGCGATCCGCACCGCCGCCACCTCGGTGATGGCCGCGCGCCTGCTGGCGCGGGCCGAATCCAAAGTGATGGCGCTGGTCGGCAACGGCGCGCAGAGCGAGTTCCAGGCCAACGCCTTCCACCACCTGCTGGGCATCGAGGAGGTGCGCTTGTTCGACGTCGATCCGGCCGCCACCGAAAAGCTGGCCGTCAACCTGGCGCTGTCGGCGCCGGCGCTGCGCGTGGTGCGTTGCGCCGGCGCGGCCGAGGCGGCCGCGGGTGCGGACATCGTCACCACCGCCACCGCCGACAAGACCAACGCCACCATCATCAGCGCCGACATGATCGCCCCGGGCATGCACCTCAACGCCGTGGGCGGCGACTGCCCGGGCAAGACCGAGCTGGAGGCCGCGGTGCTGGAGCGGGCCAGCGTGTTCGTCGAGTTCGAGCCGCAGAGCCGGATCGAGGGCGAACTGCAGCAGATGCCGGCGGAATTCCAGGTGTGCGAACTGTGGCGGGTGCTGGCCGGCGAAGCGGCCGGCCGCCGCGACGCCGCCGAGGTGACGCTGTTCGATTCGGTCGGCTTCGCGCTGGAGGACTATGCCTCGCTGCGGCTGATGCGCGATTACGCCCGCGAGCTGGGCATGGGCCGCGATGCCGGCCTGATCCCGGACATGGCCGACCCCAAGAACCTGTTCGGCTACATGACCGCCACCGCGGCGGCGCCCGGCAGCAAGGCCGCGTGATCGCCGCGGCCCGATGACCGGGGAAGGTGCCGGAATGATTACCCGCGATGCTGCCGCGTTCCTCGAATCCGCGCGCCGGTGCGCACCGGATTTCGGCCCGGCCACGGCCAAGGCGGCGTTCCTGGTCGCGCCCGACGGCTTCGCCCATGCCGCCGAATCGGCCGGGGACAATCGCTACATGGCCGCGCCGGACGGCTTTGACCGCGCCCGCGCGCTGCACCAGCACCGCCGGTTGCAGGCGGCGCTGTCTGCGGACGTGCCGGTGGTGTGCTTCCCCGGCCATCCGGGCATGCCCGACGGCGTGTTCCCCAACAACGTGTTCGCCACCGCGCCGCAACGGCTGGTGGTGGGGCGCATGCGCCACCCGGTGCGCCGGCGCGAGGCCACGCGCGGGGATATCCGCGGGTTCTTCGCCAAGGTGCTGGGCTATGGCGAAATCGACCTGTCCACACAGGAGCATCCGTGTGAACTGACCGGTGCGCTGGTCATCGACCGGGCGCGCGGACTGGGCTTCTGTGGCCTGTCCGAACGCTGCGACGAGGCCGGTGCGGCCTTGATGCACCGCGCGCTGGGATTGCGCGCCACCTGGCTGTTCGACCTGGCTGCCGGCGAGTACCACACCAACGTGCTGTTGGCGCTGCTGGCCGGGCGCGCGGCGCTGTCCTGCGCGGACGGGTTCGCCGAACCGGCGCAGGTGGAGGTGGTGCTGGAGGCGCTGTACGGCCCGCATGTGATCCGGCTTTCGGCGGCCGAACAGGCTGCCTTCGCCGGCAACGCCATCGCCTTGTCGGCGCAGCGGGTGTGGATGAGCCAACGGGCGCTGGACGCGCTATCCGATGCGAGTCGCGACGCGCTGGTGGCAGCAGGCTTCGTGGCCGGAGGCGTGGAACTGGACGCCATCGAGGCGGCCGGCGGGTCGCTGCGCTGCTGCGTGGCTGAAATCTTCTGAAACACCGCCCGCTGCACGGCAAGCGGGCGCATTCCCCTGAAACGGATGGGAGCGGCTTCAGCCGCGAAGGGGCTTTCCCGGACCTGATTAGCACGATCTTT
>NZ_LDJP01000025.1 GCF_001431505.1 Stenotrophomonas daejeonensis
TACTACAGCCATGTAATGCCGCAAGAGGTCGTTTTTGATGTCGGCCTGACGTCAACGGACAAAGCCGGTTCGTCCGAGGGAATCGGAGTTTTCCTTGGCAGCATTTCACTCGGCAAAAAGAATGATTCTGGCGTTGAGCAAGTTGCAATCACAAAGGTCAGATTCACAATTCCACTTGTTCTGCCGCCCGGCGACAAGCTCATTCAGCGTAATCGCTAGTAGCGGTCTAACAATTCATTCAAGCCGACGCCGCTTCGCGGCGCGGCTTAACTCAGGCGTTAGACAAATGGCATTTGTACACCATGGCACATGCTCCCAATGCAACAAACGCATTAGCATATCCAATATTGTCCGCGCTTGCTTTGGCTCATGGAACGTATGGCGCGTAAATTGCCCAAACTGCGCCACAAAAAATTACATCAACATATTGGCCAATGCCATCATTGCCGCAGCCGCACTATTTGTGGCTTTTATTGCAGGGATCACTTTCACCCTTGGCGGAGAGCCAGGGTGGCTGTTTATTGGCATTGCACTTATTTCATACCCATTTATACGTGGATTATTTATCCATCTATGGTTGTACATTGGAGCATTTCGCTCATCTATCGTCTAACAATTCATTCAAGCCGACGCTGCTATCGCAGCGCGGCTTAATTCAGGCGTTAGCCGCTTACAGACAATGATCTCGCCTGGACTCGCCATCAGTGCTGCTGCCGTTTACGCGGCCATCTACTACCTGATCGCCAGAAGTGCGCTGAATGACCTCGCTTCGGTTGACCCGGACTACTACGCCTACTTGGGCGCTCAACGTGGGACAAGCGCCAATAACTCAACGGCAATCATTGAGATTCTGTTTGACACGGAATGCCCAAAGCCGTTCTACCCGGTCGCTACCCGCCGCAAACTGTCTCTAGCGCGCTGGCTACTCTGGCTCAGCCCTATCGTTCTCATCGCCGTAGTCCTTGCAATCATTGCGTAGGGCCGCGGCTAACAATTCGTTCAAGCCGACGCCGTTTCGTGGCCTCGGCTTGTGCGCTTGCGCTACGCTAGCGCAACGCCTCGCCACTCTCGGCGCGGCTTAATTCAGGCGTTAGGCCCCATGAGAGAGAACATTGCGAACCTCATGCCATACCTGATCGCCGCGGCTTTGCTTCTGGCGATCTTCGCCTACGTGAGATCAACGCGAATCTTCTCTGCACTTCTTGCAGCGCAGCCTTCGGTTCTCGATAAATTCCGGCCCACTCCATGCATCAGGCGGCTCACGATGACACTCGACAGACGACATTTCCTTGCAATGGCCGCAGTCGGCACCACGGCATTCGCACTGCCGGCTGCTGCCACACGGACAACGGGAGCCGCAATGTACGGCCTGATCGGAAAATTGAAGGCGGTTCCCGGCCAACGCGATGCGTTGATCTCGATCCTGCTGGACGGCGTCTCGGGGATGCCCGGATGCCTGAGCTACATCGTCGCGCAGGATCCCGCCGACGCGGACGCGATATGGATCACCGAGGCTTGGGACAGTCGGGCCAGCCATGAGGCTTCATTGTCGCTGCCGTCGGTCCAGGCCGCCATCGCAAAGGGCAGGCCATTGATCGCGGGCTTCGAGCAGCGCATCGAGACTTCACCGGTGGGCGGGCATGGCATAGGCACCACCGCCTGACGCTCCACCCGAACCGACACCATCGGTAGCACGACTGATTCAGATGACCGCTCGCCGATAGTGGCGGCTTCCTGAGCCGCCTTGTCCGCATCACCGGCATCGGCCGCATCCCCTCCTGCCGGGATACGGAATGCACGCCTGCCGCCGCAAAATTGGAAGATCACGGCAGGGTCGGTGAAAATGGTGGCTTCCAGCTGTCGCCAGGCCGTCACCGGCCCCTAGCCAAGAGTCTTCGCATGAACACAGAAACCACCCCCATCCTTCCGCCGCGCGAGGCGATGGAGTTCGATGTGGTGATCGTCGGCGCCGGCCCGGCCGGGCTGGCCACGGCCATCCGCCTGCGCCAGCTGGCCGTGGAGAAGGGGCAGGAGCTGTCGGTGTGCGTGCTGGAGAAAGGCTCCGAGCCGGGTGCGCACATCCTGTCCGGCGCGATCATGGACCCACGCGCGCTCGGCGAACTGTTCCCGGACTGGGCCGAGCGCGGCGCGCCATTGAAGCAGGCCGTCACCCGCGACGAATTCCTGTTCCTGAGCAAAACCGGCGCCAGGAGCACCCCGAATGTCCTGCTGCCCGGCTGCTTCCACAACAAGGGCAACTTCATCGTCAGCCTCGGCGAAGTGACCAGCTGGCTGGCGCAACAGGCCGAGGCGCTGGAGGTGGCGATCTTCCCGGGCTTCGCCGCCGCCGAGGTGCTGTACGACGACAATGGCGCGGTGATGGGCGTGGCCACCGGCGACATGGGCATCCACAAGGATGGCACCCCGGGCCCGAATTTCGAGCGCGGCATGGAGCTGCATGCCAAGTACACCATCTTCGCCGAGGGCTCGCGCGGCCACCTCGGCCGCCAGCTGATCGAGCGCTTCAAGCTCGACGAAGGCCGCGACCCGCAGGCCTACGGCATCGGCATCAAGGAGCTGTGGCAGATCGACCCGGCCAGGCACGAGCCGGGGCTGGTGGTGCATACCTCCGGCTGGCCGCTGGACAGCGACACCTACGGCGGCTCGTTCCTGTACCACGCCGAAGGCGGCAAGGTCGCCATCGGCTTCGTCGTCGGGCTGGACTACAGGAACCCGTGGCTGAGCCCGTTCGAGGAGTTCCAGCGCTTCAAGACCCATCCGGCGATCCGCAGGCACCTGGAAGGCGGCAAGCGCATCGCCTACGGCGCGCGCGCGATCACCGCCGGCGGCATCCTGTCGCTGCCCAGGACCGTGTTCCCGGGTGGCGCGCTGGTCGGCTGCGAGGCCGGCTACCTCAATGCCTCGCGGATCAAGGGCAGCCACGCCGCGATCAAGACCGGCATGCTGGCCGCCGAGGCCGCGTTCGACGCGCTGGCCGCCGGCCGCCAGCGCGACGAGCTGGGCGCATACCCGCAGGCATTCGAGAACAGCTGGCTCAAGACCGAGCTGCTGCAGTCGAAGAACTTCAAGCAGTGGTTCAAGAAGGGCAGCAAGATCGCCACGCTGATGACCGGCATCGAGCAATGGCTGCTGCCGAAGCTGGGCATCCGCAACCCGCCGTGGACCCTCCACCACAGCAAGGCCGACCATGAATGCCTGGAACCGGCGAGCGAACACGCCAGGATCGACTATCCCAAGCCCGATGGCGTGCTGAGCTTCGACCGGCTCAGCTCGGTGTTCCTGTCCTCGACCAACCATGAAGAGGACCAGCCCAGCCATCTCACGCTGAAGGACCCGAGCGTGCCGGTGCGGATCAACCTGCCCGAATATGCCGGCCCGGAGGCGCGCTACTGCCCGGCAGGTGTCTACGAGTTCGTCGGCGAAGGCAGCGACACCCGCCTGCAGATCAACGCGCAGAACTGCGTGCACTGCAAGACCTGCGACATCAAGGACCCCACCCAGAACATCGTGTGGGTGACGCCGCAGGGTGGTGGCGGGCCGAATTATCCGGCGATGTGATCGCCACGCGCACCGGCGGTGGCATTGCTGTCGCTGGAGTGTGCCGCGCCACCTTCCGATGTGGCCGCGAAGGCTTCGACCAGATGATCGATCATCACCCGCACCTTGGCCGGCGGACGCCGGTCCGGCGGGTACAGCACGTGGATGCCGCCCAGCTCCACCGGCGGTTTGTCCAGTTCCAGCATTACCAGCTCGCCACGGGCCAGCGCGGCGCGGACGATGAACTCGGGCTGGTAGATGATGCCCTGGTCGCGCACCGCGGCCGCCACCAGCGCATCGCCGTTGTTGGCCAGCAGGTTGCCGCCGACCGGCACGCGCAACTCACCACTGGCGCCGAAGCGCCAGCTGTCCCGGCCCTGCGTGCCCGAAAGCGTGTAGCCCAGGCAGTTGTGCTGGATCAGCTCGGCCACGCGCCGCGGCACCCCGCGCCGGTCCAGGTAGCCGGGCGAGGCGCAGACCCGCATCGGGCTGTCGCCCAGCTTGCGCGCCTGCAGCGGGCTGTCGGCGAGACGACCGATGCGGATGGCCAGGTCCCAGTTGCCGGCGACGAGGTCGAGCCCGGCATCGCTCAGGCCCAGCTCCACCGTCACTTCCGGGTGGCGCTGGCTGAAGGCCGGCATCAGCGGCGCGACGAAGCAATGGCCGAACGACAGCGGCACGTTCATCCGCAGCAGGCCACTGGCCTTGACCCGCCGCGAGGCGGCCGCGGCATCGGCCTCGTCGATCTCCGGCAGGATCCGCCGGCAGGCTTCCAGGTAGTCGTTGCCGGTCTCGGTCAGCGCCAGCCGCCGGGTGCTGCGGTGGAACAGCTTCACCCCCAGCCGCGCCTCCAGCGCATTGACGTGCTTGGTCGCCATCGCCGGCGACATGCCGAGGTGGCGCGCGGCCGCCGAGAGGCTGCCATCGGTGGCGGCACGCACGAACACGCGCATGCTGGTGATCCGGTCCATACCGGCAATCTAACACCCGTGGTGTCAAGTGTTCATCGAATCCAGCTGATTCTCTCCCGATGGGACAGAACCCATACTGCCGGTCATGAACACCAACCTCACTTCCAGTACCGCGACGCACAGCGCGCGCATGCCCGTCCTCTTCGTCCCCCACGGCGCCGGCCCCTGCTTCTTCATGGACTGGAACCCGGCCGATACCTGGGACGGCATGGCCGCCTTCCTCAAGGGCGTGGCCGCGACCCTGCCGGCGACACCGCGCGCGATCGTGCTGGTGTCCGGGCATTGGCTGGAACGGGATTTCAGCGTCACCGGCAGCGCCCGGCCGCCGCTGATCCATGACTACAGCGGCTTCCCCGCGCATACCTATGAACTGACCTATCCGGCCCCCGGCCAGCCCGAACTGGCCGGGCGCATCGCGCAGCTGCTGGGGCAGGCCGGCACGCCGACGCGCATCGACCCGGTGCGCGGCCATGACCACGGCGTGTTCATCCCGCTCAAGCTGATGTTCCCCAAGGCGGACGTCCCGGTGGTCCAGCTGTCGCTGCGCCGCGACCTCGACCCGGCCGCACACATCGCCGCCGGCCGCGCGCTGGCCACCCTGCGCGACGAGGGCGTGCTGGTCGTCGGCAGCGGCATGAGCTTCCACAACATGCGCGGCTATGGCGACCCGCGCTACACACCGCTGTCGGCGCGGTTCGACGCATGGCTGACCGCCGCGGTGGAAAGCGAAACGCCGCAGCGCGAGGCCCTGCTGCGGCAGTGGGCCGAGGCACCGCACGCCCGCGACAGCCACCCGCCGGGCGCCGAGGAACACCTGCTGCCGCTGCTGGTCGCCGCCGGTGCGGGCAGCGGCGGCGTGGGCCGCAAGGTCTATTCGGAGGAGGTGATGAAAACCACCTTGTCCGCCTTCCGTTTCGACTGATGGGCCAGTGCCATTCCGGTGCCGCGGTGCGCGCACGCATCACCGCGGCACAAGTTCCCGAGCGCCACGCTTAATTCATGTACTGGTCAGTTTTATATTCAGGGTCAATTCCGTTGGCTAACGGATAATTCACACCTGTCGACCGGGCCCGCAGTCTCCGCCCGGGGCGATAAAACCAAAACAAAAAGGCAAGACCAACATGAAGACTTCCCTGATCGCCCTCGGCCTGCTGGCCGCCCTGCCGTTCGCCGCTTCGGCCACCGACGGCCTGTCCTACAACCATGTGGAAGGTGGTTACGTGAACACCGACGCCAAGGGCGGCGACGCCGATGGCTGGGCGGTGAAGGGTTCGGTGGCGGTGCACCCGAACTTCCACGTCTTCGGCAGCTACAGCGCCCAGGAAACCGACTTCGGCAAGGTCGACCTCGACCAGTGGCGCTTGGGCGTGGGCTACAACTACGGCATTGCCCCGAACACCGACCTGCTGGCCCGCGTGGCCTACCAGAAGTTCGACCCGCAGTACGGCAGCACCTTCAACGGCTACAGCACCGAGGTCGGCGTGCGTACCGCCTTCACCCCGATGATCGAAGGCTATGCGCTGGCCGGCTACGAGGACTACAGCAAGAAGAACGGCTATGACCCGGACGGCGAGTTCTACGGCCGCGTCGGCGCCGCCGCCAAGTTCAACGCCAACTGGGGCGTGAGCGGCGAAGTGAAGCTGGGCAAGGGCGGCGACAAGGAATGGTTCGTCGGCCCGCGCTTCACCTGGTAAGCGACATCGTTTCAAAGGCGCGTGCTCTCTCTCCCCCGCGCCCCCGGAGCCCGGTCCTCCCCGACCGGGCTCTTTCTTTTCCTGCCCGCCGCGTTCCGCGTAGATGCGGGGCTTGCCCCGCATGAGGCTTTCCCGGCAACCGCCCATGCGGGGCAAGCCCCGCATCTACGGATACTTCACCGGGAAAGCCCCCGCGCGGGGCAAGCCCCGCACCCACGATACGGAAGGCCGTGGACCGGAGATAAAAAAGCCCGGCAATGCCGGGCTTCTCTTTGATCGTCGCCGATCCCTACTTGAACAGCGTTTCCGGGTATTCCGGTTTCTGTTCGCGGGCCAGCAGCTGCTTGAGGCCGTCGGTGGGGCTGAGTTCGCCGTGCAGCACCGCCTGTACCGCCTGCGAGATCGGCAGGTCGATGCCGTGGCGGGCGGCCTGGCGCATCACCTCGTCGGCGGTCTGCACCGACTCGACCACCTGGCCGATTTCCTTCACCGCCTCCGGCAGGCTCTGCCCGCGCCCCAGCGCCAGGCCGAGCCGGCGGTTGCGCGACAGGTCGCCGGTGCTGGTCAGCACCAGATCGCCCAGCCCGGCCAGGCCCATCAGGGTCTCGGGCTTGGCGCCGATGGCCGCGGCCAGCCGCAGCATTTCGTTGAGGCCGCGGGTGATCAGGCCGGCGCGGGCATTCAGGCCCAGCTGCATGCCGTCGGCCACACCGGTGGCCACCGCCAGCACGTTCTTCATCGCCCCGCCCAGCTCGGCACCGACCATGTCGTCGCCGGTATAGGCACGGAACGCGGGGCCGTGCATGGCCTCGGCCACTTCGCGGGTGAAGGCGGCATCGTCGCCGTGCACGGTGATCGCGGTGGGCAGGCCCAGCGTGACCTCCTTGGCGAAGGACGGGCCGGTGACCACCGCCAGCGGCACGTCGGCGCCCAGCACTTCGCGCGCGACTTCATGCAGGAAGCGGCCGGAACCGGGCTCGAAACCCTTGGTCGCCCACGCCACGCCGGCACCGGCCGGAAGCAATGGCGCCAGCGTGCGCACGGTCTGGGTGAAGGCGTGCGAGGGCACCACCACCAGGATCCAGCGCGCGCCGGCCACGGTGGCGGCCAGGTCGGTGCTGGCGCGCAGCGACCCGGGCAGCGGAATCCCCGGCAGATACCGGGGATTCTCGTGACGCTGGTCGATCGCCTCGATGACGTTGGCGTCGCGCCCCCACAGCACGGTCGGGTGACCGTGCCGGGCCAGCAGGCTGGCCAGCGCGGTGCCCCAAGAGCCCGCGCCAAGGACGGCGATCTTTTCCGCGTCGGTCGTACTCATCCGTTAACGCGCAGCGCCGATCAGGCGTTGCCGGCCGGCTCGGAGTCGGCCAGCGAGGCGCCTTCGGCCTGCTGCTGGCGCTGGCGCAGGGTTTCGGCGTACAGACCGTCGAAGTTGATCGGCTGCAGGTAGAACGGCGGGAAACCGCCGGCCTGCACCAGCTCGCTGATGGTCGAGCGCACGTACGGGAACAGGATGTTCGGGCACTGGGTGCCGAGCAGCACGTCGATGGCCTGCGGCTCCAGGCCGATCAGGCCGAACACGCCGGCCTGCTCCACTTCGGCCACGTAGGCGGTCTTGTCGCCGGCCTTGCAGGTCAGGGTCACGCCCAGCACCACCTCGAAGGCGTTCTCGGACAGGCGCTGCACCTTCTGGTTCAGGTTCAGCTGCAGCTCCGGCTGCACGTTCTCGTTGAAGATGACCGGCGAATTCGGGGATTCGAAGGAAACGTCCTTGACGTAGATCTTCTCGACGGTGAACGCCGGGCCGTTGGCGGTTTCGGCCGGGACGGCGGCGGCGTTGTTGTTCTCTTCGGACATTTTCCAGGACTCCAGAACGGTTTGTTCGTTGAATGGGATTGTTGCCAGAACCAGCGATGGGGGCGGCTTCCGCCCTATACAAGGGCTGAACGCGAAATGAAGGCTCAGCCGCGGCCCTTGACCAGCGGCAGGTCCGCGGCCTGCCACGCCGCGATGCCGCCGTCGAGCACCGACACCTGCTCGAAACCGGCCTTCTTCAGCGCCTTGGCGGCGGTGGCGGCGGTATTGCCGCTGCGGCACAGCAGCACCACCGGCGACTGTTTGGCCGTGGCCAGCAGCTTGTGCGCCGGCGTCAGCTGCGCCGGCTGCACGTTGCGGCTGCCGACGATGTGGCCCTTCTCGAAGTCGGCGCTGGCCGACAGGTCGATCACCACCGCCTCGCCGGCATTGATCAGGCGGGTCAGTTCGGCCGGCTTGAGCGACTTGTAGCCACGGAACAGGTGCTTGATCTCGGTGACGATGATGGCGACGGTCAGGCCGGCGAAGGCCAGCGACAGCATCGGGTTTCGGCCAGCGAAGGCCAGCAGCTCTTCGTAATTCACACGGGTCACGGGCAGACAAACGGGCGGCGATTGTCGCACAAGCCAGCCATGCGGCGGCCGGCGCGGCTTACTGCCCCTGCCACAGGTCCGGCAGCCCCTGCGCCTGCCACCAGCGCTTGCCCTCCGCGTCCCAGCGCCAGCGTTCGTTCACCATCACCGTGCGCTCGGCCTGGGTGTTGCGGTTGACCACCTTCATCTCGATGCGGCGCTCGATCATGCCATCGGCGCCGACGCCGCTGGAACGCTCGCGGTAGCCGGACACCTGCACCTGCCGGTAGCGCTCGCGCTGCAGGTCGCTCAACGGGTGTTCCTGCCAGTAGGCGGGGTCGATGAAGCCCTCGGCGGCCTCGAAGTCGCTCCAGCGCACCGCCGCCACGTAGGCCTCCTGGGCCTGGGCCAGTTTCGCGCGCTGGGCCCGGCTCAGGCCGGCGGCCTGCACGGTCATCGCCAACAGCAGCAGCGACAGCGCGATCAGGCAGGGGAAAAGTCGTCGTTGCATGAATCCTCCGGTAGCTGCCGCCATCCTAGCCCTTCGCCAGCGCGACGAAGCGTCCTTCCAGCTCAGCGGCGCCGCCTTCGATCTGCGCACGGATCGTCATCCGCGCCCGGCCGCGCTTGTCGAACTGTTCGAGGAAGGCTTCCCAGTCCTCGCCCGGCGCCGCGCGCGCGCTGGTCTCCAGGTCGCCATAGACCGGCGCCCGGTAGCGGATGCTGCTGTCGGCCACGTAGACCCCGGCCTCGCGCCCGGCCAGCGACAACCGCAGGCTCACCAGCCCCCAGCCGGCCAGGGTCATCACCGAGGCCAGGCTGCCGCCGAAGGCGTTGCCCTTGTCGTTGACGTTGGCCGCCGCCGGCGCGGTCAGGCGCAGCGCGCCATTGTCGTAGCCGGCGATGCGGATGCCCATCGCCGCCACCGGCGGCATGGCGGCGAGGGTGGTCTGCAGGTCGTGCAGCAGCGGGGCGAGGTCGGCGGTATCGGGCATGGAAGACGGCGGGAAAGTAAAGGGGCACGAAACGGAAAGCGCCCGGCATAATGCATCGAATGAACAGCCGTGCCTATGCGCCGGCCACCCCGGCCTGGCACCTGATCTCCCTGCGCCCCGCCGGCCAGCACGCCGCGCTGCGCCACGCCGCCGCCCGTTTCGGCGCGCGCACGCTGGCGGTTTCGCCGTGGCGCCTGCGGCTGCACGACGACGAAGCCACCCGCGATGCCCTGCTGCAGGCGCTGGCCGGCGACCTGCTGGTATTCACCAGCCCGGCCGCGGCCACCGCGGCGATGCGGCTGGTGCCGGCGGAGCGCTGGGAAGCCGCCACGCTGGTCGCGGTCGGCGAAGGCACCGCCCGCGTCCTGCGCCGCCATGGGGCAGGCAACGTATCGGCGCCGGCACGGATGGACAGCGAAGGCCTGCTGGCGCTGCCGGCGATGGCCGGCCTGCAGGGCAAATGGGTGGCGCTGGTCACCGCCCCCGGCGGCCGTGGCGTCATCGCCGCGCAGGTGCAGGCACGCGGTGCGCGGCTGCAGCGTGTGGACGTCTACGAACGCGTGCCGCAGGCGTTGCCGGCCGCCACCCTCGCCCGCCTGCAGGCGCTGGCGGGCCCGGCGGTGCTGGCAGTGAGCAGCGGCGAAGCCCTCGAACGCGTGTTGCCGCAACTGCCCCCCACCCTGCGCCAGCGCTGGCAGCAACAGCCGGCCGTCGTCGCCAGCGAACGGCTGCGCGCACTGGCGGCCGCGCATGGCTTCGCCCACGTGCACGTCGCCGCTGGCCCGCTGCCGGCGCAACTGGCCGCCGCCGCATACGCTGCGGCCCGGCCTTCCGGCCACTGAAGCCACTACGTCCGCGGCTTGCAGCGGTACCGCGTCGCGGGCGATGCTTGAAGCGCGTGCCGCCGCCCACCACCGCGGCATGCCTGCCAAGGATGCGTACCCCATGAACGACGACTCCCCCACCCCACCGCGCCGCCTTCCGCTGCGCTGGCTCGCCGCCGTACTGGTGGTGCTGGCCGCAACCGCCGCCGGCTGGTTCTTCTGGCGCGGCTGGCAGGCCGAGCAGCGGCAGGACGAACAGGCCCGCGCCACCACCGCCCGGCAGCTGGCCGACCTGCAGAAGACGGTGGAAGACCTGCGCCGCGACCAGCGCGCCACCGCGCGCGGCGTACAGGATGCGGCCAGCACCAACCGCGTGCTGCGCGACGAAGTGCTCGGCCTCGGCCAGCGCAGCGCGCTGCTGGAGGAAAACCTCGCCCGGCTTGCCGACAACTCGCGCGAAGGCACCCAGGCCGTGCGCCGCGAGGAGGCCGAGCTGCTGCTCGTCCAGGCCCGGCAGCGCCTCGTCTACGCCGCCGACCTCGATGGCGCGCGCCGGCTGTATGCATTGGCCGCCGGGGTGATGGAGGACCTCGACGGCCCCCGTTACCTCAACCTGCGCCAGGCGCTGATGCAGGAGCGCAACGCGCTCGACGCGCTCGGCCCCGGCGTCCGTGCGCGCAGCGCGGAGCAACTCACACAATGGGCCGCCGCACTGGACACCCTGCCCGAGCAACCGCAGGCGGCGCCCGCGGACAAACAACCGTGGTGGCAGCAGATGCTGTCGCCGCTGGTGCAGATCCGCCCGGCCGACCCGCAGGTACTGGCCGCCCGTTCCGAGCGCATCGCCGCCCACGACGCCCTGCAGATCGAACTGAGCCTGGCCCGCGCCGCGCTGGAGCGCGGCGATGCCGGCGCCTGGCAACAGGCCCTGCAACGCATGGACGCCTGGCTGCTGCGGCTGTGGCCGGACACTCCGCAGCGCCAGCAGCAACGGCAGCTGCTGGACGAACTGGGCAAGGCCGACCTGCAGATCGCCGCACCTGAACTGGGCAGCACCCTGCAGCAACTGCGCGGCATGCGCGAGGCGAAGGAGGCACCATGAAGGCATTCCGTTCACTGCTGGTCGCGCTGCTGGTCGCCGCCATCGGCATCGCCGGTGCGCAGTGGCTGGGGCATGAATCGGTCCGCGACATCGGCGAGGTGATCGTGCGCGCCGGCGGCAACGACTACATCGCCACGCTGCCGCAGGCCGCGCTGGCGCTGCTGATCGCCGGCCTGCTGCTGTGGCTGGCGTGGCTGCTGCTCAGCGCGCCGTTCCGCAGCTGGGCGCGCTACCGCCGCAAGCAGGGCCGCGCGCGCCTGATCGACGGCCTGCAGGCCCTGGACAACGGCCAGTGGCAGCGTGCCGGAAAATTGCTGCAAAGCGCCGCCGATGAAGAACAGGCGCGGCCGATCGCCCTGGTCGCGGCGATGCGCGCGGCCGAGGCACGCGGCGACACCACCGGCGCCGGCCAATACCTGCAGCAACTGGGCGAAGTGGACGCCCTCCTGCACGCCCTGCATAGCGCCGAGCGCTGGCTGCAGCAGCAGCGCCCACAGGAGGCCATCGACGTGCTCGACCTGCCCGCGATCCAGCCGCTGCCGCCGCGCGCTCTGTACCTGCGCACCGAAGCGCTGGCCGCCGCCGGTCGCGCCGAAGAGGCTTACGGCCAGCTCGGCGCACTGCGCCAGCAGCAGGCGCTGCCGGCCAACGCACTGGCCGCGCTGGAAACCCGGCTCGCCCTGCAGATGCTGGACGAGGCCGGCGACGTCAACAGCCTCGCCAGCCGCTGGGAAGTGCTGCCCAAGCCGCTGCGCGCCACGCCCGCGGCCATCGCGCACTATGCCCGCCGCGCGGCCGCGCTGAACTGGAACGATGCCGCCCTGCACTGCATCGAACAGGCGCTGGACGGCCGCTGGGACGAAAGCCTGATCGCGCTGTACGGCGAACTGCCGGTGGAAAAACTCGACTCCCGCCGCGCCAGCGCGCAACGCTGGCTGCAGACCCACCCGTCCAGCCCGGCGCTGCTGCTGACCCTGTCACGGCTGGCCCGCGGCCAGGGCCAATGGCCGCAGGCCGAGGACTTCCTGCACCGCGCCATCGCCCAGGGCGCGGGCGCCGAAGCATGGGAGGAACTCGGCGAAGGCCTCGCCGCCAACGGCGAGGACGCGCTGGCCCGGCAGTGCCTGCTCAACGCCCTGCGCCAGCGTCGCGGGCAGGCGCCGCAGCCCCTGCAACGCCGCGACCTGCGCCAGCAGATACAGGATCAGGCGGTGGCCGAGGAGCGCGACGCGCATGGTTTCCCGCGGTTGCCGGGACAAGCGCCGTAACCGTAACTCGACGTTTCTTTCCCGATATCCCAGGTCAGGGAAGCTTGTCCGCCAGCGCCTGAATGACCTGTCTCACCGCCTGCCGGCTGCGTTGCGGCAGGCGCAGGAACAACTCGATGGCGAGCCGGTCGTCGATGTTCGTTGTCTCGGTCCACCCGGCCTTGCGCTCGGCAACCTGCCCGCGTTTCTTGTTGCCATAGCGCAGTACATCGGCGTCGGTGCCCAGCAGGTCGGCAAGCAGTTCCAGCTTGTCCTGCTCCGGTAGGGACAAGCCCGTCAGCCAGCGCCGCACACCTTGGTAAGTCACCGGCGTGCCGCGGTAGTGAAGGTTGAACAGTTTTTCCAGCACCGCGGGCCGCGCTTCCAGCCCGGCCACGGCCATTGCCGCCTTCAAACGCTCGGAAAACTGCTGCTTCTCGTCCATGCGGCTACGGTGAAGCGCCGCTTGCATTCTTTGTTGAAGCTCAATTCACATCATGATTGAATCATCAATTCAATCAATCATTGAAGCGACGGTTTCCACTATACGGCGGCCTCGCAAGGAACGCATCCGCCCACCATGCAAAAGCTCAAGTCCTACCTTGGCCTCGCTCTGGCCGCCCTGCTCGGCTGGATATTCCTCTGGCCACAGAAGCCATCCTTCCAGTACGAGCCAATGCAGGTCACCGCACTGGACCGAACCGCGATTTCGTTGATCATCCAGCTACGTAATCCCGGCTTCGGCCTCCTTCGCCAGGTCGGGAACTATATGCGGCGCTGCCCAGACGGGCCGGAAACAAAAATCTACGGGTATGGTCCGAACCGTTGCGGTATCGGCTATGCCACGCCCGGGCGGATGCAAATAATCGAGATGCAAAGCCAGTTCCAGCGCCACGATCCCGGTTTTCCCAAGGTACTGGACGACTATCTCGACAGCTATCTCAATCGTGGCGACGTGCAGGACCAAGCCGCACATGACCTCGAAGTGCGGCAGAAACAGAATGAACTTGAACAACGGGCGATGGCCACCTACCCGACGCTGCTGAAGGCGTTGCGCAAGAACTACATCAGCTCCGTCTATATCGCCCACGCGCTGTTCGTCATGCTCCTGCTGGCGATTGTCCATTACCGGCGCAAGATCGGCACCGCCCTGCTATGGCCGATCACCCGCGCGCTGTCACTGCTGGGCAAGGCGCACGAGAAAATCTGACAAGGGAAGGAACCCGATGAATCGCATCCATCGCAGCTTGCTGCTTGTGTTGCTCACGCTGCCCGCCATTGCGACCGCACAGAACCCTTGCAGCCCCAAGGGTACGGACGTTTGCGCAATGGCGCGACGCATGGCCGACGAAATGGCGCCCATGCTGCCCATGCGCATGAACCAGGACATGAGCATCCAAACCGTGTTTGCCGCAGGCAACGTCGTCACGATGACGGCCAAATACGAATACGACCGGACGCTCCTGGAGCGGATACTGGCCACCGCCGGCGTCAGCAATGAACAGGCGCTTCAATTCATGCGCAATCACGCACGCAGTGGGCCGCTCTGTTCCGTCGATGAAGGGAGGAACTTCATCGCGCATGGGGGCGTCATTCGCTATCTCTATCGCTTCAACGACGGTGCAATTCACACCGTCATAGATGTCACTGCCTGCCAATAGCCCGCAAGGAGCGAGCCCAACGGGGTGCTCGCGGATAACACGTCGGGCATCAACGCTCGACGATCGCCACCACGCCCATGCCGCCGGCGGTGCAGATCGACACCAGTGCGCGGCCGCCGCCGCGTTCGGCCAGTTCCTTGGACACGGTGGCGATGATGCGCGCGCCGGTCGCGGCGAACGGGTGGCCGGTGGCCAGCGAGGAACCCAGCGGGTTGATCTTGTCCGGGTCGATGCGGCCCAGCGGTGCGTCCAGGCCGAGGCGGGTGCGGCAGTAATCCTCGCTCTCCCAGGCGCGCAGCGTGCACAGCACCTGCGCGGCGAAGGCCTCGTGGATCTCGTAGATGTCGAAGTCCTGCAGGGTCAGGCCGTTGCGCTTGAGCATTTCCGGCACGGCGATGGTCGGTGCCATCAGCAAGCCTTCGCCGTGGACGAAATCCACCGCCGCCACCTGCGCGTCGCGCAGGTACGCCTGCGGCGCGTGGCCGTGGGCGCGCGCCCATTCCTCCGAGGCCAGCAGCACCGCGGCGGCGCCGTCGGTCAGCGGGGTGGAATTGGCGGCGGTCAGGGTGCCGCGGCCGGAAGTCTTGTCGAACGCCGGCTTCAGCGTCGCCAGCTTTTCCAGCGAGGTGTCCGGGCGCAGGATGTTGTCGCGCTCCACGCCACGGAACGGCGCGATCAGGTCGTCGAAGAAACCGCGCTCGTAGGCCGCGGCCAGCTTGCGGTGCGAGGACACCGCCCATTCGTCCTGCGAGTCGCGGCTGATGTTCCACTCCTTGGCCATGTCCTCGCAGTGGTCGCCCATGCTCTTGCCGGTGCGCGGCTCGGCCACGCCGGGGAACTCCGGCTTGAGCTCGGAGAACTTGAAGCCGGAGACCAGCGCCTTGAGCTTGTCGCCGGTGCTCTTGGCGCGGTTGGCGGCCAGCAGGCGGCTGCGCAGCTGCTTGCCGTAGACGATCGGCACGTCCGAAGTAGTGTCGGAACCGCCGCCGATGCCCGATTCGACCTGCCCCAGCGCGATCTTGTTGGCCACGGTGATGATGCTGTCCAGCGAGGTGCCGCAGGCGCGTTGCAGGGTGATGCCCGGGGTCAGCGGCGACAGCCCGGAGGACAGCGTGGCCTCGCGGCCGAGGTTCCAGTCGCTGGGGTGCTTGATCACCGCGCCCATCGCCACTTCGCCCAGTTGCTGGCCGTGCAGGCCGAAGCGTTCGACCAGCGCGCCGAGGGTGCGTACCGACATGCCGAGGTTGCCGACGTCCGAATAGGCGGTGTTCTGGCGGCAGAACGGGATGCGGACACCACCGAGGATGGCGACGGGACGGGCGCTGGACATGCGGTTACCTGCAGGGGGAGTGGACTGGCACGGAACTGCCTGCAACGACAGGCATAATGGACATTGAGTGTAGCTTCGAGCCCGTGACGGGCCAACCGCAAACGATGAGCAATCCCAATCCCGAGATGAACGCGCTGGGCGTGATGGCGCTGGAACTGGCCGGTGGCGAGCAGCCGCGGGCGGCCGCGCTGTCGTCCGTGCAGGCCGGCGAGCTGGCCACGCTGGTCGGCCGCGACCTGGCCAAACTGGTGCCGCAGGCCAGCGGCCTGGACCTGGTGCTGGCCGCGGCGCATTTCGACCCGGCCGAGGTGCTGCGCCCAGGTTGGCCGGTGCATCGGCGGCTGGAAGAGCTGCAGATGCGCGCGCCCGGCCGCAACCAGGGCCCGCGCCAGCTGGCCTTCGGCGCCGACGCCGCCGGCGACGTGCCGCTGCCCCTGCAGGCCGACGCCACGCTGGCCGGCGGCGGCCTGCGGGTGCTGCCGTTCGTGCTGGCCGGCAACGACGCCGCGCTGCTGCGCGAGACCCGCGACGCGCTGGAAGAGGTGCTGCTGGCCAACGGCATGGCGCAGCCGGACACCGCGCTGCTGGCGCAGGACGCCTTCGGCGCGCGCATCGAGCATGCCCGCTATTTCACCGTCAACGACCTGGCCGCGATGATGGCCATGCAGTACGACAACCAGGGCCTGGCCGCGCTGTGGCCGCTGCTGGAGACGGCGATGTTCGACCCGGCCGGGGAGCAATGGCTGGAAACCGCGCCCGAACCGCTGCTGCGCTATGCCGGGGGCGAGGCGCGCATGGCGCTGTTCGACCCGGCGGGCTGGTGCGCGCACTACGGCCATGAAAACGGCGACTGCGACCGCCTGCAGCGCATCTACGAGCAGTTCCTGATGCGCCAGCGGCAGATGGCCGCGGTGCTCGAAGCACATGGCATCGACGTGCTGTACGTGCACGTGGAAGCCGGGCAGGACGCGAAGGCGCTGCTGGTGCGCTGAGCAGGTAGTGCCGGCCGCTGGCCGGCAGCCTCGCATGACGTCGATCCCGCGGATGCCGGCCAGCGGCCGGCACTACCTGGTGATTGTCGGCACTGTCGCTCCACCGGCAGAGAGCCGCCCGACCAACGGCCGGGCGCTACCGGGCAGTCCGGAAACCAAGGGTGCCGGCCGACTGGCCGGCACTGTCCGATGCGGGAGCCTTATTCGGCCTTGGCGATCACCGCACAGGCCAGGCGCGCGCCGGCGTTGCCGGTGGGCTGGCTGTGGTAGTCGTCGGGATCGGCGTGGACGATCAGGCCGCGGCCGAGGATGTCGAATTCATCACCCTTGCCGACGTTGACGTTGCTCGACACCGGGCCGTCGACATGGGCATTGCCCTGCGCGTCGGCGACGATGTTCGGCATGTCGCCGCCGTGGTGCACCACCGCCTCGACGCTGCCGTGGTCGGCGTTGCCCGGGTTGAAGTGGCCGCCGGCGCTGCTGCCGTCGGTCGAGCTGCAATCGCCCTTTTCGTGGATGTGGAAGCCGTGCTCGCTGTTCGGCGCCAGGCCGCTGATGTCGCCGCTGGCGCGCAGCTGGCCATCTTCGGTCACGGTGAAGGCAATGCTGCCGGCGGCCGTGTTGCCCTCGGTGGGCTGCAGCGTGGCGGTGGCCACCGGCGCCTGCATCGGCGGCGGCGCAGCCGGGTCGGCGGCCGGCGCCTCGATGGCGGCGTCGGCGGCATCGCTGGACGGGGTGGTTGGCTCGGTGCCCGGCTTGCAGGCGCTCAGGGCCAGCACGCTGGCGGCGAACAGGGTGGTATGGATCATGCGCATCGTCGTACTCCCTTGTGGGGTTGGATTTGCGGGTGGCCGCATTCAGCGGGTGACGCGGATCACGCCACAGGCGACCCGGGCGCCGGCGTTGCCCGCCGGCTGGCTGCGGTAGTCGTCGGCATCGGCGTGGACCACCAGCGCGCGGCCGGCAATGTCGTTGGCTGCACCGCCGCCAAGGGTAACCCCGTGCAGGTGCATGTCCATGTGTACGACGCCCGCGGCGTCGGCCTGCAGGTTGTCCATGTCGCCGGCGTGGTGCGTGCCACTACCGGCACGGCCATGCGGCTGCGCAGCCGGGTTGAAATGGCCGCCGGCGCTGGCGGCATCCACCGCGCTGCAGTCGCCCTTTTCATGCACGTGGAACGCGACCTGCCGGCCACGCGGCAGGCCGCCGATGACGCCGGTGATGTGCACGCCACCGGCCTCCGGCACCAGCGCCAGCCGGCCGCTGACCAGGCTGGCCGAGGCCGGTGCCAGGTTCGCTTCGGCCAGTTGCGCGGTGCTGACCGCAGGTGGCGCGGGCGGTGCGGGCGGCTCGGCAGGCGGCTGGGTGGCGCAGGCGCCGAGCAAGGTGGCGCCGGCAAGCGGCAGCAGGGGCAGGCGAAAGCGCATGGGGATTCCTCGGGTGGGACGGCCGGCATTGTGCCGGGGATGACGGCAGGATTCATGGCGGCGGAAGTCCGCTCCGGGCCACCCGGTGTCGCTTGCAGGCATGGACTTGCCCGCTCTTCGTAGTGCCGGGCAAGGCCCGGCCGGGGCTTTGGCCGGGGAAGCGCCAGCTGGGCCTTGCCCGGCGCTACGGGCGAGCCCATTGCATTACAGGTGCGCTTGGGCTTGCAGCCCGGCCTTTTCCACTTTTTGCAGGGTTTCACGCATGTCGCGCAGCGCCGCTTCATTCTGCTCGCCATAGATGTCCTGCATCACCTGCAAGGCCGCGGCGGCGTGCTGGCGGGCGGCGGCGAGGCGGCCCAGCGCCAATTCGGCATCGGCCAGGCCACGCAGGATTTCGGCGGTGACGGCGCTGTTGCGGCCCAAGGTGCGCTCGGCGATTTCCAGCACGCTGCCCAGCTCGTCCGCCGATTCCTGCGCACGGCCGGCGGCCAGCAACCAGTTGCCGTAGTTGCCACGGGTGGCCACCGACGAAAACGCTTCCGGGCCGGAGTGGGCAATATGCCATTCCATCGCCGCGCGGTAATGCGGGCCGGCTTCGGCCACCTTGCCCAGTTCGCGCAAGGCGCTGCCGAGCATGCCGCGGGCACCGGCGACGTAACCACTGTCCTGGCCGTAAAGGCGGGTGTAGGCGGCCACCAGCCGTTGCAGCTCCGGCTCGGCGGTGGCGAAATCGCGTTGTTGCAGGTGAGTGATCGCCAGGTCGCGGCGCACCGCCAGCGTCAGCGGGTGGTCGCGGCCGCGGATGCGTGTGTGCTGCCCGATCACCTCGCGCAGCAGAGCCATGGCCTGGTCGTGATGGCCGCTGAAGGACAGCACGTTGGCATAGCGCCGGGTGGCATCCTGCCGCTTGTCGTCGCCGGCAGGCCACGCCGCAAAGCCCTCGTAGGCGCCGCGCGCCAGCCGCAGCGCCTCGTCCGCCCGCCCCTGCGCGAGCGCCACCCAGGATTGGCGGGATTGCATGTCCAGCAGCAGCCAGCGGTATTCGGGCTGGCTGCGCTCGGCCAGGGCGATGCCTTCGTCGAGCGTGGCCTGTGCCTCCTTGAGGCGATCGGCGGACAAGTAGGCGTCGCCCAGCACCTGCAACGCGCGCAGGTGCTGGAAGCGCAGCGCGTCCGGGCGGCTGGCGGCCAGCTCGCGGATGGATTGCAGGTGGGCGATGGCGCGGTCGTATTCCTCCAGGCTGATCTGGTTGATGGCGATCAATAGCTCCACGTCGGCCTGGATGTCCGGCCAGGCCGCCAGTTCCCGCCCCGCACGCTTCGAGGCATCGTCGAGCACGCGCAGCATCAGGGTCTTGTCCAGGTCCTGCGAGATCGCCGGGTCCACGCTGTCCAGCACCGAGGCGAGGAAGTCCGAGGTCACCTTGGCCCGTGCGGCTTCCTGCCGTGCCTGCCGCAGGGACCAACTGGTGACCAGCAGGCCGGCGACCAGTGCGGCAGCAACCACGCCGGTGGCGGATACCACCAACCGGTTGCGGCGCACGAACTTGCGCGCCGCCAGCCAGCGCACCCGGCCTGCGGCGCGCGGTGGATAGTGCGCGAGCCAACGCCGCAGGTCGTCCAGCAGCGATGACACCGATTCGTAGCGCACGCTGCACTCGGCCTGCATCGCCTTGAGCACGATGGCGTCCACGCCGTCGCGCAGTTCGCGCCGCAGCACGCGCGGCGTGGTGGAGCGCAGTGCGGCCAGCTCGCGCTGCTTCTGCGCCGGCAACGCCTGCAGGCATTGCGACGGGGCAAGCGCCGTGCCGGCCTGCGGGCGCACGCCGCAGGCCAGTTCGTGCAGCATCGCGCCGAGCGAATAGACGTCGCTGCGCGCATCGGCCTCGCTGCCCGCGCGGGCCTGCTCCGGGCTCATGTAGCCCGGCGTGCCGCCACCGGATACTTCGCCCTCGGCGTCGGTTTCCACGGCGATGCCGAAGTCGATGATCTTCGGCAGCGGCTGGCCATCGACGTTGCCGACCAGCACGTTGCCGGGCTTCAGGTCGCGGTGGATCACGCCCTTCTGGTGCGCGTGCTGCACGCCCTCGCCGGCCTTGACCAGCAGTTCGACGCGCTGGCGCAGGCTCGACGCGTGCTGGTCGCACCAGGTCGAAATCGGCTGGCCGCGGATGTATTCCATCACCAGCCAGGCGTGGCCGTCGGGCTCGATGCCGGCGTCGTGGATCTGCGCGATGGCCGGGTGCTGCATCTGCGCCAGCAGCCGGCATTCGTATTCGAAATGGCCGTGGCGGCGCGCATCCAGCGCCGGCGTGCGCACCCGCTTCAATGCGACTTCGCGCTCATAGGCGCCATCGGCGCGGCGCGCCAGGTAGACCCGGCCCATGCCGCCGCTGCCGATGACCCGCTCCAGCGCCCACGGGCCGAAGCGGGTGCCGGGCGGCAGCTCCGGGTCGCTGGCGCGTAGCGTCGCCTCGGCCGCGTGCTGCAGCGGATCGCGCAGGCGGCGGGTGGCGTCGGTGTCGGCGGCGATCAGCGCCAGCAGTTCGCGCTGCAGCTCCGGGTCATCGCCGGCATGGGCGTGGACGAAGGTGGTGCGCTCGGATTCGGGCAGCTCGGTGGCCTGGTGGAACAGTTCGCCCAGGCGGGCCCACGCATCAGCGTTCAACATGACAGGCGGGTCGCGAGCCAGGCGCGGGTGAAGCGCAGGTCGCGCTGCAGGGTGGCCGGGGAAACATCGAGCAGTTCGGCGGTTTCGGCGATGCTGAAACCGGCCAGTTCGTTCAATGCGAACGCCTGCGCCTTGCGTTCGTCCATCCGTGTGAGCTGGTCGAAGGCCTCGGCCATCAGCTGCAGGTCCTCCGGTTGCGGCGAGGGATCGAGCAGCGTCACCGTCAGGGTCAGCGGACGCAGGTCACCACCGCGCTTCTGGCTGGCCTGCATGCGCGCCAGGTCAATCAGCAGGTTGCGCATTTTCAGCGCCGCCACCGCGTAGAAATGCGCGCGCGACTGGAACGGATGCTGGTTCGCCGACAGCCGTATCCAGGCCTCGTGCAGCAACTCGGTGGCCTGCAGGCCCGCCTGCCCGCCATGCGCCAGCCGGCGTACGGCGATGCCGTGCAACTCCTGGTAGACCTCTTCGGCCAATACCGCGCTGGCCTCACGGTCGCCATGTTGCCAACGCCGGATCAGGCCGGTGATGTCCGCAGAGGGAGGCTGTGTTTCCATCGGGGGCCGATCATACACGGCCCGTTCACGCGACAGGATGGCGGCACTCAGCGGCGGCGGCCGGAGCCGAGCTTGCGGGTGATGGTGTTGCGGCCGAGGCCGAGCCGCGCGGCGGCTTCGCCGCGGTGACCGTCGGTGAAGGCCAGGGCCGCTTCCAGCAATACGGCATCCATGCGCTCGCGCGCTTCGGCATGCAGGCCGCCGGCGCCTTCGGACAGGCGTTGCCGGGCCCATGCGGCCAATGCGTGGTCCCATTGTTCGGGCGTGGTGGCGGTGGCGTCGGCGGTGGCGGGACGGCGACGGCCGCCGCGCGCCAGCGCCGCGCGCACGTCGTCGGCGGAAATGGCGTCGGCCACGGCCAACGCGGCCAGCCGCCAGCAGACGTTTTCCAGTTCGCGCACGTTGCCGGGCCAGTCGTGCTGGCGCAGCGCCTGCACGGCGGCGGCGGACAGGTGCTTGCGCGGCACGTCGAGCCGGCGGGCGGCGCTGGCAAGGAAGGTGGCGGCCAGTTGCGCCACGTCGTCGATGCGTTCGCGCAGCGGTGGCAGCCACAGCCGCACCATGTCCAGCCGGTGCAGCAGGTCGGCGCGGAAGCGGCCCTGTTCGACCAGCGTTTCCAGGTCCTGGTGGGTGGCGGCGACCACGCGCACGTCGACGCGGATCAGCTCGCGGCCACCGACGCGGAAGAATTCGCCTTCGGCCAGCACCCGCAGCAGGCGGGTCTGCAGCGGCAGCGGCATGTCGCCGATTTCGTCGAGGAACAGGGTGCCGCCATCGGCCTGCTCGAAGCGGCCGACGTGGCGCTTGCTGGCGCCGGTGAACGCGCCGGCTTCGTGGCCGAACAATTCGCTTTCCAGCAGTTCGGCGGGAATGGCGGCGGTATTGAGCGCGACGAACGGACCGCGTGCACGTGGCGATTCGCGGTGCAGCGCATTGGCCACCAACTCCTTGCCGGTGCCGGTTTCGCCATTGATCAGCACCGACAACGGCGCCTGCGCGAGGCGGCCGATGGCACGGAACAGCGCGCGCATCGCCGGGGTGTCGCCGATCAGTTGCGGCGGGCCGGCCTGCTTCGTCGGAGCGGGCGTGGTTTCCGGCGATGCGGCCCCCATCTCCGGCAGCGTGCGCCGCGCCAGTTCCACCGCGTCGTCCAGATCGAACGGCTTGGACAGGAATTCGTGGGCGCCGCCGCGGAATGCGCCGGCGGTGCTGGCGACGTCGGTGTGCGCGGACATCACGATCACCGGCAGCTGCGGATGCGCGGCCTTGAGTTTTTCCAGCAGCACCAGGCCGTCGTCGCCGGGCATGCGCACGTCGGTGAACAGCAGTGCCGGTGGTGGGCGCCGCGTGAGTGCGTCGAGCGCGGCGGCGGCGCTGTCGAAGCCTTCGACGGCGTAACCAGCATCGCGCAGGGCGGTGCTGAGGACGAAGCGCACCGAGCGGTCGTCATCGACGACCCAGAGCGTGTGGGCTTGGGTGTCAGTGGGTTTCATTGCGCCCCCGCAAGTGATGGGCGATTCGGCCGCCAGGATGCATGCCGTTGCAGGCACGAGAGGAGCCAGCTGTTGCTGTTGCTGTTGCTGTTGCTGTTGCTGTTGCTGTTGCTGTTGCTGTTGCTCGTGATTTTGCTTTCAGCTTTTGACGTTCGGGTTCCCTTCCGCAGCGACGGAGCCGACGGACAAGACCCCGCAGGGGCGACGTGCACGGATGCACGTCGTTTTTCGACACGACATGGATGTCGTGTCGAAAAATCCCGGCGGCGGAGTGGACCCGACGCGCGTAGCGCGTTGGGCGCGGAGGCAGGGCGTGCTTTCTTTTGGCTACCTTTTCTTTGCACGAGCAAAGAAAAGTAGCTCGCTCCCTGACAAGGGAGCGAAAGCTCTTGACTCTTGGATCTTCGCAGAAACGCTCAAGTCCAAAGCGGGAGCAACGACGAGAATCAAAGCAGGAGCTTGAAATCAGAGCTTTCACTCTTGCTCCGCAGGAGCGAGTCACTTTGACCAGCCATTCGGCTGTTGAAAAAGCGCCTCTTTGCTTGTGCAAAGAAAAGTAACCAAAAGAAAGCACAGCCGGACGCGAGCCGATGCGGCTGCGCCGCATCGGTCCCCTGCGCTCCTCGCGGGCCGGGGGGGCGGCGCACAACTCGCTTCGCTCAGACACGTGCGCCTCTTCGCCCCCCGTCCCGCTGCGGTGCTCGGCTCGCTTTACGGCAGGGGAAGTCAAAAGCCGAGGAGCAAAATCACGAGCAACAACAGCAGCAAAAGCAGGCTCCGCTCTGCGCGAAAACGAAGAGGGGAATTTTCGTCGGGAGCAAGCTCCCGACCTACGGGGGGCGAAGACACGGGCGGCCTCGTCGCAAGACGCATCAAGCATCGCCTGTCTCCACGCCCGGCAGCGGCAGCAGCACCGTGAATACCGTGTGCCCCGGCCGCGAGCGGTAGCTCAAGGTGCCGCGATGCTCGCGCGCCACCTGCTGCGCCAGCGCCAACCCCAGCCCGGTGCCCTCGGCACGGCCGCTGACCAGCGGCAGGAACAGGTGCTCGGCCAGTTCCTCCGGTACGCCACGGCCGTCGTCGGCCACTTCCAGCCGCAATGCCAGAGGGTGCAGTTGCTCGGCGATGCGCAGGCCATGCTCGACGCGGGTGCGCAGGGTGATGCGGGTGGCACCGGCCTGGATGGCGTTGCGCACCAGGTTGAGCAGCGCCTGGGTGAGGCGGTCGCCATCGCCGGGCAGCTCGGGGATGCTGGGGTCGTAGTCGCGTTGCAGTTGCAGCGACCAGCCGGCCTCGCTCTCGACCAGCCGCAACACCCGCTCCAGCGCGGCATGGATGTTCAGCGGTGCGTGCGGGCGCGGCGGGGCCGGCGACAGCAGTTGTTCGAGCAGGGTGTTGAGGCGCTCGATCTCGACACCGATCAGCTCGACCAGCTCGCGCTCCTCGACGTCGCGGCCGTGGGCGCGGCGTGCCAGCAGCTGGGCCGCGCCCTTCAACCCCGCCAGCGGATTGCGCAGTTCGTGCGCCAGGCCCTTGAGCGCGGCGCTGAACGCACCCGGCAACACCTGCGCCGGGTCGGCGGTGGGAAACTCGTCCACCGGATGCGCCTCCAGCAACCAGCCGCCTTCCCGCGCGCTCAGCCAGCCGTCGGCGAAGCGCGGCGCCTCGCCGGGCAGGGCCAGCGCCAGCCGCGGCAGGCGGATGGTTTCCGCGTCCGGGGCCAGCAGGCGGCTGGCGAGGGCGTCGTCCTGCACCTCCAGCGAAGCCAGCGGCTGGCCCAGCAGGCGCCGCACGCTCACCCCCAGCCAGCGGCAGAACGCCGGGGTGGCACCGGCGATGCGTCCGTCGGTGCCGGTCCACACCAGCGGCGTGGCCAGTTGTTCCAATGAAGGGGCGGCGTGGGCGGCGTCCATTGCACCAATATAGTGCAAAGCCTCTCCGTGGATGGGGTCGAGCCGGCCCACGCGCGCCATCGGCTCAGCTCTCGTAGGCCGATTCGCCGTGCGTGCTGATGTCCAGCCCGGTGCGCTCGGCTTCCTCGCTGACGCGCAGGCCGACCAGCGCGCGCACCAGCAGCAGGATCAAGGCGGTGACTACCGCGCACCACGCCACGGTGAAGCCGATGCTGACCGCCTGCACCCACAGCTGGTGGCCGATGTCCATGTCCGCCACGGTGCCGCCCAGCGACTGCGCGCTGAACACGCCGGTGAGCAGTGCGCCGACGATGCCGCCCACGCCGTGCACGCCGAACACGTCGGCGGTGTCGTCGGCACGCAGCAGGCGCTTGAGCCCGGTGACGCCCCACACGCAGGCCACGCCGCTGGCGAAACCAATCACGATGGCGCCCAGCGGCCCCACCGTGCCGCAGGCCGGGGTGATGCCGACCAGCCCGGCCACCGCGCCCGAGGCCGCGCCCAGCGCCGAGGGGTGGCCCTTGGTGATGGCCTCCAGCCCGGTCCAGCCCAGCACCGCCGCGGCGGTGGCGAGCAGGGTATTGATGAAGGCCAGTGCCGCCACGCCATCGGCGGCGGCCGCCGAGCCGGCGTTGAAACCGAACCAGCCCACCCACAGCAGCATCGCGCCGATCCAGGTCAGCGGCAGGTTGTGCGGCTTGAGCGCGGCGTGGCCGTAGCCGAGCCGCTTGCCGACGAACCATGCCGCCACCAGCCCGGCCACGCCGGCGTTGATGTGGACCACGGTGCCACCGGCGAAGTCGATGGCACCCATCTCGCCCAGCCAGCCGCCGCCCCAGACGGTGTGCGCCATCGGGATGTAGCTCAGGGTGAACCACAGCGCCGAGAACAGCAGCACGGCGCGGAAGCGGATGCGCTCGGCGAAGGCGCCGACCACCAGTGCGGCGGTGATGCCGGCGAAGGTGGACTGGAAGGCGACGAACAGGTAGTCCGGCAGGCCAGCAATCGGCGTGTTGCCGACCGAATCGGGGGCGAAGCCCTTGAGGAAGGCAAACTGCGTGAACGACCCGAACAGGGTGTTGCCGTCGCTGAACACCGCGCTGTAGCCATAGGCCACCCACAGCATCAGCACCAGCGAGAACACCACCAGCACCTGGCTGAGCACCGACAGCACGTTCTTGGCGCGCACCAGCCCGCCGTAGAACAACGCCAGCCCCGGCACCACCATCATCAGCACCAGCAGCGTGGCGGTGAGCATCCACGCCACGTCGCCACGCTCGAACGTGGCTGCCGTCTGCGCGGCCTCCTGTGCCGATGCCCCGAGGGGCAGCACCGCCAGCGCGAGGCCGGCGAGCAGGGATGACAGGCACAGACCACCGAACCGGGTGTTCAACCCGGTGAAAAATTCCGTTCGCATTTTCGTCTCCGGTTATGGCTGGATCAGCGCCCGGGATCGGCCTTCAGAGCCCCTCTCCCTCCGGGAGAGGGGTTGGGGTGAGGGGCAAACGGAGTCCAGATGGTTCAG
>NZ_LDJP01000026.1 GCF_001431505.1 Stenotrophomonas daejeonensis
CCGACCAGGCTCAACACCAGGCCCAAGGCGTGCCCGGGGAGGATGGCGGTCAGTGAATGGCCGGTTTTGATCGCGAAGGGGACAGCGGCCACGGTGGCGATCCCCATTTCGGGGGTGTGGGGGGAAGTGGTGGGCGAAGGCTGGGTGCTGGGTAGGAAGTTTGCTGCGTGATCAGGAGATTTGCTACCGGGCGACAAAATGCAAGATTAAAGCCCCTCTCCCTGCGGGGTGGGAGGTGCAGCTTGCGAACCTCCGGTTCGCTGGCCCTCAAAGGCCCTTGCGCCAGCGCAAGGGCGTTCGAGGAACAGCGAACCAGTGGTTCGCGAACTGTCCCTCTCACCCCGAAGGGAGAGGGGTGTTGAAAGCCGGAGTCGTGCCGGATCTGCCCGAATCCATGAACGACGACACCGCCCGAGGGCGGCGTCGTCGTTCGCATCGCGGCGCCGGTTACAGGCCGCAGAAGCAATAGGCCAGGGCCTTGACCGGCGCGCCGTTGCGGTCCTTCACCGCGTCCTCGACGAAGCGCAGCTGGGCATCCATCTCCGGCATCGTGCGCGCCAGCAGCATCCGCGCCATGCCCGAATCGGACAGCATCCACGCGCCCATGCGGCTGCCGGCGAAGCCGGTCATGAACTGCGCGAACGGGGTGGTCGCCTTCTCGATGTAGCGCACGCGGTATTTGCCTTCCTCGCCCAGCTTGGCGCGGCTGGCGGCATCGGCCACCGCGGCCTTGAGCCCGCCGAACTCGTCCACCAGCCCGCGCTCCTTCGCCTGCGCGCCGCTCCACACGCGGCCGCGCGCCACCTCGTCGATGGCCTCCACGCTGCGGTCGCGGGCCTGCGCCACCTTGCCGGTGAAATCGGCATAGCCCTTGTCGATCACCGACTGGATCACCCGGCCCACCGCCGGGTCCATCGGCCGGGTGACGTCGAACGCGCCGGCGAAGCGGGTGGTGCCGACGCCATCGGTGTGCACGCCGATCTTGTCCAGGCTGCGGGCGAAGTTGGGGATCATGCCGAAGATGCCGATCGAGCCGGTGATGGTCGATTCGTCGGCGTAGATGCGGTCGGCATTCATGCTGATCCAGTAGCCGCCGGACGCGGCCAGGTCGCCCATCGACACCACCACCGGCTTGCCGGCGGCCTTGAGCGCCTCGACCTCGCGGCGGATCTGCTCGGAGGCGAACACTTCGCCGCCCGGTGAATCCACGCGCAGCACCACCGCCTTGACGTCGTCGTCGTCGCGCGCGTCGCGCAGCAGCGCCGAGGTGGAGATGCCGCCGACGCGGCCGGCCGGCAGGTCGCCGCCGGCGATCTCGCCCTCGGCCACCACCACCGCCACCTGCGGGCGCTTGTCCAGCGGCGAGCGGCGCGCGTCGAGTTGGGTCAGGTAGTCGCCCAGCGCGATCTGGCGGTAGCCGCCATCGGCGTCGCCGTCGGCCACGCCGCGCTCGGTGAGCAGCGCGTCCACTTCCTCGCGGGTCTTCAGGCCGTCCACCAGCTTCTGCTGCAGGGCGAAGCGGGCCAGGTCGCCGCCGGCGGCGGCCACGCCCTCGGGCAGGGTGTCGATGCCGGCGGCCAGCTGCGCGGCGTCAAGCTTGCGCGCCTTGGCGATGTCACCGAGATAGCGCTGCCATACGTCGTTCATCCAGAACAGGTCGGCTTCCTTGGCCTGCGGCGAGGCGGCGTCGAGCACGTAGGGCTCGGCGGCGGACTTGTATTCGCCCACCTTGAACAGGTGCACGTCCACGCCCAGCTTTTCCTGCAGGCCGGTGCGGAAATACTGGCGGTAGCGGCCGAGGCCTTCCAGCAGCAGCCCGCCCATCGGGTCGAGGTAGACCTCGTCGGCCTGCGCGGCCAGCAGGTATTGCGACTGGCCCATGTTCTCGCTGAAGGCCACCACCTGCTTGCCGGCCGCGCGCAGGTCCTGCAGGGCACCGGCGACTTCGCGCATCGAGGCGAAGCCGGACGGTTGCAGGCGGTCCAGGTTCAGCACCACGCGCTCGATCTTCTTGTCGTCCCTGGCCGCCTCGATGGCGCGGATCAGGTCACGCAGCTGGATTTCCCCGGCGTTGCGCTCGCCCATCGCCTTGGCCAGCGCGCGGCTGACCGGGTCGGTGCTGTACTGCTCGACCAGCCGCCCTTCCGGCGCGATCACCAGCGCGGTGCGGTCCTGCAGCACCTTGACCGACGAGGCGCCCTTGCCCATCGCCACCAGCAGCACGATCAGCATCAGGAACAGCAGGCCGAAGAACAGCAGGTTGAGGATCAACCGGCGGGTGAAGTTCATCACGTCCCACAGCCCAACGAAGAAGCGGGCGACGGGGTTGCGGCGGGGCACGGGCGGGGGGTTCATGAGGGCTCCGGATGGGGCTTGTTGCAATGCAGGATACACAGGACCGGCACGGCCGGCATGGGCTTCAAGTCAGGGGGCCGAAGGGTGGAACAGGCGCCGGCTGCTGACCCGCAGGCGCCAGCCCAGCAGCACCGCGGCCACGCTCAGGCCCACGGTCAGGCCGACCCACATGCCCTGCGGGCCCCAGCCCAGGCCGAGGCCGAGCCCGGCGCCGAGCGGCATGCCCACGCCCCAGTACGCGAACATGGCGATGAACATCGGCACGCGGGTGTCCTTGAGCCCGCGCAGCGCGCCGGCCGAGAGCACCTGCACGCCGTCGGGGAACTGGAAGGCCGCCGCGTACAGCAGCAGCGTGGAGGCCAGCATGGCCACGGCCAGGTCGTCGGTGTACAGCCGCACCACCGCCTCGTGGCCGAGCAGCAGCCCGCTGATCGACAGCATCTGCGTGACCAGCACGATGGCGTAGCCGGCCCAGCTGGCGCGGCGCACGCCGGTCGGATCGTGGCGGCCCATCGCATGGCCGACGCGCACGGTGGTGGCCTCGGCCACGCCCATCGGGATCATGAAGCACAGCTGGGCGACGTTGATCGCGATCTGGTGCGCGCTGGCCTCGACCGCGCCGATGCGGCCGATCAGCAGCGCGGTGACGATGAACAGGCCGCCCTCCATCAGCACGGTGATGCCGATCGGCAGGCCGGTGCGCAGCAAGTCCCATATCGCCGCCACCCGCGGCGGCTCGAAATGGCCGAACAACTGCAGGTGGGCGAAGCGCCGGGTCTTGAACAGGTAGCCGCCGAAGCACAGCGCCTGCACCCACATCGTCAGCGCCGAGGCGATGCCCAGCCCTTCGGCGCCCAGCTCCGGGAAGCCCCACTTGCCATTGCACAGCGCATAGCCCAGCGGCGCCAGCACCAGCAGCCCGCCGAAGCCGAGCAGCATGGTCGGCAGCGTCCAGTGCATGCCCTCGCTGAGGTAGCGCATGCAGAAATACAGGGTCAGCGCCGGCACGCCCCAGCGGATGGCGTGCAAGAAGGCGGTGGCGCCGGGCACGATGTCCGCGGCGATGCCGAACGCCGGCAGGAATGCCGGCACGATGCTGAGGAAGGCGAACATCAGCACGCTCAGGCCCACGCCCAGCCACAGCGCCTGCCGGAACAGCGGGCCGATCTCGCGCTCGCGGCCTGCGCCGTGCAGCTGCGACACCGAGGCGGTCAGCGAGATCAGGGTGCCGATCGGCACCAGCATCGGCAGCCACAGCAGCGCGGTGCCGATGCTGACCGCGGCGAAGGTGCCGGTGCCGTGGTGGCCGGCGATGGTGTTGTCGACGAAGGAGATCAGGCCGGCGGAAACGTGGCCCAGCACCAGCGGCAGGGCGAGCAGGCCGGTCGTCCGCACTTCATGGCCGAAGCGCGGCGTGGCGGGAGAGGTGGACATGCGGAGTCGGCAGACGCGGACTGCGGCCGGCGCGGAGGCGCTGTTGCCGGGTCGCGAAAGGGCGGCATTGTAAGGCCAGGAACGAGTGAAGAGGAACGAGCGTAGGTGCCGGGCTTACCCGGCACATGGCTTCACCGGGAAGGCTTCATGCGGGGCAAGCCCCGCATCTACTTGTCCAGCTTCCGCCGCAGCCATTCCGCGCGGCCGGCCGCGGGCACGGCCAGCAGTTCCTCGCGCAGGGCATCGCGCGCCTGCGGCGGCGTGCGTTGCGACAACAGGCCCAACTGCGCCAGCTGCGCCGCGTCGAGCTCGCGCAGCAGGGCCAGCATCGGGGCGCGCTGCGGTTCCGGCAGGTAGCCCAGCAGCGGCTGCAGCTTCGGGTACAGCGCGCCCAGCCGCGGCCCCAGTTGCCAGCCATCGCGGTGCAGGCGGTCCAGCCCGGCGAAACGCCCGCGCAGGGCGTCGCGTTCGGCCGCCGGCAGGGCCGCCAGTTCCGCCGCGGTCATGCGCACGCGCTGCCGCTCGGATTCGGGCAGGGCGCGCCATGCCGCATAACGCGCGCGCACCTCGCGCTGCTGCGCCGGTGCCAGCGCCGCCCAGCGTGCTTGCGGGTCCGTGGCCTGCGGCGCGCGCGGTGGCGGCTCGACCAGCGGCCGCGGTGCGACCGGGGTGGCCAGCGACACAGCGGCCGGCAGCAACGCCAGCAGCAGCCATGCGCCCTCAATCTTCCGCATCGACGGTCTCCAGCGCTGCCGAGGCCGGTTCGGCGTGGCCGGGCGCGGCCTGCGATTCGTCCACCGGCACCGGCGCGCCGGCGGCGTACCAGGCATGGAAGTCGGCGTCCTGCGCCAGCGCCAGTTCGGGATCAGCCAGCATCGCGGCATCGTCCGCCGCATGGTTGTCCACGGCGGCGGCCGGCGCGGAATCGTCCGGCAGGCTTTCGACCTGTATCGGGCCGTTGTCGCCCAGCACGCCTTCGGCCGGCGGCCCGCCGCTGCCGGGCCGCATCGCACCGTGTTCGTGCCACCACCAGGCCGCCACCGCGGCCAGCACCAGCACCAACAGGCCCGGCAGCAGCCAGCCCCGGCGCGCGCGTGGCCGCGCGGCCGGGCGCGGGGCCCTGGCCGCCATCGGCGCGGGCGCGGCCTTGGCGGTCGCCGCCTCGTGCAGTTGTCCCAGTTGCCGCAGCCGCTCCGGCGACAGCTCGCGCACCTGCGCCTGCACCTGTTCGGCCAGTGTGCGCCATGCGGCGGCGTCGGGCTGGCCCTTCGCATCCAGCGGGCAGGCGCGCGCCAGCGCCTGCCGGTAGGTGCCGATGTCCATGCCCAGGCTGGCCGCCGCCACGGCTTCGTCCAGCCCGGCGCCGACGCGCAGCAGTAATGCCAGGCGATCCGCGGCCTGCAATGTCGACAGGTGCGGCAGCGGCGTGGCGGTGCCGGTTGCCGGCGCACGCAGCTGCGGCGCATTGCACAGCAGGCCCCAGAACCGGGCCGGCCAGTCGACCATCGCGGTAGCCGCGGCATGGCCGGCGAAGGCGCGCATCGCCGCCGCCACGGCCTGCGTGCCGGCGGCGCCCGCCTGCAGGTCGGCGACCACCAGCGCGCGGCGCTCGACCCCGCGCAGGAAGGCGGAGGAAGCATTGGCCGTGGCCGGGGAAGAAGAAGCTGTTGCGGCCATCAGGCGTACTCCGTCATCGCCCGGATGATACCCAGCGCCCCGGCGGCTGCCGATGCCCCAAGGCCGCGTCCGGGCCTGGCTGCCGCAACTTGTGCACAGCGTCAATAGGCCAGCGCCGATTTCCGCAAATTTTCTGCCCAACGCCTTGTTTCATCTTTGTTTCACGGCCAAGCCATTGATTTAAAAAGACTTGATCGTGTGGCGATTTTTTGTCCAAATCGACGCAGAGGCCGCTGTCACCGCCCTGCGGGCGTGGAGCACAGGGCTGATGCACAGACTTATCCACAATCTGTGTGGATAAACCGAAATCCCCTGTAGCGGCCGGTGTTTACGCGCCATTTATGCTCGCCGCGACAACAAACGCGGGCAAGTGGAGGGGGCCGCAGGTGTGCCGCCCAAGGCCGGCACCTACACTCTCCCCATGTCTTCCTGCCCCACCCTGCGCATTGCCCTGCCGGTTCCGCTGCCGCAGGCTTTCGACTACCTGCCCCCGGCCGGCGGCCCCGCACCGTCGCAGGCCGACGTGGGACGCAGGCTGCGGGTGCCCTTCGGCAGCCGTGAGCTGGTCGGCATGGTCGAGGGCATCGGCGGCAGCGACGACCCGGCCGGGCTGAAGGCCGCGCTGGAATGGCTGGACCCCGCCCCCCTGCTGGGCGGCGAGCTGCTGGCCTCGCTGCGCTGGCTGGCGCGCTACATCCACGCACCGCTGGGCGAGGTGGTCGCCACCGCGCTACCGACCCCGCTGCGCCGCGGCGAGCCGCTGCCCGACACCCACGGCTGGGCGTGGGAACTGACCGACGCCGGCCGCGACGGCATGCCCGGGCTGCGCAACGGCAGCCGTCCGCAACGGCTGGCCACGCTGCTGGCCGACGGTGCGCTGGCCGAGGAGGTGATCGAGGCGCGCATGCACGACTGGCGCGAGCCGAGCCGCGCCCTGCTCAAGCGCGGCTTCGTGCAGCGCGTGGCGGTGCCGGCGACGGCGCCGCCGGCCCGGCCGAATCCCGGGCCGGCGCCCAACCCGCAGCAGCAGGCGGCGATCGAGGCGATCACCGCCGCCAACGGCTTCCACCCGTTCCTGCTCGACGGCGTCACCGGCAGCGGCAAGACCGAGGTCTACCTGCAGGCCATCGCCCACTGCCTTGCGCAAGGCCGGCAGGCGCTGGTGCTGGTGCCCGAGATCGGCCTGACCCCGCAGATGCTGGCGCGCTTCCGCGCCCGCCTCGGCATCCCGGTGCACGCGCTGCATTCGGGGCTGAACGACAACGAGCGCGCGCGGGTCTGGGCGGCGGCCGCGCGCGGCGAGGCGCGGGTGGTCGTCGGCACCCGCTCGGCGGTGTTCACGCCGCTGCCGCAGGCCGGGCTGCTGGTCGTCGACGAGGAACACGACGGCAGCTACAAGCAGCAGGACGGCATCCGCTACCACGCCCGCGACTTCGCGCTGGTGCGCGGCAAGGCACTGGACGTGCCGGTGGTGCTGGGCAGCGCCACTCCCTCACTGGAATCGCTGCACAACGCGCGCGCCGGCCGCTACGCCCACCTGCGCCTGCAGCAGCGCGCCGGCGACGCCCGGCCGCCGGCGGTGCGGGTGTTCGACGTGCGCAAGCGGCCGTTGCAGGACGGCCTGTCGCCCGAGGTGCTGGAAGGCATCGGCCGGCACCTGCAGGCCGGCAACCAGGTGCTGGTGTTCAAGAACCGCCGCGGCTACGCGCCGGTGCTGCTGTGCCACGACTGCGGCTGGACCGCGCCGTGCAGGCGCTGCAGCACGCCGCTGCATGCCACGCCGATGACCGTGCACGGTGCCGGCCGCCGCCTGCAATGCCACCACTGCGGCGCGCGCGCGCCGGTGCCGCTGGCCTGCCCGGATTGCGGCAGCCTCGCGCTGCAACCGCAGGGCATCGGCACCGAGCGGCTGGAAGAACGGCTGCTGCAACTGTTCCCCGACTTCCCGGTGCTGCGCATCGACCGTGGCACCACCGCGCGCCGCGACGCGCTGGAACGGACGCTGGCCACGCTCGGCGAGCAAGCCGGCATCCTCGTCGGCACGCAGATACTGGCCAAGGGCCACGACCTGCCGAAGCTGACGCTGGTGGTGGTGGTGGGCATCGACGAAGGGCTGTTCTCCGCCGATTTCCGTGCCAGCGAGAAGCTCGCCCAGCAACTGATCCAGGTCGCCGGGCGCGCCGGGCGCGCCGAGCGCCCCGGCGAGGTCTGGCTGCAGACCCATCATCCCGACAACGCGCTGCTGCACACGCTGGTGAACGGCGGCTACCACGCCTTCGCCGAGGCCGAGCTGGCGCAGCGCGAAGCGGCCGGTTTCCCGCCCTTCGCGCATCTGGCGCTGCTGCGCGCCGAGGTCAGGCAGGTCGAACAGGCCAACGCATTCCTGGCCGCGCTGAAGCAGGCCATTCCCGCCGACGACCCGGTCGAACGCTACGGGCCGATGCCGGCGCCGATGCCGCGCCGCGCCGGCTTCCAGCGCACGCAGCTGCTGCTGTCGGCCCCGCAACGCCGCGCGCTGCATGCCCTGCTCGACGCGCTGATGCCGCAGGCATATGCACTGCCGCAGGCGCGGCGCGTGCGTTGGTCGCTGGACGTGGACCCGATGGACCTCTACTGAGCGCAGCCGTCCGCCATCGTGGTCACACCGCCAGCGCCCGGCGCAGGTCCTGCCGGCCCGGCGCGTGCGGCAAGCCCGCGTCCACCGGGGCAAGGTCGATGCCGTCGCATATCCACGCCAGCAGCCTGCGGGTTTCGTCCTGCGGGTCGACCCCGAGGTCGCGGCGCAGCGCCTGCTGCATGCGCGCGTAGGCATTGATCGCCGCCGCGCGCATGCCGTGCCCGGCATAGGCGCGCATCATGCGCCGGGCGTGCGCTTCGTTCCATGCGTCGCGCTGCAGCAGCAGGCGCGCCATGTGCAGCGCGGCGTCCCAGCTCCCGGCCACCAGCATCCGGTCGCAATGCCGCTCGGCGACGCCCACCAGCTCGGCTTCCAGCGCAAGGCGCGTGCTTTCCAGCCATGCGCGGAAATCCACGCCGGCCACGTCGTCCATGCCGGCAAGGAAAATGTGCTGCCCTTCCAGTATCGCCAGCACTTCCGCCGGTTCCCCGGCCAGCCGGTCGATGTCGAAGACTGCCCTTCCCGCGCGCCGCAGCGCCACGCCGTCGCGTTCCACGCACAGCACGCGCGGCCCCAGTTCCCCGCGGCAATAGCGGTTCAGGTTGCACAGCACCTGGCGCAGGTTGGTCATCGCCTGCGATTCACCCAGCTGCGGCCACAGCAGCATGGCCAGCGCCAGCCGCGAATGGCGGCGTTCCGGCTCGGCGGCCAGGTAGCCCAGCAACGCCCAGCCCTTCCTGTAGATCAGTTGCGGCGGCATGGCGGCGCATGCGCTCAGGAGCCGGATGCTTCCGCTTCCGGCAGCCGCGCCGTCCTGTTCCCGCCATGCTGGACGAGTCCCCATAGCTTCCCCCGTACATCCCGTGGTCGGCACCGGCGATCAGCCGGGCATGCCCGGCGCGGGGCGCGCGCAGTCGCCGGCCCCGGCCATGCCTGCCGGGGCACACTAGCCCGCGTGCCACCGGCGCTACATCCACGAAATCAGGTAGCGGGCCCCACTCAGGCGGCCAGCGGCAACTCCAGCGCCACCCGGGTACCTTGCGGGTCGCTGCGCGCGGACACGCTCAGTTCGCCCCCCAGCCGCTGCGCACGCAGGCGCATGCTGGCGAAACCGGCACCACCGCCCTGCATCGGTGCGGCGCCCGCGGCAGGCAGGCCCACGCCGTCGTCGTCCACCCGCAGTTGCAGGCGGTCCCCTTGCCGGCGCACGTGGATGTCCACGCGCCGCGCGCGGCTGTGCTTGAACACGTTGGTCAGGGCTTCCTGCAGCAGGCGCAGCAGATCCAGGCTGCGGGCGGCGCCCAGCTCGACGCCGCCGACGCCCTCCAGGTGCCAATGGGCGTCGATGCCGGCGGCATCGAGCAACTGGCTGGAGCGGTGCCGCAGCGGCACGATCAACTCGGCCAGGTCCGCATGCTCGCGCGCCGTGCTGTCGATCACCAGGCGCAGGTCATCGCGCATCTCCTTCAGCAGCCTGACGATCTCCCGCCGCGGCATGTCGTCCGGCGCCTGCTCGACCCGCGCGATCGCGCCGACCAGGGTGCCGCCGAAACCGTCGTGCAAGTCGCGCACCAGTTGCAGGCGTTCGCCGGCCCGGCCGTGCGCCAGCTCCAGCGCGTGTTGTTGCCGCAAGGTCTCGGCCAGCTGGCCGGTGGCCTGCCGCACCTCGCGGCTCAGCTCGGCATTGAAGCCTTCCACCCGCTTCATGGTGTTGGCGAAGCGGTAGGCCAGCACGAAGCCCATGCCCAGCAGCATCAGCGGCGAGGTGAACGAGCCGAGGTAGCTGACGCCGCCGTACCAGCCCATGTACACGCCGAGGTCATGCAGCGAAACCGCCACGGGCAGGACGATGCACAAGGCCAGCACCTGGCAGTCGCGGCGGTCGCTGCGCACGGCGTAGCCCATGAAGACGAACGACACCAGGTACAGGAACGCGATGACCGGCACCAGGTAGACGTTGCGGTACGGCCCCATCCACTGCGGCCACAGCAGCGCCGCGGCCATCAGCGCCACCGCGATGCCCAGCAGCAGGCGCTCGAAGCGCGGCCAGCGCCGTTGGCTGAAGCGCAGCAGGAACACCGTGTGCGCCGCGGCCGACATCACGTAGCAACCGCCGATGAAGGCCTGCCAGCCATCGGTGCTGGCGAACGGCCACGGGCTGGCGGCGACGAAATTGGTGTCGTACAGGCGCCCGAACACCGCGCTCAGCGCGTACCAGCCGTACATCGTCTCCTGCCGGCGCAGCAGCCAGAACAGGCCGATCACCGCCGCCAGCACGAAGCCAATGGCGCTGTCGAGCAGTTGCAGGTCGTGGCGGACCAGCACCCCTTGGCGATACCGCGCCTGCAGCACCTGCGGGTCGCCCACGTCCACCACGCCGAACGACGGCTGGTAGGCGGCCAGGCCCGACACGCGCACCAGCAGCTCGTTCTCGCCCGGTTCGAGCAACGGCGCCTGCAGCAGGAAATAGCGCGGCATGTGCCAGCTGCGCGACAGCGGCTCGACCAGCGAGGGGTCGCGGTCGATCAGGCTGCCGTTGAGGTATACCGCGGCCGCCATGCAGGTGTAGTCGAGCAGCAGGCCGGTAGGCTGCCGCGCATCGTCCTGCCGCCAGCGCAGCCGGTACCAGACCACGCCGTCGTGCCCGGCCCAGCGGGTCTGCCACTGGTCGGCCAGCGTCACCGGCATCCAGCCCTGTTCGGGCGGCCGCGTCGAATCCCAGCCGGCGCGCGCGGCCTCGGCGTGGACGATGCGCACGACCGGCTCCGCCCGGGCCGCACCCGCCGCCATGCAGAGCAGCAGGAGCACCCAGTGCCAGTGCCTCACGGCAGCAACCCGAGTACGCGCGCCTCGAACACCGCCGCCGTGCGCGAACCCACGGCCAGCTTGCGGTAGATGTTGCGCGTGTGCGCTTCCACGGTGAGCCGCGAGAGCCCGAGCAGCTCGGCGATCTCGCGGTTGCCATAGCCCTGCGCCACCATGCCGAGGATGCCGCGCTCGCGCTCGGAGAGGTTGACCGCCGGCGTCGCCGGCACCGGCGCCGTTTCCTCCGGAAGCAGGGCGAGGATGCGGCGGGCGATCATCGGGTCGATCGGGGCGCCGCCGCGCTGCAGGCTGCGCAGGGCCACGACCAGTTCCACGTCGTCGCGGTCCTTCATCAGGTAGCCGATGGCCCCGGCCCGCAGCGCGGTGAAGGTCAGTTGTTCCTCGGCGTAGGCGGACACGATCACCGACTGCACCTGCGGCGCATGCGATTGGATCCAGCCGATCAGCTCGATGCCGTTGCCGTCGGGGAGCTGCATGTCCACCAGCGCCAGGTCGAAGCGTTCGGCTGCCAGCAACGCGCGCGCCTGCCCCAAGTCCGCCGCCGTGCGCACGCTGGCCGGTGCCTCGTCCAGCGCCTCGCGCACCAGCCCGGCAAGGCGTACCTGCGTGGCCGCATCGTCGTCGACTATCAGGATGGAAGACAACGCCAACGCCCCTGCTCCCCGGATTGCGATGGGCAGAGTGTACCTTTCCTCTCCCATGCTCTCAGGCGACGCCGAACCTGCGCCGCCGGCCGCGGTGGACGCCATCGCAAACATGGCGGACAGGCCCGGATGCCTGCCCGCCATGCCGGGTGCCGCTTTACCAGGTGCGGCGCAGCGGGTGGGCCTCGGTGTTGAAGACGATGGCGTCGAAGTCCAGCGCGGTGGCCGGGGCGAACAGCAGGTAGTAGTACTTGAACGTCTCGGCGAACAGGAAGCTCTCCATCGAGTCGTCCTTCTCCTTGCTGCGCACGTCCTTGAGCGCGGCGAAACCGTGTTCGGTGCGGGTGTACTTCACGAAATCGTCGAAGAACTCCTTGCCCATGCCGCGGTAGCGCGCGTCGCCGGTGTAGTGGTGCAGGTAATAGGCGGACTCGACGATCTCCGGGCGCAGCGCATAGCCGGGCGAGCGCACCTGCATCGCCGCGTAGTCCAGCGATTCCGGCTCGATGCCGTTCAGGCGCCACATCTTCAGGTTGGATTCCTGCAGGCGCTTGGCGCGGTCGAGGTCGCCGCCCAGCGCAAGCAGGCCCGGCATGAACGCATCCAGCGCGCCGTAGGTGGTGGAGGTGCGCGCGCCGCTGTCCATGTCGGCGTGGCCGTACCACAGCTCGCCCTCGCGCACCTCGTCGGCCAGGTACTGGTTGAGCGGGCCGATGCTGTCCTCCCACATGCGCTTGCAGTCCTCGTCGCCGAACAGCTTCCAGCACTTGAGCAGGTACTCGTAGTAAGAGTCGATGCCGCCGGCGATCGAGGCGTCCTTGTCGGTCCACTGCCCGGTCTCGACGTTGATGTTCAGGCCGACCAGGCCGATCTTCGAGCGACGGTTGTACGTTTCCACCAGCGCGCGCTTGGCCTTGTCGTAGTACGCCTGCTTGCCGGTGAGCTTGGCCAGGGTGCCGAACTCCAGCAGCAGGGTGCCGGTCTCGGCCGGGTTGCTGATGGTGCCGCTGGTCTTGCCGGTGCGCAGGTTGACGTGGGTGTACGGCAGGCCGGTGGGGCTGTCGAACACCGGCGACAGGCGCGTGCCGAGGTCGTCGGCGAGCTTGAGCAGGCGCTCGTCGCCGGTCATCTGGTAGCCGGACAGCAGGCCGCCGAGCAGGCGGATGGTGACCTCGAAGTTCTGCACGTCGATGTCCTGGTCGAACGAGAGCCGGGTGACGATCAGCTCGCGCGCCTCGGCGGCCTCCTTGTCCAGGCCGAGCAGCAGCAGCGTGTCCAGCGCATCGACCGGCGACATCAGCAGCGGCACCGGGTACCAGTCGCGCGGCTGCGCGCTGATCGGCTTCAGGTCGTCGTGGCCCTTGGCGTATTGCATGTAGCCCTGCCACGCATGGCGGGTGGCCTCGCGCACCTGCTCGGCCATGCGCGCGGCCTCGGCGTCGTCGACGGCCGGCACTTCGGTGGCTGCCGCCGTGGCGGCAGCGGCATCGGTCGCCGCGGGCACGGCGCTCAGGGCGGGGGCCTGCGGGTCGTTGCAGGCGGACAGTGCCAGCACCAGGGCGGCAACCAGGGGGGCGGTACGCAGGGCTCGGGTCATCATCGGGTCCTCGGGGTGGAGTGGTTCATCGGGATGGAACGGAAGGAGCGTGCAGGGTGTCGCCCAGCGTCCGTAGTTGCAGCGCGGCGCGCAGGGTGGGCAGGTCGGCGCGGCTGCGCACGACCAGTTCGCGGGTTTCGCCGGGCAGCAGGTCGAAGGCGTTGTCTTCCGGCTCGGCGGCGACGTCGCCGAAGTCGATCCACGCCGCGCGCACGAGGCCGCGTGCCTGCAAGCGCAGGCGATAACGGTCACCATCGGCGTGCAGTTCGGCCTGCAGCTGGCCGGCGGCCAGCGCCTGTTCCTTCGCCGGCACGAAATGCACCAGCCGCCGCGCCAGCACCGCGCCGTCGTGCAGCAGCTCGAACACGGCCACGCTGCGCGCCGGGTCGTGGCCCTTGAGCAGGTCGGCATCGACGAAGCGCGCCACGTCGGTCACGCCCATCGGCGACAGGGTGACGGTTTCCTGCTGGCGCGCGGACTCGCGGCCATCGACGTCCATCACCCGCACGTGCCACTGCGCGGTGATCGCGTCGCGGCCATCGTTGAGCAGGCTGAAGCGGGTAACGCCGTCATCGTCGCGCAGTGCCGCCACCGCCACCCCGGCGAAGAAGCGGCGCGCATGGAAGTGCAGCGCCTTCCAATTGCCGTAATAGTCGAGACTCGACCACGACGCGCCCGGCCATACGTCGTTGAGCTGCCAATACAGCGAGCCCATGGTGTACGGACGCGAGGCACGGTGGTGCAGCGCGGCCAGCTCGATGCCCTCGGCCTGCATCACCTGGCTCAGATAGACGAAATCGGGGAAGGAGCGCGGCGTGCCGTATTCGCGCTCGATGTAGTGCAGCAGGCGTTCGTTGCCCTTGCCGGCCATGAACTTCTGGTGGGCGCGGATCACCGGGCCGTCGATGGCCTGCTCGTCGCGCGCGGCGAACGCATCCACGGTGGAAAGCCGCGGCCATGCCTGCAGGCCATATTCGGACATGAAGCGCGGCGTCTCGCGCAGGTAGGCGGTCGCCGGCAGCGCCGGGCCGCCCCACACGTCCCAGTAGTGCTTGTCGCCGCGCCGGGAGTCGTTGGCCTTCGCGTCGAGGTCATTGCCCGGCGAGCTGGACCAGTACGGCACGCCCAGCCCTTCTTCGGCCACCACCTGCCGCAGGTCGTTGCCGAACAGGTCGACGTAGCCCTGCCAAACCTGCGCGGCGAACGCGGGGTCGGCCTCGGTCAGCTGCTTGCCGTGGCCCCAGTCCTTCCACGCGGTTTCTTCCTCGTTGTTGCCGCACCACAGCACGATGCTGGGGTGGTGGCGCAGGCGGCGGACGTTGTCGCGCGCCTCGGCCACCACGCTGGCGCGGAACGCCGGGTCGTAACCGGGCTGCATGCCGCCGCCGAACATGAAGTCCTGCCAGACCAGCAGCCCCAGTTCGTCGGCGATGTCGAAGAAATCGTCGCTCTCGTAGTAGCCGCCGCCCCAGTTGCGCAGCATGTTCATGTTGGCGTCGCGCGCGGCCTGCAGGTCGCGGCGCAGGCGCTCGCGGGTGACCCGCGCCGGGAACGCATCGAACGGGATCACGTTGGCGCCCTTGGCGAACACCGGCACGCCGTTGATGACGAAGGCGAAGCCCTGCCCGCCCTCGGCGTCGGCGTCGCGCTGCAACCGCACCGTGCGCAGGCCGGTGCGCCGGGTGACGGCATCCGCACCCTGCACGCTGGCGCGCACCGTGTAGCGGTCCTGCACGCCATAGCCCACCGGCCACCAGCGGCGCGGCTGCGCGATTTCCAGCGGCAGCTGCACGCGGTTGTCGCCGGGCCGCAACGCCACCTCGCGTTCGACGGCGGCAACGCGCCTGCCGTCCGGGTCGAACGCTTCCACGGTCACGCGGGCGCTGCCGGCGGCTTCGCCCTGCTCCACCTGCAGCTGCGCGGTCAGTGCGGCGCGCTGGTCGTCGAGCACGTCGGTGCGCACCGCCAGATCGGTGATGCGGCGCGCATCCCAGCTGTCCAGATGCACGTCGCGCCACACGCCGGCGGTGACGTAGCGCGGCCCCCAGTCCCAGCCGAAGTGGTAGGCCGGCTTGCGCGCGAAGTTGCCGACCATAGCGTCGGCGGGCTCGTCGCCATAGGGCGAGGGATAGTTGCCGGCGATCCTGTGCGGCATCGCCTGCACCTGCGGCAACAGGGTGCGGATCGGCGAGCGGAACACGATGCGCAGCTCGTTGCCCTGCGCGCGCAGGCGGCCATCGACGCGCGCACGCCAGCTGCGGTGCGCGTTGTCGGCCCGCAGCAGCGGCTGGCCGTTGAGGCTGACCTCGGCGAAGGTGTCCAGCCCGTCGAAGCGCAGCTCGGCATGGCGGCGGGCCAGCGTCGCCGCATCGACGTCGAAGCGCGCGCGGTATTCCCAGTCAGCCAGGCCGATCCATTGCAGCCCGGCTTCGGCCGCGCCGACGTAGGGGTCGCCGATCACGCCGGCCGCCAGCAGGTCGGTGTGCACGCTGCCGGGCACCTGCGCCGGCCGCCACGCGTCCAGCCCGGGATGCGCCTGCGACTGCGCATCGCCCGGCAGCAGGCGGAAGCTCCATTGCGCCGGCAGCGGCGCGGCCAGCGCGATGCTGCACAGCATGCACAGCAATGCGCCACAGAAAAACCGGAGAATGCGATTTCTCCCGATCCCGGATCGAAATTTTTCGTGCTGCATTTCTCCTCCTGCTTCCGTCATTGCCGTACAGACGAGAAGCGCTTTCCGCTTGAAGCCCCTCTCCCTGCGGGAGAGGGGTTGGGGTGAGGGGCGATGGAGTCCTGATCGTTCAGACGCTTCCGCTTCGTTCGCCCCTCATCCGCCCTTCGGGCACCTTCTCCCGATGGGAGAAGGGAACAGTCAAGCATCGCGCGCCAATCAAGCTTCGTACCGCAACCTCAGCCCACCACGTTCAACACTTCGTGACAGGCGCCCATCGTGTGGTAGTCGGTCTTGCCGGCCGGGCTCTTCTCGTCGTCGTACTTGCGGTTGTCGGCGTCGAGGATGCGGAACCATGCGCCGTACTGGTGATCGACGAGATGCTTCCACGAATACGCCCACAGCTTCTGGTACCACTGCCAGTACGCGTCGTCGCCGGTGCGGTGGGCGAGCAGCGCGGCAGCGGCCAGCGACTCGGCCTGCACCCAGAAATACTTGTCGTCGTCGCAGACGAAGCTGTCGCCGCCGATGGCCGCGCCGTGCATGCCCGGCTGGCGGCGCGCTTCCGGCGCGAAGCCGTAGTACAGGCCGCCGCGCGCCTCGTCCCACGAACGCGCGACCGCCGTGTCGAACAGCTGGCGCGCGGTCGGCAGCAGCCAGTCGGCCGCGACGTGGCGGTCGAGGATCATCAGCAGCTTGGCCCATTCGGTCTGGTGGCCGGGCTGGAAACCCCACGGGCGGAACAGGTGCTTCGGGTTGTCGAGGTTGTAGTCCCAGTCGATGTTCCAGTCGCTGTCGTAGTGCTCCCACACCAGTCCGCCGGCCTTGGCCGCCTGCCGGCGGGTCATGGTGTCGGCCAGTTGCAACGCGCGGTCGAGGTAGCGGCGCTCGCCACTGGCCTCGAACGCGGCCAGCATCGCCTCGCACATGTGCATGTTGGCGTTCTGGCCGCGGTAGCCGGTGAAGTTCCAGTGCGCGTCGGCCTCGTCGCGGTACAGGCCGTGCTGCGGTTCCCAGAAATGGCGCTCCAGCAGTTGCCACGTCTCGTCCATCCAGCCGCGCGATGCCTCGATGCCGGCCTTCAGGCCGCAGGAATAGGCCAGCAGCACGAAGGCCACGCCGTAGCAGTGGTTCATGTCGTCCTCGACCTGCCCATCGCGCAGCGTCCACGCGTAGCCGCCGGTGGCCGGGTTGCGGTGCACCTCGCGCAGGTAGCGCAGGCCGTGCTTCACCGCATCCAGGTACTCGGCATCGCCGAACGCGCGCCAGGCCATCGCGTAGTTGAAGACGAAGCGGGTGCTGCTGACCAGGTGGCGATGGCCGGCGTCGTACACCGTGCCGTCGTCCTTGAAGTAGTGGAAGAAGCCGCCGGCCGGGTCGATGCAGCGCGGGTGGTAGAAGGCCATCGTGTCGGCCACGTGCGCGCGCAGGAAGGCGGGCGAACGGAAATCGGGAGCGTTCATGCGGTGGCCTCCTGTTGGCTCAGCAGTCGTTGCACTTCGTCCAGCGTGGGCATCGCGGCGAAGGCGCCCTTGCGGGTGACCGCCAGCGCGCCCACCGCCGCGGCGAAGCGCAGGGTGTCGTTGATCGCCACCGGGTCGTGGCAGAAGGCGGCGAAGGCGGCGCCGGTGCCGCCGCGCTCGGCCAGCCCGTACAGCACGCCGCCGACGAAGGCGTCGCCGGCCGCGGTGGTATCGGCCACCGGCACGCGGAAGCTCGGCACCTCGCCGTTGGCGTCGCGGGTATGCCAGCGCAGCGGCGCGGCGCCGTCGGTGACCACCACCCAGCGCGCCTGCGCGGCCAGCAGCCGGCGCAGCACCTGCGCCTGGCCGTCGCTGCCCAGCGGCCGTGCCAGGTAGTCCAGTTCCTCGTGCGAGAGCTTGACCAGGTCGGCGCGTTCCAGTGCCTGCCACAGCCGCGGCGTCGGGTCGGTGCCGGCCGGCCACAGCGCCGGGCGCAGGTTGAGGTCGAGGCTGACCACCGCGCCGGCGGCGCGGGCGCGGTCCATGCCGGCGAAGGTGGCCGCGGCGATCTCCGGTTCGGTCAGGCTGTTGGAGCAGACGTGGAAGCAGCCGGTGCCGTCGAAGCAGGCCGGCTGGAAGTGCTCGGCGCGGAACAGCAGGTCCGCCGCCGGCGGCCGGTAGAAGCTGAAGCTGCGCTCGCCGGCGGCGTCCAGCGCGACGAACGCCAGCGCGGTCTTGGCCGCGTCGGTGCGGACGATGCAGTCGGTGAGCACCCCGGCCTCGGCCAGGCTGTCGGCGAGGAAGTCGCCGAACATGTCGCGCCCCAGCATGCCGGCGAAATGGCTGCGCGCGCCCAGCCGCGCCACCGCCACCGCGACGTTGGCCGGGGCGCCGCCGGCGTACTGCAGGAAGGCGCGCGGCGTTTCCGGCGTGGCCGGCGGCTGCGCCAGTAGATCGATCAAAATTTCGCCGAAACAAACGATCTTGCCCATCTGGACTCAGCCCCCCTGGCTGCTGCCGCTGGCGGCGCGCGCGCCGACCATGCCGTAGAAGATGATGTAGCCGTAGCACAGCAACGGCAGGATGAAACTGGCCTGCACGCCGATGCGGTCGGCCAGCTGGCCCTGCAGGTACGGCACCACCGCGCCGCCGACGATGGCCATGATGAGCAGGCTCGACCCCTTGTTGGTCAGCGGCCCCAGCCGCTCGATGCCGAGCGCGAAGATGGTCGGGAACATGATCGAGTTGAACAGGCCGATCGCCACCACCGAATACAGGGCGGTGCCGCCCGTGCTGGTCATGGTCAGCGCCAGCAGGCCGACGTTGACCAGCGCGAAGATCGCCAGCAGCCGGCTCGGCGAGAAGCGGGCCAGCAGCGCCGAGCCGGCGAAGCGGCCGATCATCGCCATCGTCCAGTACGCCGACACGTAGCCGGTGGCCTCCTGCTCGCTGAAGCCGCCGATGTCGGGCATCGACAGGTAGTTGACCAGGAAGCTGCCGATCGACACTTCCGCGCCGACGTAGAAGAAGATGCCGAGCACGCCGAGCAGCAGGTGGCGGTGGCGCAGCGCGTCGGCGTAGGTATGCCGCGCGTGGTCGGCCCGTTCGCTGCTTTCGCTCAGGGTCGGCAGGCGGAACAGGAACACGAACAGCGCCAGCAGGAACAGCGCGACCGCCAGCCCGAGGTACGGCCCCTGCACCGACTGCGCCTCGGCCGCGCGGTAGGCCGCCTGCTCGGCCAGCGGCAGCGCGGCGATGTCGTCGGCGCCCTTGACCGTGTTGCCGAGGATCAGCAGGCCGCCGAAGATCGGCGCGATCGCCGTGCCCAGCGAATTGAGCGCCTGCGCCAGCGTCAGCCGGCTGGAGCTGGTGCGCTCCGGCCCCAGCAGCGCCACGTAGGGGTTGGCCGCCACCTGCAGCACGGTGATGCCGGTGGCCAGCACGAACAATGCGGCGAGGAAGGCCGGGTATTCGCGCAGCGCCGCCGCCGGCCAGAAGCCGAGCGCGCCGATGCCGGCGATCACCAGCCCGGCGACGATGCCCTGCTTGTAGCCCAGCCGCGCCACCAGCCGCCCGGCCGGCAGCGACATCAGGAAGTAGGTGCCGAAGAAAGTGAACTGCACCAGCATCGCGCGCGCGTAGTTCAGCTCGAACACCGCCTTCAGGTGCGGGATCAGGATGTCGTTGAGGCAGGTCAGGAAGCCCCACATGAAGAAGATGCTGGTGACTACCGCCAGCGCGGCGCGCGGCGTGATCGGCGGCGCGGCCGCGGCGGACAGGGGCGGAACGGGAGTGGGAGTGGCGGGCATGCGCTACGGACCTCGGAATGCGTGGAAGCGGGATGCGTGGGAAGGAAACGGGCTCACGTGCGCGGGCTGCCGCTGCTTTCGCGGATGCACAGCGATACCGGCGCGATGGTGCGCACCGCGGGTGCGTCGGGCTTGTCCACGCGCTGCAGCAGCAGCGTGGCGGCCTGGCGGCCGCGCTCGCGCGGCGCCACCGACAGCGTGGTCAGGGTGGGCATGCTGACCGACGCCTCGGGAATGTCGTCGAAGCCGGTGACGGCGAAGCCCTTGCCCGGCTGGATGCCGCGCGAGGCCAGGCCCAGCATCAGCCCCAGCGCCACCGTGTCGTTGTAGCAGACCGCCGCGGTGGGGCTGGCGCCCTCGCCGAACAGCTCGGCGGTGCGCGAGGCCGCTTCCAGCCGGGTCGGCGCCGATTCGATCAGCCACTCCGGCACCACCTCCAGCCCGGCGCGTGCCATCACGGCCTGGAAGCCGGCGCGACGCTGGCGGCACGAGCTGGAATCGGCATGGCCGCCGAAGAAGGCGATGCGGCGGTGGCCCAGCCCGATCAGGTGCTCGGTCGCCATGCGCGCGCCGCGCTCGTTGTCCAGCGCCAGGAAATCCCAGTCGTCGGCGCCGTCCAGTTCGCGGTTGAACAGCAGCACGTGGCCGCGCAGGCCGAGCACCGGGCGCAGCATGGCCGCGTCGCTGCCTTCGGCCGGCGACAGGATCACCCCGGCCGGCGAATGCTCCATCAGCGAGGACAGCACCGCCTGCTGCCGCTGCGGCGATTCGCCGGTGCTGCCGAGCAGGGTGACGTAGCCGCGCTCGCCCAGCGCCTCGTCCACGCCGGCGGCGAATTCGGCGAAGAACGGGTTGGACAGGTCGTTGATCACCAGCGCCACGCTGGACGAGGTGCGCCGCCGCAGGTTGGCCGCGGCGCGGTTATAGACATAGTCCTGGCGCTTGAGTTCGGCCTCGACCAGCGCGCGGGTGTCGGCGTGCACCAGCGGGCTGCCGCGCAGCACCAGCGACACCGTCGCCCGCGACACGCCGATGGCGCCGGCGATGTCCGACAAGGTGACGTTGCGGCGCGCGCCGTGCTCCTTGCGCGGTGCCTTGGCGGCGGTTGCGGCATCGCCCGCGGAGGCATTGGTGGCGGGCTTGCGTGGGGAAGAGGGGGACTTTCGGGTCACGACAGGCAGCTCCTGGCAGCCGGCGCACCGGCGCCCTGCTGGATGGGAAGGAAGGCCGGCACGCATCGCGCCGGGGCCTCCGCGCCGACAACTTGCGCGCGGGCTGCAGACGATACGGGATGAAGGCCGATGCCGACGGACCGGGCACGATGCACGGCCCTGCGTGCCGCGACACGGCACGGCGCACGTTGCGATCCGGCACTGGCGGCAGGCGCGGTCATGCGAGCCGGTCCAGCGCGTCGCGCAGCGCGCGCACGCGCGCCGGATCGGTCTGCTGCCAGTCCGGCGCGAGCCCGGCCAGCGCCGGGTTGCGGAAGCGCATCGACGAGGCCCGCACGGCCTTGGCCGAGGCATGGAACTCGCGCGCGCCGGTGGCCCGCGCCAGCGCGGCGATGTTGTCGGCGTCGATGCCCGCGCCGGGCATCACCGCCAACCGCTCGCCGGCCTGCTGCACGCAGGCGGCCAGCAGCGCCGCGCCCTGCGGCGCGCCGGCCTGCGCGCCGGAACTGAGCACGCGCCGGCAGCCCAGTTCGATGATGTTTCCCAGCGCCCGCAACGGCTCGCGCGCCGCGTCGAACGCGCGGTGGAAGGTGACCGCCAGCGGGCCGGCGGCTGCTACCAGCGCACGGCAGCGCGGCATGTCCACCTCGCCCTCGGCATCGAGCGCGCCGATCACCACGCCGTCGCAACCCAGCCGCACGCACTGCTCGATGTCGCGCAGCATGACCTCGGTTTCGGCATCGTCGTAAAGAAAATCGCCCGGACGCGGCCGCACCAGCACGAACAGCGGCAGGCGCACGCGCTCGCGCGCCGAGGCCAGGGTGCCGTACGACGGCGTGGTGCCGCCGTATTCCAGTCCTTCGCACAGCTCCACGCGATCGGCACCGCCTGCCTGCGCGGCCAGCGCCGAGGCCAGCGAACCGGCGGCGATCTCCAGCGTGAAGCGCGCGGCCATGCTCACGCGCCTTCGCCCGGATACACCGCGCCCGAGTCCAGCAGCGCGTCCTGCCGCTGCGCGTCGCAGACCGCGTAGACGAAGCCCGGATGCAGCGCGAACGCGCCGACCTCGCCGTGGCGGTTGATCGCCAGGAAACACACCTGCAGCGACTTGCTCGCCTCCGGGCGCTTGCGCACCACGCGGTCGATGGCCTCGCGGCAGGCGTCCATCGGCGAGCGGCCCTGCCGCATCAGTTCGACGACGAGGAAGCTGGCGGCGTTGCGGATCATCTCCTCGCCCACGCCCGAGGCGGTGGCCGCGCCGACCTCGTTGTCCACGTACAGGCCGGCGCCGACGATCGGGCTGTCGCCGACGCGGCCGCGCAGCTTCCACGCCATGCCGCTGGTGGTGCAGGCGCCGGCGAGGTTGCCGCGCTGGTCGATGGCGAGCATGCCGAGGGTGTCGTGGTTCTGGCTGTTGCCGGGGATCAGGCGGCGCTCGGCGTTGATCTGCGGCTGGTAGCGCGAGGTCTTCTTCCACTCTTCCCACGCCTGCACCGCTTCCGGGGTCAGCAGCGATTGTTTCTCGAAGCCCTGCTCGACCGCGAACTGCTGCGCGCCCTGCCCGACCAGCAGCACGTGCGGGGTCTGCTCCATCACCCGCCGCGCGACGCTGACCGGGTGGTCGATGTCTTCCAGCGCGGCGACCGCGCCGCAGCGACCGTCGCCGTCCATGATGCTGGCGTCCAGGGTCAGCACGCCGTCGCGGTCGGGGTAGCCGCAATGGCCGACGGTGCTGTTGCACAGGCCGGTTTCGGCCCAGCGCGCGCCCTGCTCCACCGCGTCCAGCGCGGTGCCGCCGGCGCGCAGCACATTCCATGCGGCCTGGTTGGCGGGCACGCCGAAATCCCATGTGGAGACGACGCGCGCACCGTTGGCGGCGGCGATGACTGGTTGTTTGCTGGTCGCGCTTGCGATGCCCGGCAGCGCCAATGCGCCGCCGGCCAGGGCCATCTGTTGCAGGAATTCGCGTCGGGTGGTCATGGGATGGCTCCAGCTTTACAAAGCCCCTCTCCCTTCGGGGTGAGAGGGACAGTTCGCGAACCACTGGTTCGCTGTTCCTCGAACGCCCTTGCGCTGGCGCAA
>NZ_LDJP01000027.1 GCF_001431505.1 Stenotrophomonas daejeonensis
TGTCGATTCGGCCTAGGGGCAGCGCTGGTAGCGCTCGCGGTTCATCTCATCGCTCTTCGCATCCTTCGGGCCAACGCCCCCGTGGCTCTGGCGTCGTTCTTTGGGACCACGCTCCTCGCGATGGCACTAGCGGGCCTGCTCTCTTTCGGCGCAAAGACGCTCGCTGCTTGGCTTCTCGGCGCGTTCCTAGCATCGCTGGCGTACCGCAAGCTGCGGCCTAACAATGCGTTCAAGCCGAAGCCGCTTCGCGGCTCGGCTTAACTTTGGTGTTAGGGGGCTTGGGGTGGCTATCGCAAACGATGATCAACTGCGCGAAGCGGCTGAGAAAGTCTCCGCGCTCGTTCAAGAAATGCAGAACTACTTGGGCGAGAGAAACGCAGAGGAAGGAAAAATTCGCTTTCCTTACGGGTTCATTAGAACTGCCAATCACTTTCGTGGGCGCGTTGCATTCCTTGAGGATCACACACTTCAATCCAATATTGCATACACACTAATCTTGTCGGATGTTCTTCGCTGGGCACTCAATCGGATGCACGTCGTTGGAACTGCAAAAGAAATGCTTGCAAAGCAGATAATTTGCGTAATGGGCGGTGTGGCGGAGAGTACAACAAAGCACTACCTGCGCGGCCAAGTCGGCGCCCATGCCGGTTACAAGGTCAGAACCGCGAAACTGGTCGAGATCGGCGCTATAACCAAAGACCTAAAAGACGAGCTTGACTGGCTATGGGACACTCGAATGAACGAGCACCTGTTTTTAGTGGGGGAGCGCGAGTATCAGCGCTATTCGGTAAGAGAGTCGAACCGCGCAGTCAGAGCGTTCAGAGCTTTACGAGATTCGCTAGAGGTGCACCATGCGGCCGCCCCCTAACAATTCATTCAAGCCGACGCCGCTTCGCGGCGCGGCTTAATTCAGGCGTTAGGGCTCATAGGGAGGTTCACGGTGCTCATAGAACTGCTTCTTGCAACTCAGCTAGCTTCAGCCGCTATGGGTTTCGATCAAGCCAAGGCTTTGGCTGATGACAATGAGGCAAACCTCCCCAAGGAGATCAGCTCTCAACTGTTGCAAGCGCAAGGCAACGCGCTCGGATCAGCCATGGTCACGTGCGGCCGTCCCGGCATGGACCTTTCGGCGTTTACCGTAGTTTTCTCCCTCAATGCTGACGGCTCGGTGGCAGAGAGCTGGCGCACGGGTGAAACACCATTGGCCCAGTGCGTGCACAAGGCAATATCGGCATCCGGCCTTGCTGGACAGTGGCCGACACCCTTCTACACGTCAATAGAGCTGTCGTTCAATGAGCCCTAACAATTCATTCAAGCCGACGCCGCTTCGCGGCGCGGCTTAATTCAGGTGTTAGGCGCATGACTATGGCTCCCGAAAACGTCAATGCTTCGATCGGAAAGGCCGTTCTGGCAGCGCAGCACTTTGAGCAGTGGCTGGTTCTCGCCTACTACCACATGCGCATCGTCACGGAAGACGAGTTCTCACTCACGGATGCGCAACTTTCTGACTATAGGCTGTTCAAAGTCCCAACCAAAAACCTGATCAAGGCATTAGCGCAAAAGTCGCAAATAGATCCGCAGCTTGAGTCACGGATCAATGCTCTCCTTGAGCAACGCCATACCGTGGTGCATCGTTGGTTTCTGGTCAATGGCACACTCAGCACTCACACACCTGAGCGCTGGAGCAGACTTGCCGCAATAGCTGAGTCAGTTGCATCTGAAGCCATGGAGCTTTCATTCCTCCTGCTTGGCTACATGGGTGAAAGTTTTCGGCAGCAAGTTGCCGGCGAGGATTCATCGCAGGTCAAAGAGCACATATCGCGCATGTTCAAGGACCCGGAGCGTGCGCCTAACAATTCATTCAAGCCGACACCGCTTCGCGGCGCGGCTTAATTCAGGCGTTAGGCTCATGAAGCAAGTCTGTCGCAATCTGATGCTCGCACTCTTGCCACTGGCCAGCTTTTGCGTTTGGCGAATCGGCTTATGGGCATTTAGCTATTTTGGGTGCCAGGACTCCGGTAAGTTCATCGAGCCATGCTTTGCATACGGTCACAACATCCAAGGATGGCTGGGGGTGTCACTCTTCTGGGCACCACTCTTACTCTTTCTGTCACTCCCGATCTGCGGCTGGTTGTTGTTCGAGAGTCTTCTACGTAAGCTCCATTCCAATGGCGCCTAACAATTCATTCAAGCCGACGCCACTTCGTGGCGCGGCTTAATTCAGGCGTTAGCTGTCACAGGAGGGAGCGTGGACGCCGAACTATCTCAGATCAAGATCCTGCTATGGGTCATTCTCGGCCTCCAGCTTTTGTTCGTTGTCAGCAACATCTTGTGCCGCATTCTCGGCTGCGGAGAGCAAGAGAAGACCAGCTTCAGAGATCTTATGGATCAAGGGAAGATTCAAGAGGTCCTGGATCTGACCAAGAAGCGACTTGAGACTCACCCGCGAGACGTCGATGCACTCTACTTTCGCACCAAGGCACTTATCGCCAGCGGGCTCACGGAAAGTGCGCGCCGCCACATTTCTCAGTTAATGATCGCAGAGCCTTCTCTTATATCTGTGTGCAAAGATTGGCTAGAAGCGCTCGATGCAGAGCAAGCCGGTGACAGCTAACATTGCGTTCAAGCCGAAATTGCATCGCTACGCCGTCAACATGGCAGAAAAAGCTTGCCATGTTGCCAGCTACGCGCTGCAATTCGGCTTAACTTGAGTGTTAGGCCTTTGGTTCGTGGCAGTGTTGTAGCCGGGTTCCGAGCGAGTTGCGGCATCGCGCTCATCCGTAGCGTTTGCACTTCGCACGCGCGGGAGCGGCATCGGCGGTCGCTCGTGACGCAGCTCGGCTTCGGACAGGCGAGGCTTCCGCACAAGTACGATCATCCTGAATCGGCCTCGTGCGGGTTGGCGGTGCGGGTTCTCAGCCGCGCGAGGCGGGAAATCTGACTCCGCCCGCAGCAAGTTCAAGCCCAGGCTGTTCGCTCAGACTTGTTGTACTGTTCGGCTAGGGGTTGGGTCGCAAGTCCGGGCAGGGTGCCGGGCAGCGGCGGCCTAACAAGTCATTCAAGCCGACGCCGCTTCGCAGCGCGGCTTAATTCCGGCGTTAGGCAGCCAGGAGACATTTTTGGAAACTCTACTCATCGCATTCCTTGCCGTTCTCGCAGACCCGATCCGTTGGATCATCTGCATTCTCTCGGCATGGTTCATTCGCAACTACATCGGTGCATTAGCCGCTGGCATTGGCATTACGGTCGGACTTACGGCAATGCTTGTCCGCAATCCCAATGGACCGCTTCTATTCATTGGTGCCATTGCGTCCGCTATCATAGTTTCTATCTTCTACTTCTGGCGCAAGAGCCGAAGGGAAAAAGCAGCTAAAACATCGGCATAACCCATCAAATGGAGAGTTTGCTTAACGTTCTCATAGTCATGGCCTTCTTTGCGGCGGCTTCTGGACTTTTCTTCTTCATTGGCAACGTGCTAAAGAAATCCGGTGCGTCCAAAAAGACCGAGAATAGGCTGGTTATCGTAGTGCTGGCTGTTGTCATCATTGCTTTTATCGCCATCTTTGGCGGCAAAGGTGGCGGCGGCTCGTCGGACAATGATGATTACTGGGGCGACCGTGCAAGGCGGCGATAGTTCGCTGGCTGGTCTGCCTAACAATTCATTCAAGCCGACGCCGCTTCGCGGCTCGGCTTAATTCAGGTGTTAGCCCCCTAGAGAGAGATCCAAGATGGTTGAGAAAATTAGAGTCTCTCTGTGGGACATCTTCTCGTTCTTCCTCACCGGCCTCCTGGCCATGCTTGTTTTGTTCGCGTTCTTTATGGCCTACGGCGGCCTTACGCTCAAAGAGCTATTTGACGCGCTCTCCACTTTCCCAGCAGCAATCACCCTTGTTGCTGCGCCGCTCGCCTTCACGCTTTTCGGCATGGTCATAGAGCCTTTTGCAAACTACTTTGATCGGTACGCCTTGAAGTACATCCTCGGTTGGGTATCAAAACCAAAAGAAAAACACAGCCACGAGGAGACTCTCCTTAAAGAGGAAATCCGATCCAAGTACATGGGCTCCCTCAACGGCAAGATCGATAACCCGTATGCCATCTGCAAGGAATACGTGGAGACCAAGCAGCTAAGCACCACGTTCATGGTGTACTTGTCCAGGTACGGCTTCTATCGCAATTGCGCGTTCATCTCGGTCGCGTCCGGTATTGCCGCGCTTTTTCTTGCTTCCACATGGTGCGGCGGCATTCTGGCGCTTCTGTTCGGTGTAGCGGCTTCCGCCGTGTTCAAACGGCGGGCTGAGGACTTTTACAGTTACATGGCTCCAGCGGTGTATCGCGCGTTCCTCATCGACAAGGTCTCATGGGTCCCCGGCAACGGGGGCTAACAATTCATTCAAGCCGAAGCCGCTTCGCGGCTCGGCTTAATTCAGGCGTTAGCCTTCTTCTGGAGATCCATGCATGTCGGCAATGATTCCAAGCCCAAATGAGCCAGTACTGCCGGCACTGCCTGCGACAGTTCTACCTGCAATTGCGGCACTTACGGCTTCGCTTGGCATCCCGAGAACGGTTCTGGCAAGTGACGAGGAGATCGCGTACGCATGGCGGGATTTACCGCGAGAGCTTCGTGAGATACCCGCGGAGCTTCGCGATGCGCTAATTGCTCGCATGTGCGTAGCAGTCAGCACCGGATTGTTCGACGGTGCAATCAACTATGCATGGAATGCGGCAATAATTCAGTTGAGAAGCAAGGTCAAGAACTTTGGGTTGCCCATAGTTGCACAGATCTTGCAAACTGACTTTGAAGAGAAGCACCTGCTAGAGCTTCAGGACAGTCGATTACTCGATCTCTGTCTCAAGCTCAACCTCATTACTGAGGACGGCTTCTTCTTTCTCGATCAGTGTCGCGACGTCAGAAACAACTATTCTGCCGCTCATCCTACGATTGGCTCGGTTAACGATAGGGAATTCGTTACCTTCTTAAATAGATGTGTGCGTTACGCGCTTGCTGACACGTCTTCACCGCGTGGCGTAGATATTGGCGCGTTTATCGCGGCCATAAAAGGCGCAAGATTCACGGCCAACCAGTTCGGGGTCTGGGTACAGCGCCTCAAAGACACACATGATGCCCAACGGCAGCTGCTTGTGGGCATGGTTCATGGCATTTACTGCGACCCGAATGCTTCCGAGCCATCGAGGCTGAATTCCCTTGACATCTGCGAGAGCCTAAAGGCCTCATTCAATGCAGCCACACGCTCCGATCTAGTCAATAGGCATAGTGAGTACGCAGCGAAGGGCGATGAGCCTCGGCACACTGCATCGGTCCAATTCTTCGAAAAGCTCGGATTACTCGCACTCCTTAACGAGTCGGAGCAACACGCTGTTTTTTTTCGCGCCACCGAGCGACTGTGGAATTCCCACAATGGAATGAACAATTTCTACAACGAGCCTCCCTTCGCAGAGCGCCTCTACGAAATTTCTCAACAAGGCGCGGTTCCTGAGACGGTCCAGGAACACTTCGTCCAAACCATATCCTGCTGCTACGTTGGTAACGGCTATGGCGTTTCGTGGGCTGCTGCCGCAACTTACGAGAAGCTTATCCAGTCGTTCTCTCCCAGGGAGGTCGCCACAATGGTTAGATTGGCATCCTCGAATCAAACGGTCCTTGGCCGCCGTGTCGCCAGCCTTCCTTCATGTCGGCAACGCCTCAAACAAGCTCTGCAAATGATTGACCCTGCGAGCGTTCCGAGTGGCGTCAAAGCCTGGTACGACCACTTCACGGCGTAATAAGGCTAACAATTCATTCAAGCCGACGCCGCTTCGCGGCGCGGCTTAATTCAAGCGTTAGAGGGCAATAGAACGTGTACGGGCCGCCTGCCATTCTCTACAAGTACCTCGCCCCTGCGCGTCTCGATGCACTCACAGAGTCAAAGTTGCGCTTCTCGCCATTGAGCGCTTTCAACGATCCGTTTGAGGGACGGCCTGACATCACTGATTTGGCTCCAGAAGGAGCGCTGGAGAAGGCTGTATGGGATGGCCTCCCCGCGATGTTAGAAGAGGAGTATCACAAAGCTCCAGAGCAGATTCGTTCGCTCGTTACTGTCGAACAGTTTGTTGCAATGTGCATGGCCGATCCAACTGGGATCGTAAGCAACCTGCTCAATCAGGCTAAACCCATCACGGCACGCCTGGCAAAAAGCCTACCCGACATGCTCAACGAGCATGTCGGCACACTTTGCTTGACAGAGATCCCCGATAGCCTGCTGATGTGGGCTCACTATGGTGCAAGCCACACAGGGTTCGTTGTTGGGTTTGATACGAGCAATAGCTTCTTTCACTGTCCACGTAGCGACAAGGATGAGTTTCATCATCTGCGGAGAGTTTCGTACCGCGCCACTCGGCCCGGCGGCGCGCTTCTGGACCTTGATAGTCCAGAGCTGTTCTTGTGCAAGAGTGAGCACTGGAGCTACGAGAATGAGTGGCGCATCCTCAAACCTCTAAAAGAAGCATCTTCTGTCATTAGTCTGCCAAGTGGAGATGTTCACTTATTCTCGTTCCCTCGAGAGGCCATTAAGTCAGTTACGCTTGGCATGAGGGCCGAAGATAGCCTTAGGGCGGCGCTGAGGAAGGAAATTAGCGCTCAACCTGAGTTTCAAGCCGTAGAGCTGTATGAGGCATACGCTGATAAGACAAACTACTGCGTGCGGAGGTCACGAGTTGCCCTCTAACAATTCATTCAAGCCGACGCCGCTTCGCGGCGCGGCTTAACTCAGGTGTTAGACCGCTCAGGAGATT
>NZ_LDJP01000028.1 GCF_001431505.1 Stenotrophomonas daejeonensis
GCAAGGGCGTTCGAGGGGCAACGAACCGGTGGTTCGTAAACTGCCCCTCTCACCCCGCAGGGAGAGGGGCTTCAGAAACTTGGGTATCACTGCCAGCCAACCATGCACGTGCATCCGGCAGCGGTGCACCGTCGCGGCGACCCAACGCCATGAAGTCGAACAGGTTGGGATCGGCCAGCTGCGAAGGACGAATATCGCCCAGCGCGCGCGAGATCTGCTCGATGCGGCCGGGGTGGTCCTTCTCCCACTGCCGCATCATCAGCCCCACCTGCTTGCGCTGCAGGTTCTCCTGGCTGCCGCACAGGTTGCAGGGGATGATCGGGAAGCGGCGCACATTGGCGTACTCGATGATGTCGCTCTCGCGCACGTAGACCAGCGGGCGGATCACCACGTGCCTGCCGTCGTCGCTGCGCAACTTCGGCGGCATGCCGGAGAGCTTGGCATGGTGGAACAGGTTCATGAAGAACGTGGCCACCATGTCGTCGCGGTGGTGGCCCAGCGCGATCTTGGTGAAGCCGTTCTCCTCGGCGTAGCTGTACAGCGCGCCGCGGCGCATGCGCGAGCACAGCGAACACATGGTCCTGCCCTCCGGGATCACCCGGCTGACCACCGAATAGGTGTCCTGCTCGATGATGTGGAACGGCACGCCGAGGTCGCGCAGGTACGCCGGCAGCACGTGCTCGGGGAAACCCGGCTGCTTCTGGTCCAGGTTCACCGCCACCAGCTCGAACGGCACCGGCGCCTTCTTCTGCAGCTGCAGCAGGATGTCGAGCAGGGTGTAGCTGTCCTTGCCGCCGGACAGGCACACCATCACCTTGTCGCCGGCCTCGATCATGCCGAAATCGGCGATGGCCTGGCCGACCTGGCGGCGCAGGCGCTTGGTCAGCTTGTGCTGCTCGCGCTCGGCCGCGCGCGGGTCGCGGGCGCTGCGGACGGGGTCGGGAAGGGGGATGACGGCATTCATCCCGGCCATTCTAACTGGCTTGGCGGCGACGGCCTCGCCGTGGCCGGCAGCGTGTATCCTCGATTCCCGTGGAAACCATGATGCCCGCCGAAATCAGCCAGCGCATCGCCGAACTGCGGGCCGAACACCGCCGTCTGGACGAACGCATCGCGCAGTTGGCCGCCAACCCGGACGACGACCTGGAAGCCAAGCGGCTGAAGCGGCGCAAGCTGCAGCTCAAGGACTGCATTACCCGGCTGGAAAGCATGCTGATACCGGACGAGCCGGCCTGAGCTCCACCAAAACTTGCAGCATGAGCATGAGCCACCGCCAGCAGACTGCCATGCCTGCCTGGAGAGAGGGGGGGGGCAAATTGCCCCCCCCCTTTGACTCAAGTAACTGATTCCATTGATTGCCGTCTTCCAGTTACTTCAGCTTGCCTTTGCCCACCACGGGCAGTGTCGCCCTCTGGATCTGCTGGATGCTCTTTTCCGGCCTGGGCAAGTCTTCCGGTAAGGTGCCGCCCAGCTCCTGGATGGTTCGGCGAATGGTTTCGCCCACGCCCTGATGGGTGCGGTTGGCGGCGGCCTTGCCCTGTACGTTGTCCCGCCTGAGCTTTTCTTCAGCTTGCGTGGCACGGAACAGGTTGGCCGCCAGTTCGGTGCTGCCCATGTGATCGAGAATCTTCTGGTTCTTCTTCAATCCCTTGCGGGCATGTATATCCTTCGCTCCCAAGCCGCCATACAAGCCTCGATAGCCATAATCCTGGAAGACCGCGTAATCCAGCGGTGTCGCGACACCCGCCTGTTTGGCTGCGGCAGCCAAATCCTTGTTGTGCTCCGCCACCTGTCCGCGCAGCAACAGGCGGCGCTGGTTTTCGCTCAAGGCGCCAAAATCCGTGGCCCGGGCCTCTTCGACACGCTCGTTGCCCACCTTGGCCAGCCACAATTTGAATGGCTCGGCCTTGGGCGAAGGAATCGACTGGATGATGCGCAGGACGCTTTCCAGCGTGGCGCAATTCAACAACTGCCGGCCGCCGGGGGTGGTGACGGGCACGGGCGTGACCAGCACCGCCCAGCCTGCGGAGAGTTCTTCATCGCGGCGACGCAGGTCGCGCAGGTAGCCATCCGGGCTGGGTGATTCGGTCAGGGCGGCCACGACATCGACCACCACGAACCACCAGCGGCCCTGATGCCAGGTACGACGGACTACCGGACCTTCCAGAGTAGGTAGCCCTTCCGCTGCCGTCGCCGCTGTCTTCGCTTTCGTCTCTTTCTCGTTCATCGGGCCTTCCACTTCCTGTGCTTTGCCATTCGAGTGTGTTCAAGCGTGCGGGGCACGCCCCGCACCTACGCCGCCGGCTCCTCCGCCTTCACCGCCTCCGGGCTCACCCGCTCGATGGTGTGGCGCAGCTCGCGGCCGAGGATGAACTTGGCGTCCTTGGCCCAGGCGTCCAGGCGTTCGTCGAACAGCAGCTTGCTGTTCTCGTCCGGCCACACCAGCCGCAGTTCGCGCATCTTCTGGATGAAGCTGCGGAACAGGGTCTTGTCGAAGAACTCCGGCGCGGCCGGGGCGTAGAGCAGGCTCAGGCGCTGCGCGGCCTGCTGGCACAGGCTTTCCAGCTCGCCGGCGCCGAGCGTGCCGGGGCCGTTCTTCACCAGCACCGAGATGGCGATGTAGTAGCGCTCGAACGCCTGCTGCAGCGAGTGGCCGATGGCGCGCAGGCGGAACACCTCGTCGGTCTGCCCGGTGTTGCGCGCGAGCATGCCGCCGTCGTCCTCGTTCACCTGCTGCAGCAGGCCCTCGCGCACGAACACGTCGATGGTCTGCTCGATGCGCGCGGCGAACTGGTCCTCGCTCCACGGCAGGAACAGCTCGGCCTGCAGGAACGGGTACAGGCCGCGGCCCAGCCGCAGCAGGCCGGCGCGGCTCATGCGGCGGTTGTTCTGGAAGCAGCAGGCCACCCACGACGAGGCGGTGAACAGGTGCAGCACGTTGTTGCGGAAGTAGCTCAGCAGCACCGCGGTGTCGCCGCTGACGCTGAGCACGTCGCCCAGCGGGTGCTTGATGCGGGTGAGGACGTTGATTTCCTCGGCGTGGGCGATGATGCGCTCGGGGGTGTGCGGGGTGACGGTGACCCGGTCCGAGTACGGCATCTCCACCAGCAGCGCCTTGCACAGCTCGATCTGCGCGATCAGGTCGGCCTCGCCCATCGCGTGCTTGGGCGTGGACAGCAGGGCCAGCGCCAGCAGGTTGATCGGGTTGACGTCGGCGGCCGCGTTGACGTGCACGTTGATGTCCTGCGCCAGCGAGTCGACGGTCTTCATCAGCCACGCCGGCTTCTCGTCCTCGGGCACCGGCTGGCCATCCCACTCCGGCGCATGCTCGGCCAGCACGTCGTTCAACGCGATCGGCTCGCCGAAGTTCACCACCACCTGGCCGTAGTTCTGCTTGAGCACCTTGGGGATGCCCCACAGCAGCGACCAGATCGATTCCTTCTCCTTCGGCCGTCCTGACAGTTCGTCCAGATAGCTGTTGCCTTCCATCAGCTTCTCGTAGCCGATGTAGATGGGCTGGAACAGCACCGGCTTGCGCGGCTGGCGCAGGTAGGCGCGCAGGGTCATCGAGATCACCCCGCCCTTGGGCTGCAGCAGGCGGCCGGTGCGCGAGCGCCCGCCCTCGACGAAGTATTCGATCGAGTAGCCGCCGGAAACCAGCTGCGCCATGTATTCGGAGAACACCGCCGAATACAACGGGTTGCCGCGGAAGCTGCGGCGGGCGAAGAACGCGCCGCCCTTGCGCAGCAGGGTGCCGACCACCGGCAGGTTGAGGTTGATGCCGGCGAAGATGTGCGGCGGCACGATGCCGCGGTCGTACAGCAGGTAGCTCAGCAGCAGGTAGTCCATGTGGCTGCGGTGGCTGGGCACGTAGACGATCTCGTGCCCGGGCGCGGCTTCCTTGAACTTGTCCAGGTGGTGCACCAGCACGCCGGCATAGATGCGGTTCCAGACGTGGCTGAGCATGAAGCTGGCCGAGCGCACCACCGGGGTGGAGTAGTCGGCGGCGATTTCCCAGGCGTAGCCCTGCGCCTTCTTCCACGCCTCGGTGGTCTTGCTGTTGTCGCGCTTGGCCTGCGCGGCGATGGCCTCACGCACCGAGTCGGCCTCCAGCACCTTGTCCACCAGCAGGCGGCGGGTGGACAGGTCCGGGCCGATGATCGATTCGCGGATGCGGCGGAAGTGGGTGCGCAGCACGCGCTGCAGCTTGCGCACGGTGCGCTCGGGCTCCAGCCCCTCGTCCACGGTTTCGCGCAGGGACACCGGCGCGGCGAAGCGCACGATGCTGTCGCGGCCGTTGAGCAGCACCGCCAACAAGCGGCGGAAGCGGCCCACCAGCGCCCAGTTCTCCGAGAACAGCACCGCGAACCAGCCGCTCTGCTTGTCCGGGGCACGGCCGACGAAGATCGACACCGGCACCAGTTGCACGTCCAGCGCGGGGTTGTCGCGGTGCGCCTGCAGCAGCTTGGCCAGCGAGTCCGAATGGGTGCGGGCGCCGCGCTGCTCGGGGATCAGCGCATTGCTGCTGGAGCGCCGCGACAGCGCCACATAGGCGCGCTTGCGCCCGGTCAGGTTGCCCGGCAGCGGCACCAGCGGCGACGGCAGGCCGGCGTCGCGGCAGGCCTTGTCCAGGATCAGCGCGTTGGACAGGCCGTAGTCCTCCAGCACATAGACCACCGGCTGCGCCGGGTCGTGCTGCGGTTGTTCCGGTTCGATCTTCAGGCCCAGCCACGGTTCGATCAGGCGGCCGAGCAGGCGCGCCCACCACGGGCGGCGGCCGGGACGGGCCTGCACCGGGCGCGCGCCCGGCACGATCGCGGCCGGTGCGGCGGCAGGCGTACCGGCCTCGTCGTGCGGGAGGAGTTCGCCCTGTTCGGGCCGGGAATTCTGTTTCGACATCCGCGACATTATGGCTTAGCCGCCCCGGTGGCGCTGTCCGCCGGTTCGGCCGTGGCCTCGATGGTGGCGGCCTGCGCGGTGCGGGCGGCGGCCAGTGCCGCCTCCGCCTCGGCCAGGGTCCGCGCCAGGTACCAGCGGCCTTCGCGCCGCTGCACCTGCACCTGCAAATCCAGTTCCTCGCCGGCCAGCGGGTACTGCACGCGCACGGTGGCTTCGTCGCCGCGTTCCTCGACCAGGCCGGTGCGCAGCTGCGCCAGGCTGTCGTCCAGCACCAGCCCGTAGCTGGCCAGCACCTGCTTGGCGGCACGGGCGAACGGCCCCAGCCGTTGCAGGCTGGCGGTCATCCCGGCCTGGCGGAAGGCGTCCTCGCTGTCCAGGCCGGTGGCGCGGGCGGCGCCGGTCAGGGTGGCGATGGTGGATTCGGCCAGCTTCGGGTCGGACAGCGGCGCCGCCTGCGCCCATGCGCTCAGGGCGGTGACCAGCTGCGCGTAGTGGGCGCGCTCGGCATCGCTGTAGTCGCCCTGGTAGGTGATGTACTGCACGCCGAACAGGCCCAGCGAGTGCGCGGCCTGGCGCACGGCGGCGGCCTGCCCGGCGATCTGCGCCTTGAACGCGCGCTGCAGGCGGGTTTCTGCGTCCTTTTCCGACAGTATCGCCAGCAGCACCGGCAGCTTGTCGTCCAGCGGCAGTTCGGTCAGCGGCCAGCGGCTGTGGCCCTGGGCCCAGGCCGTTTCCAGCTCGGCGTACTGCGCCGGCGGTACCGCCGCGCGGGCGTAGCCGGCCAGGTCGTCGTCCTGCAGGTACTGGACCATCTGCCGCACCGCGGTGGCCGGGCGGCTGGCGGCGCCGGGCAGCTCCTCGGTGCCGTGGCGGCAGGAGGCGGCCAGCAGCGCCGCGGCGGCCAGTGCGAGGTACAGGCAACAGGTTCGCGTTCGGGAACGGCGTGGCATGGCGTGGTGTCCTCCCCAGGAGCCGGGGCATCTTGCGGCCTGCCGGGTGACAGCGGCAAGCGCGGGGCGGCATTCCCCCGGCGGCCGGTCACATAAAAAAAGAGGCCGCACCGTTGCCGGTGGCGGACCTCCTCAAGCCGGCGCAAGGCCGGTGGACAGGTTGGCACATCGCCGGCAGGACCGGACGAGGTGCAAGCCTACGCGCCCGGTTCAGTTAAAGCAATACTTCATGAATCTCGCTTCAAGTTATTGATTTAACTTGATGCAGTGGCGATTTCCTGCTGCATCGCCAGCGCCGCCGCGCGCGGGTCCGGGGCCAGCCGGATCGGGCGGCCGACGACGATGGCGTCGGCGCCGTCGGCAAATGCCTGCGCCACGCCCACGGTGCGCTGCTGGTCGTCGCCGGCCGGACCGCCGGGGCGGATGCCGGGGCAGACGATGGAGAAACCGGCACCCGTGGCCGCGCGGATCGGCGCGGCCTCCTGCCCGGAGGCGATCACCCCGTCGATGCCGGCGCGCTGCGCGGCCAGCGCGCGTTCGACCACCACGTCCACCGGTTCGCGGTCGATGCCCATCTGCGCCAGGTCGGGGCGGCCCATCGAGGTCAGCACGGTCACCGCCAGCAGGCGCATGTCCGAGCCGTTGGCGGCCGCGGCCGCTTCCATCATCGCCGGGTGCCAGCCGTGGATGGTGCAGTAGCTCACCGGCCACTGCGACAAACGGCGGACAACACCGGCGATCGTGGCGGGAATGTCGAAGAACTTGAGATCGACGAACACGCGCTTGTCGCGCTTGGCGAGTTCCTCGAGCACATCGAAGTATTCGCCCGAGGCCAGCAGCTCCATGCCGATCTTGTAGAACGACACCGCGTCGCCGAGCCGTTCCACCCATTGCAGCGCCTCGGCACGGCCGGGCACGTCGAGGGCGAAGATCAAACGCTCGTCGGGGCGCAGCGGCAGCGGGCCGCGGTTCATCGCGCCGGCTCCAGCGCGGCGTGCTTGGCAGCGCGGCGTTGCGCGGCGGACAGGCCGTGGCGGTTGCCGACCGCCGCCGACTCGTAGCCGCCGTAGGTCGGGTTGGGCAGCATGAACCAGCGCTCGCCGAGCCAGCCCGGGTGGCCGGCGAGCAGGGCGTCGCGGTCGGCGTTGTCGTTGCTGCGCGGCTGGCCGAAATCGGTGATCTGGTCGCCCACCTGCATCAGCACGCGGTACTGGCTGGCGACCTTGATGCGGCGGCAGCCCTTGTCGTCGGCCGGCCGGGTGCAACCGGGCACGTCCACGCCCATGCCGAGATAGACGCCGTCATCGGCCACCGGGAAGCCGGCCGCGCGCAGGTTGTCCAGCGTGTCGGCCTTCATCTGGTCGGTGCGGTTGGAGATATAGATGAGGGTGACGCCGCGGGCGTTGGCCGCACGGGCGAATTCCAGCGCGCCGGGCACCGGGCGGGCACGCTTCTCGGCCACCCATTCGGCCCAGCTTTCCTCCTTGTACGACTTGCCATCGAGTACCAGCCGCGCCTGGTAGGGGGAGTTGTCGAGCATGGTTTCATCGACATCGACGACCACCGCCGGCTTCAGGCCGGGCTGCTGCAGCTCGGCGCCTTCGCCGGGCAGCAACGCGGTCCATTGCGGGTCGGCCAGGGCGCGGTCGAGCGTGGCCGCGGCCATGCGCCAGGTCTGCGTGGTCAGGGCGCGGTACTCCTGCGCCCGCTGCACCCACAGCACGGCGTTGAGGTTGTCGTCGGCGGGAACGGCCTCGCTGGTGGCCACCGCGGCCGGGACGTCCGGCCCGCCCCGGGTCAGCTGCGTGGGAGCGGTGCACGCGGCCAGCGACAGCATGGCGGCGGCGAGCAGGGAGAAGGTCGGGAGTCGGGACATGCGGCGCACCGGGCAGGACGAAAACCCGCGCAGTTTACCGGCTCACCCGCCTGCCCGCCCCACCGCGGCCGGCTCGGCTATGCTTGCGCCCCCTCGCGCGACGCAGGTGCACACGATGACCGATTCCCCCGCCATTCCCGTCCTCGACGCCGCGCAGGCACGCGCGCTGGGCTGCCTGATCGAGAAGGAAGCCACCACCCCGGACGCCTACCCGCTGACCGTCAACGCCACCCAGGTGGCCGCCAACCAGAAGACCGCGCGCGACCCGCTGATGAACCTGGACGCCGGCAAGGTGCAGCACGCATTGCGCCAACTGGAGGCGATGGGGCTGGCACGCCAGCATTTCTCCTCGCGCGCCGAGCGCTACGAACACCTGGCCGGCAACAAGCTCGACCTGCCGCGCCAGCAGGTGGCGCTGCTCGGCCTGTTGCTGCTGCGCGGGCCGCAGACCGCCGGCGAACTGGCCGCGCGCAGCGAGCGCATGGCGAAGTTCGCCGACGCCGAGGACCTGCGCCACCAGCTCGACCGGCTGGCCCAGCGCGAACTGGTGGTGCAGCTGCCGCGCGCCACTGGCCAACGCGAGGACCGTTACATGCACCTTTTGTGTGGTCCTGTGGATGTGGAAGCGCTGGCGGCGCAGTATCGCGCCCCGGCGGCTGGCGGGGCGGCCGGCAACAACGCATTGGAAGAACGCGTGCAGCAGCTGGAAGCCACGGTATCCGCGTTGCAGGAGCAGTTGGCGCAGGTACAGGCGCGACTGGACGGCTGAGCAGCGTTGGCGCTTCTAGGAGCGACGTCAGTCGCGACCGGGACGTTACCGTGAAAGCCCCGGTCGCGACTGACGTCGCTTGTGTCATTTATCCCGTTACCGTTGCAGGTGAGAGCGGAGTGCGGCAGCCCGTTCAGTCGCGGTGCCAAGCAAGCACGTGTAGGAGTCAGGGGCGCCGCACTCCGTGCTCCCATCCTCAGCCCGAACAGTTA
>NZ_LDJP01000029.1 GCF_001431505.1 Stenotrophomonas daejeonensis
GACGCGAGTCGCGACCGGGGCTTTCCCGAGGAAGCCCGGTCGCGACTCGCGTCGCTCCTACGGGAGGGCGTGGATGGCCAGGTTGATCAGCATCCCGCCACCCAGCAGCCACGCGAACAGCAGCGCCGCCAGCAGCATCGGCCGCGGGCCGGCGCGGCGCAGGGCCGAGGCCCGCGTGGTCAGGCCCAGCGCCGCCATCGCCATCGCCAGCAGCGCGGTGTCCAGCCCGACCAGCGCTTCGACCAGCGGCGCCGGCAGCAACCGCAGCGAGTTGAACGCGACCATGCCGATGAAGCCGAAGGCAAACCACGGGACGGTGATTGCCGGACGCGGGCCATCGACCGTCTTCCGCCCGCGTGCCAGCAGCAGCGACAGGCCCAGCAGGAAGGGCGCCAGCATCATCACCCGCACCAGTTTGGCGATCACCGCGGCATCGGCGGCCTGCGGGCCGATCGCCCGGCCGGCGGCCACCACCTGCGCCACTTCGTGCACGGTGGCGCCGGTGAACACGCCGAAGCCGGCCTCGTCCAGCGGCATCCAGCCGGCGCCCACGCCCCACCGGTACAGCAGCGGGTAGGCGAACATCGCCAGCGTGCCGAACACCACCACGGTGGCCACGGCAACGGCCGCCTGCTCGGCCCGGCCCTTGACCACCGGCGCGGTCGCCATCACCGCGGCGGCCCCGCAGATGGAGCTGCCGGCGCCGATCAGCAGGGCGGTGCCGCGCTCCAGCTTCAGTACGCGGCAGCCCAGCCAGCATGCCAGGGCGAACGTCGAGCACAGCACCAGCGCGTCGACCAGCACGCCGCGGAGGCCGACCTGGGCGACGTCCTGCAGGGTCAGGCGCAGGCCATAGAGGACGATGCCGGCGCGCAGCAGGGTGCCCTTGGCGAAGTCCACGCCTGCGCTGGCGCGGGAAGAGAGCGCGTCGGGGAAGGCATTGCCGGCGGCGATGCCGAGCGCGATCGCCAGCGTCAGCGTGCCGATGCCATGCGCCTGCAACGGCGGCAGATTGCCCAGCCAGGCCGACAGCCCGGCGATGGCGGCGGCCAGCAACAGGCCGGGCAGGCGGGGCGATGCGGGGCGGTCCAGCCCTTGTGTGACAGTGTTCATGACGACGGGTAATCAGAAGGTGGCCCATGCTGATCCCGGTTGTTTTATTGGTAAAACGGATAATATTTCTGCATTCAATCTGTTTAATGGGTAAATCGTGTACCTGTCGCTGCGCCAATTGCAGATCTTCTCGGCCATTGCCGAGGCAGGCACCACCACCGCGGCCGGCGAGGCCATCGGCCTGTCGCAATCGGCGGTAAGCGCCGCGCTGAGCGAACTGGAAAACCTGCTGGGGCTGGCACTGTTCGACCGCATCGGCCGCCGGCTGGTGCTCAACGGCCACGGGCAGGCGCTGCTGCCGGAGGCGCGCACGCTGCTGGCCGGCATGGTCGACATCGAGCGCCGTTTCCGCACCACCGATGAACTGCGCGCGCCGGTGCATTGGCGGGTGGGGGCCAGCACCACCATCGGCAACTACCTGATGCCGGCGCGCATCGCCGGCTTGCAGCAGCGCAACGGGCAGGCCCACGTTGATCTGGTGATCGGCAACACCCGCGAGGTGGTGGCCGCGGTGCAGCGGCTGGAGGTGGACATCGGCCTGATCGAAGGCCCGTGCCATGCGCCGGGGCTGGACGTGGCGGCATGGCAGCAGGACGAATTGCTGGTCGTGTTCGGCGAGGGTCACCGGCATGCGGCCGAACTGCGCGCCGGTGTCGACATGGCGCAGCTGCAACGGGCGTGCTGGCTGCTGCGCGAACCCGGTTCCGGCACCCGCGAGGCCGCCGAGCAGGCCTTGCTGCCGCACCTGCACGGCTTTGCCGAGGTGCTGCAACTGGGCGGCACCGAGGCGATCAAGCAGGGCGCGGTGGCCGGGCTGGGGCTGGCCTGCCTGTCGCGGCATGCGGTGGCCGACCTCGTCGCGCTCGGCAGGCTGCAGGTGCTGGCCACGCCCTTGCCGCCGCTGCGGCGCCAGCTGTGGGTGGTGCGCCACCCCGGCAAGCGCGTGCCGGTCAGCCTGCGGCAGTTGCTGGCATTGCGGCCGGACGTCCTTGCGTAGGCCGGGGCAGCGTCCCCGGCGCTTCATGCATTCCGTGGCAAGCCCCGTCGGGGACGTGACCCCGACCTGCGCGCAGCCCGTACAATGCGCGGATGCCCCTGATTACCTTGCAGAACGTCGACTACAGCGTCGGCGGCCCGTTGTTGCTGGAAAAAACCGAACTGTCGATCGACGCGGGCGAGCGCATCGCCCTGATCGGCCGCAACGGCGCCGGCAAATCCACCCTGATGAAGCTGATGGCCGGCGAACTGAAGCCCGACGACGGCGAGGTGCGCGTGCAGCAGGGCGTGCGCGTGGCCCGGCTGGAGCAGGAAGTGCCGCATGGCGCCGCCGGCAGCGTGTTCGACGTGGTCGCCGATGGTCTGGGCGAACTGGGCCACTGGTTGGCCGAGTTCCACCGCCTGAGCCATGCCGAGGTGTTCGACGGCGACGCGATGGGCAAGGTGCAGGCCAGGATCGATGCCGCCGACGGCTGGGCGCTGGACCAGCGCGTGGCCGAGACCCTGACCAAGCTGGAGCTCGATGGCGATGCCGAGTTCGGCCGCCTGTCCGGCGGCATGAAGCGCCGCGTGCTGCTGGCGCGTGCGCTGGTGGCCGGGCCGGACGTGCTGTTGCTGGACGAGCCGACCAACCACCTCGACATCGAGGCCATCGACTGGCTGGAAGGCTTCCTGAAAGGCTGGAGCGGCTGCGTGGTGTTCGTCACCCACGACCGCCGCTTCCTGCGTGCGCTGGCCACCCGCATCGTCGAGATCGACCGCGGGCAGGTCACCAGCTGGCCCGGCGACTGGGCCAACTACGAGCGCCGCCGCGAGGAGCGGCTCAACGCGCAGGCGCAGGAGAACGCGCGCTTCGACAAGCTGCTGGCGCAGGAGGAAGTGTGGATCCGGCAGGGCATCAAGGCCCGCCGCACCCGCGACGAAGGCCGCGTGCGCCGGCTCAAGGCGATGCGCAACGAACGCAGCCAGCGCCGCGAGCTGGGCGGCAACGTGCGGCTGGAAGCGGCCGGTGCGGAGAATTCCGGCAAGAAGGTGATCGACATCAGGAACATCTCCTTTGCCTTCGGCGAGCGGGTGATGGTCAGGGATTTCGAAACCACCATCCTGCGCGGCGACCGCATCGGCCTGGTCGGCCCCAACGGCAGCGGCAAGACCACGCTGCTGAAACTGCTGCTGGGCGAACTGCAGCCGGACAGCGGCGAGGTGCGCCAGGGCACCAACCTGCAGATCGCCTACTTCGACCAGTACCGCGCCACCCTGCGCGAGGACTGGAGTGCGATCGAGAACGTCGCCGAAGGCGCGGATTTCATCGACCTCAACGGCAAGCGCAAGCACGTGCATGCCTACCTGCAGGATTTCCTGTTCACCCCCGAACGCGCGCGCGCGCCGATCACCCGTCTGTCCGGCGGCGAGCGCAACCGCCTGCTGCTGGCCAAGCTGTTCGCGCAGCCGTCCAACCTGCTGGTGATGGACGAACCGACCAACGACCTCGACGTGGAAACGCTGGAACTGCTCGAAGAACTGCTCGGCGACTACACCGGAACATTGCTGCTGGTCAGCCACGACCGCGACTTCCTCGACAACGTGGTCACCTCCACGCTGGTGATGGAGGGCGAGGGCAGGGTGGGCGAGTACATCGGCGGCTACAGCGACTGGCTGCGGCAGCGCCCGCAGGTGGCGCAGGAGGTTGCGGCGAAGGCGCCGGAAAAGCCGGTCGCCGCGCCCGCCGCCGAACCGCAACCCGCCGCGGCCAAACGCAAGCTCAGCTACAAGGACGCGCGCGAGCTGGAACAGCTGCCGGTGAAGATCGAGAAGCTGGAACTGGACGTGGAAGGCCTGACCAGCGCGATGAACGACCCGGCGTTCTATACCCGCTCCAGCGCCGAAGTCACCGCCCATACCCAGCAACTGGCGAAGGCACAGGCCGAGCTGGATGCCGCCTACGCCCGTTGGGAAGAGCTGGACGGCTGAAAGCTACGGCAGTAGCTGCGGGGCTTGCCCCGCAGGGGCTTTGCCGTGACAACGCGCGTACGGGGCAAGCCCCGTACCTACGCTTCCATCATGTCGTCGGGCAATTCCAGGAAGGCCCAGAACGGCACACCGTCTTCGGCCCAGTTGGCTGTCGCTTCGGCCAATACGTCCAGCAGCATGTCGAAATCGCCACGGTTGCCCCGGCGCAGGTCCCCGGCCTCACCGAACAGCAGCGCATAGCCGTTGGCCGGCAACCACGACAGGTCGCGCAGCGCGTCGGACAGCGCATCCCAGTTGCGGCCGAGGCCGGCCGGGAAGTCCAGCTGGGTGGCGATGCGCAGCAGCAGGGTGCGCTTGTCGGTGCAGGCTTCAAGATCGACGCGCAACACCTTCAGGCCGGCATCGCGGGCGGCCGCGGCCAGCCCGCCGAGGTCGCCGTGGCCCACCGCATAGACGCCGGCCTGCGCCGCGTCTTCCAGCCCCATGTCGAAACCGCTGTCACTCATGGCGCTCTCCGTTGGCCGGCACGTGGAAGCTGCGGAAGCTCTCGTAGTGGTCGTCGGTGTAGTACCAGGCGTCGGGCGGGTCGCCGCCGGTGACGATGCGGCGTGCGCCGCGGTGCGAAAGGCCGGGCGTGTCCACGGTGTATTCGCGGTAATGGCCGCGCGGGCGCTGCGGCAGGCGCTGCTCGCGGTTACCGAATACGCTGCCATCCTGCCGGTGCGGGAACGGACCGCCGCGCTGGATCAGGGCGATGGTGTCGCGTGCTTCGCGCGGCAGGAAGGCCGGCAGCGCATCACCTGCGGGAGCCGCCGCCGGCGCCTGTTCGACCTGCGCTGCGGCGCCGGCGTCCAGCGCGGGGGCGAACTGTGGCGTGGCCGGGCGTTGCAGTTCGCGCATGCCCCACAGGCCTGCCACGAGCAGGAACAGGGCGACGAACAGGAGCAGGGGCTTGCGCATGGCGATGGAACTTGCGGGGGATGCCGGATTATCGCGCCTGCGCGCGGCGATGTTTGAACGACGGGTTCACGGCAGGGTTCACGCTGGAATAACAACGACGCGAAGCCACGGCCCGATGGGTTCGCGGGACAGTGTTTTTCCCGCCATCGCCCTTGGTATGTGGAGGCTTCGTCCCTACCATTGGAGGTGCAACGCCCGGCCGTCGCCGGACGAAAACCCCCAGGAGATTCCTCATGGCCTACACCCTGCCCAAGCTGCCCTACGCGTACGACGCCCTCGAACCGCACATCGACGCGGCCACGATGGAAATCCATCACTCCAAGCACCACCAGACCTACATCAACAACGTCAACGCCGCGCTGGAAGGCACCGAGTACGCCGACCTGCCGGTCGAGGAACTGGTGAAGAAGACCAAGTCGCTGCCGGAGAACCTGCAGGGCCCGGTGCGCAACAACGGTGGCGGCCATGCCAACCACAGCCTGTTCTGGACGGTGATGTCGCCCAACGGCGGCGGTGCGCCGGTCGGCGAGGTGGCCAAGGCCATCGACGCGCAGCTGGGCGGTTTCGACAAGTTCAAGGAAGCCTTCACCAAGGCCGCGCTGACCCGCTTCGGCTCGGGCTGGGCGTGGCTGAGCGTGACCCCGGACAAGAAGGTGGTCGTGGAATCCTCGGCCAACCAGGACAGCCCGCTGATGGACGGCAACACCCCGATCCTGGCGCTGGACGTGTGGGAACACGCCTACTACCTGAAGTACCAGAACCGCCGCCCGGAATACATCGGCGCGTTCTTCAACGTGGTCGACTGGAACGAGGTCGAGCGCCGCTACCAGGAAGCCATCGCCTGACCGTGCGGCCCCGCCATGCGGGGCTTGCCGGAGGTGGCTGCAGACAACGGCCGGGCATCGTCGCCCGGCCGTTGCCGTTTCCGGAATCCGTTGCGCGTGCTCCCGACGGTATCGCTCCGACGGTATCGCTCAGTCGCGGCGGCAACCGACGCCGCTGCACTGGAGCGTGTTGAAGTCGTAGACGGTGGAATGGCCGGGCGTCCCGGTGGGGTTGGGCACCCCCTTCGGGACATAGAACGTGGCTGAATTGGCGCCGTACAGGCCGGCGGGGAAACGGAACGGCTTGAGCACCACGTAGCCATTGTGCGGCAGGCCGCGCTGCGCGGGTGGTGCGCCACCGGCGATGGGCGGGATGTCCTGCTGCGCGCGTTGCGCGGCCATGCCCGTGTTCCATGCCTGCACGTCGGCCAGCGTGGCCGGACGCAGCACGCCTTGGGCTACCGCATGCTGCAACGCCGCCGGGCCGGCCAGCTGCGAATCGGGCAGGCGGAAGCTCTCCACGCCCGGCGCGTCGCGGCGGGTCTGCAACTGCGTACCCGGGGACAGTGCATCGCCCACCACCACCTTGCCGTCGCGGGCGGGATGGAGCATGTCCACCGGCTGCCCGAACAGGCGCCGTGCCATCGGGTTGAGCCGCTCGGCCCGCTCCGGGCTCACGTAGTTGGAACCACAGCTGCCGCGATTGTCGTAGGTGCTGACCAGCACCGGTACCGTCGCCGGCAGGCCGGTGACCACCTGCTTGTGATACCCGCTGACGAACACCGCTACCAGCGTGGTGCCCTGGCTCCAGCCGATGCTCCATACCGTCGGCTCGTAGGCGCCGAGCATCAGGATCACGGGGGCCTGCGGCTGGTTGACCGCCACCTCCATCAGCGTGGCCTCGTGGCCGCTGTCGTCGATCTGGAAGGCCAGCTTGCGGCCGGAATACGCGCCGGCGGCATAGACCTTGGTGCCGTGGGGAATGGCCAGCCCGTCGAAACCGCAGGCATCGAGTGGCGCTGGCGCCGGATGCGCAGAGAACGCGAAGGGCCGGGTATCGCCGGCGGCTTCCGCCGGGCTTGCCGGTGGCTGGTAACTACCGTCGGCGGTCATCGACAGCGGCGTGGCGGCATCCTCGGCAACGGGGGCCTCCGCGGGCGGCGCGATGGCCGCAGTGCCACCCCGTGCCCCGGCATCGGCCGGCACCGCGGCGGCAGCATCGGTGGATGCCCCGGAAGGCGGCTTGCAGCCGGACAGGCACAGGACGAGAAGCGACAGCAGCGGCAGCAGGCGAGGCATCCGTGCGACTCCGGAGGGGCGTGGCGCGACTGTAGCCGAGCCGTGGCCGGCGGCCAATGCGCGCCCGCCGCGGCCATTGCAATGGGCGCTTCGACAGGGGCGGCGACCCGGCCCGATGCGTTAGGCTTGCACCCTTTGCACGACAGGATCGCCAGCAGATGACGAACACCGCCGGGGCCGCGAGCGCCACTCCCAGGGCACGGATGCCACGCCAGATTCCCTTCATCATCGGCAACGAGGCCTGCGAGCGCTTCAGCTTCTACGGGATGCGCAACATCCTGGTGCAGTTCCTGATCACCTCGCTGCTGCTGCAGGAAGTCACCGCCGAAGGCCGTGCCGGCGAGGCCAAGGACATCATGCACAGCTTCATGATCGGCGTGTATTTCTTCCCGCTGCTCGGCGGCTGGCTGGCCGACCGCTTCTTCGGCAAGTACCGCACGATCCTGTGGTTCAGCCTGGTCTACTGCGCCGGCCATGCCTGCCTGGCGCTGTTCGAGGACAGCCGCCAGGGCTTCTTCCTCGGCCTCGGCCTGATCGCGCTGGGCGCCGGCGGCATCAAGCCACTGGTGGCCTCGTTCATGGGCGACCAGTTCGACCAGTCGAACAAGCACCTGGCCAAGATCGTGTTCGACGCGTTCTACTGGATCATCAACTTCGGCTCGCTGTTCGCCTCGCTGCTGATCCCGCTGGCGTTGAAGAACCTCGGCCCGCAGTGGGCGTTCGGCATCCCCGGCATCCTGATGTTCGTGGCCACCTTCGTGTTCTGGCTGGGCCGCAGGCGCTACGTGCTGGTGCCGCTGCCGCCGAAGGACCCGCATTCGTTCGCCAACGTGGTGCGCACCGCGCTGCTGGCGCGCGCGCCGGGGCAGGGGCGCGCCGGCCTGGTGATCGCCGTGGCCGGCGTGGTCGCGGCACTGGCCTCGCTGCTGCTGGTGCCGTCGCTGGGCATCGTGATCTGCCTGTGCATCGCGCTGGTGCTGGTGCTGGCCGGCATCGGCGGCGGCACCATGCTGCAGCTCGACCGCGCCCGCGGCGTGCACCCGGAAGCGTCGGTGGAAGGCGTGCGCTCGGTGCTCAAGGTGCTGGTGATCTTCGCCTTGACCACGCCGTTCTTCTCGCTGTTCGACCAGAAGGCCTCGACCTGGGTGCTGCAGGGCCAGCAGATGACCATGCCGGCGTGGTTCACCGCCTCGCAGATGCAGGCACTGAACCCGCTGCTGGTGATGCTGCTGATCCCGTTCAACAACCTGGTGCTGTACCCGGCGCTGCGCAGGCTGGGCTGGGAGCCCACGGCGCTGCGGCGCATGACCGCCGGCATCGCCTTCAGCGGCCTGGCGTGGATCGTGGTCGGTGGCATCCAGGTGGTGATGGACGGCGGCAATGCCATGTCGATCTTCTGGCAGATGCTGCCGTATGCGCTGCTGACCTTCGGCGAGGTGCTGGTGTCGGCCACCGGGCTGGAGTTCGCCTACAGCCAGGCGCCGGCGTCGATGAAGGGCGTGGTGATGAGCTTCTGGAACCTGACCACCACCATCGGCAACCTGTGGGTGCTGCTGTCCAACGCGGCGGTGCGCAACCACGCGGTGACCGACCGCATCGCCAGCACCGGGCTCAGCGAGGCCGCGTTCCTGATGTTCTTCTTCGCCGGCTTCGCCTTCGTCGCGGCGCTGGCATTCGGCCTGTACGCGCGGCGCTACCGGATGGTGGACAACTACCGCGCCGCCTGAGAATCCATGCCATGACCCCCATCAACCTGCTGCTGGTCGCCCTCACCGTCATCGTCTCGTGGGTGGCGTTCAACAACCGCAAGCTGGCCGACCGGCTGGTGCTGTGGCCGCCGGCCATCGACCGCCACCGCCAGTACGACCGGCTGCTGACCTACGGCTTCATCCACGCCGACATCGGCCACCTGGCCTTCAACATGATCACGCTGTTCTTTTTCGGCGGGCGCATCGAAGCGGAGATGATGCGGCAGACCGGCAGCTTCCTGACCTATCCGCTGTTCTACCTGGCGGCGTTGGCGGTCTCGATCCTGCCCAGCTACCTGAAGAACCAGAAGAACCCCAACTACCTGAGCCTGGGCGCGTCGGGCGCGGTGTCGGCGGTGCTGTTCGCCTTCATCCTGCTGTCGCCGTGGACGATCATCCTGGTGATGTTCATTCCCGCGCCGGCGATCCTCTACGCCGTGTTCTACGTCGGCTACAGCATCTGGATGGACCGGAAGGGCAGCGACAACGTCAACCACAGCGCACACCTGGCCGGTGCCGCGTTCGGCGTGATGTTCATGCTGTTCATGGAGCCGCAGGTGCTGCAGACCTTCCTCGAACAGGTGATGCACCCGCGCTTCGGGCGCTGAGGCGAATGCCGCTTTTGCAGGAGCGACGTAAGTCGCGACCGGCATTGCCGGGAAAGCTCCGATCGCGACTCACGTCGCTCCTGCAGGTGCCCCCCGCGTTTCAGGCCGCGTAGGCGGCCAGCAGCCGCGCGTGCACTTCCTGCTCGATCTTCTCGAACTCGCAACTGTCGATGTCGCCGGCGACGGCGAGCTGGAACAGGCCTTCCAGCAGCAGGGCATCGTGGTCGTCGGGCGGGCAGGGCAGTGCGTGGAATGGGGCGGGCATGCGGGAAAACCAGTGGTACGCAGTGCCTGTTCAGGCAAGAGCCATGCCATCTGCATTGGCCCGGGCCATCGTGATCCGGCTGCTCGGGCCGGTCAGAAAGTGACGCAGGGCGGCGCGCGTTGCCGCCCGTTCGCGTCAGGGTTTCACGCCGTGCCGGTGCCGGCGCCGCACAATCCACGTTCCATACCGGGGAATCTGCCATGTCCGCTTCCAATGCCGTGCTGCCGCCCGTCATCCACGACCCGGCCGGATCGCGCTTCCGGCTCGATCTCGACGGCCACGGGGCGGTGCTCGAATACCGCCTCCGCGACGGGGCGATGGTCATCACCCACACGCGGGTGCCCGACGCCATCGGCGGGCGCGGCATCGCCGCGGCGCTGGTGCGGGCGGCGCTGGCGCATGCCCGTGCCGAAGGGCTGAAAGTGGTGCCCGAATGCAGCTATGTCGCGGTCTTCATGCAGCGTCATGGAGAATATGCGGACCTGTTGGAATAACCGGGTATGGCCGATTGCGCTGCCGGTTCGATGCGGCGCCACTTTCAAGGAAGCACATGGCATGAACAGAGTGGGACAAGGCACGGGCGTGGCGATGTTGCTGCTGGCGCTGGCCGGTTGCGGGAAACAGCAGGCCGGCGCGCCGGATGCGGCGCCCGCGGCACCGGATGCGGCAGCTGCGCCCGCGCCCGCCGACGAGGCGCCGGCCACGGCCGGGCTGCACGACGTCATCGAGAACGATCCCCGCTACGTGGTGGGCATCAGCTACCCGCCGGCGGTCAACAAGTACCCGGGGCTGGCGCAGGAACTGGGCGCCTATGCCGACCAGGCCAGGGCCGAGCTGCTCAAGGCGGTGGACGAGCTTGGCAACGACCAGCCGCGCGCGCCCTACGAACTGTCGCTGGCGTTCGACCTGCTGGTGGAAACGCCGCAGGTCGTCGCGGTGGCGGCCGAGGGCAGCAGCTACACCGGCGGCGCCCACGGGCAGCCGCTGGTGGCGCGCTTCGTCTGGTTGCCGCGGCAGGAGCGGATGCTGACGGCGCAGGCGCTGGTCGATTCCCCCGCCGGCTGGAAGGCGATCAGCGACTACACCGGCGACAAGCTGCTGGAACAGGCGATGGTCCGTGCCCAGGGCGAGGATATGACACCGGAGGAACAGCAGGCGCAGGTGCGCAACCTGTCGAAGATGATCGACGAGGGCACGGCGCCGGACGCCGCCAACTTCGCCCAGTTCCAGCCGGTGATGGACGCGGCCGGCCATGTCGCCGCGCTGCGCTTCGTGTTCCCGCCCTACCAGGTCGGTCCATATTCCGACGGCACCCGGACCGTCGACGTGCCGGCGGCGGTGCTGCTGCCGCACGTGGCGGCCGATTACCGGGAGTTGTTCGCGCAGCCATAGAAGCGTGGAGGGCCGGCGATGGAAGCAGGATTGCAACGACGCGTCGAGGCATTGCTGCAGGAGGCGGACGTCATCCCCGGCGGGGAACGGCCGCAGGACATCGACATCCTCGACCCGCGCTTTTACGCGCGGGTGCTGGGCGACGGCTCGCTGGGGCTGGGCGAGAGCTACATGGACGGCTGGTGGCAGGCGCGTTCGCTCGATGCCTTCCTCTCCCGGCTGCTGGCGGTGCGGCTGGACGAGCGCGTGCACGGCGCCGGCGAAGTCTGGGACGCGCTCAAGGCGAAGCTGTTCAACCTGCAGGCCGGGCAGGGCGGTTACGAGGTTGGCCGGCGCCACTACGACCTCGGCAACGACCTGTACCGCGCCATGCTCGGCAAGCGGCTGGTCTACAGCTGCGGATACTGGCGTGACGCCGGCGACCTCGACGATGCGCAGGAAGCCAAGCTCGACCTGATCTGCCGCAAGCTCGGCCTGCGCCCGGGCATGCGCGTGCTGGACATCGGCTGCGGTTGGGGCGAGGCGCTCAGGTACGCGGCCGAGCGTTATGGCATCGAAGGCGTGGGCGTCACCATCTCGCAGGAACAGGCCGAATTCGCGCGCGAGTTGTGCGTCGGCCTGCCGCTGGAGATCCGCCTGCAGGATTACCGCGAGCTGGACGAGCCGTTCGACGCGATCCTGTCGGTGGGCATGTTCGAGCACGTCGGCGCCAAGAACTACCGCACCTATTTCGAAGTGGCGCGGCGCTGCCTGCGCGATGACGGCCTGTTCCTGCTGCATTGCATCGGCAGCAACGTCAGCCGCGAGCGCACCGACCCGTGGATCGCCCGCTACATCTTCCCCAACTCGATGCTGCCCTCGGCGGTGCAGATCGCCACGGCGATTGAGGAGCTGTTCGTGCTGGAGGACTGGCACAACTTCGGCACCGACTACGATCGCACCCTGCAGGCCTGGCGCGACAACGTGGAAGCGGCATGGGAGCAACTGGACCCGCGCTACGACGAGCGCTTCCGGCGCATGTGGCGCTTCTATCTGGCCGGCTCGATGGCCAGCTTCCGTACCCGCCACGCGCAGCTGTGGCAACTGGTGCTGTCGCCGCAGGGCGTGCCGGGCGGCTACGTCGCGCCGCGCTGAAGACCTGTCGCTCCTTGGCGCACGTGGAATGTCGGGAGCGCTTGAAGGCCGGTATCGCCGCGTCTGATGGCACCCCAGATGGGGCATGATCCACTGGATTGGACTTTTATCTACTAGTTGGTAGATTGCACGCATGAATACCGACCTTTCCCCGAGAGCCGCCGAGATCGCCGCATGTGCGCGTTCGCTCCTGGCCAGCGGTGGCTACAACGGCTTCAGCTACGCCGACATCTCGGAGTCGGTGCATATCAGCAAGGCCAGCATCCACCACCATTTCCCCAGCAAGGCCGAGCTGGTGCAGGTGGTCGTGGCGCGCTACCGCGAGGAGGCGCGGCTGGGGTTGGCGATGCTGGAACAGCGGTTTCCCGATCCGCTGGCGCAGCTTCGCGCGTATACGGGCTATTGGGCGGCGTGCATCCGCGACGGTACGTCGTCCTTCTGCATCTGCGCCTTGCTGGCTGCCGAGCTGCCGGCCATTCCGCCGCAGGTGGCGGACGAGGTCCGGGGCCATTTCCGGGAGCTGGCCGCGTGGCTCGCATCCGTGCTGGCCGGAGGGGCTTCGCAGGGGGCCTTTTCCCTGCAGGCCAGTCCCGAGGCGGAGGCGATGGCCTTCATGGCCGCGGTGCACGGGGCCATGCTGGCGGCCCGCGCGCATGGCGACCCGGAAGTCTTTGCGGGGATCGTCCAGCCGCTCACGGACCGGCTGGTTTCCCGCTAGCCGCATGGATGGCCGCAGTCCATCTCTTCGGTTCGCCCTGATTACCTACCAACTGATAGATAGAAGATATCCCATGACGCATTCCCTCTCCCTTCTCGGCGCCATCCATACCACCCTCAGCCTGATACCGGTCGCGGCCGGTTTCTACGGCTTTGCCCGCCACCGCGCGATCGAACCGGCGACCCGTTCCGGCAGGATCTATCTGGCCGGACTGGCCGTATCGGTATTCACTGCGTTCGGCCTGTCCAGCACGGGCGGTTTCAATCCCGGGCACGCGGTGGGCATCCTCGCGCTCCTCGCGGCCATCGGCAGCCTGCTCGTTCCCCGCATGTCCTTCGTGGGACGGCTGCGGCCATACCTGGCCACGTTCGGGATTTCCTTCAGTTTCTTCCTGCTGCTGGTGCCCGCCATCGCCGAAACCTTGACGCGGCTGCCGTCGGCGCATCCCCTGGCCGACGGGCCGCAGTCCGTGGTGGTGCGCACCACGCTGCTTGCATGGATCGCCACCTTCATCGTGGGCTTCGTCCTTCAGGCATGGATGATCCGCTCGCGTCGCCGCGGCATGGTCCGCGAGTAGTCCGGCCGGGAAACAAAACCGCCCGGGCAAGCCGGGCGGTTCCGATCCAACGTGTGACGCGGCGGCTTACTTGCCGGCTTCGGCCTCGGTCAGGCCGCGCTTCTCCAGCAACGGCTCGATCTGCGGCTCGTGCCCGGCGAAGTTGCGGAACAGTTCCATCGCATCGACGCTGCCGCCCCTGGACAGCAGGGTCTGGCGGAAGTGGTCGCCGTTGGCGCGGCTCAGGCCGCCATGGTCGCGGAACCACTTCTGGGTGTTGGCGTCGAGCACCTCGGACCAGATGTAGGCGTAGTAGCCGGCCGAGTAGCCGCCCATGATGTGGCTGAAGTAGGTGGTGCGGTAGCGCGGCGGTACCGGCGCGTAGAAGATGCCGTCCTTGACCAGCGCTTCATGCTCGAACGCGAGCACGTCCTTCGGCGCCGGCACCTGCTCCACGCCGATCTGGTGCCAGCGCTGGTCCAGCATCGCCGCGCCCAGGTACTCTGTGGTGGCGAAGCCCTGGTTGAACCTGGCCGCGGCCACCACCTTGTCCAGCAGCGCCTGCGGCATCGCCGCGCCGCTCTGGTAGTGCATGGCGTAGTTGGCCAGGATGCTCGGCTCGTCGGCCCACATCTCGTTGACCTGCGAGGGGAACTCGACGAAGTCGCGCGGCACCGCGGTGCCGGAGAAGTACGGGTACTTCACGTTCGAGAACATGCCGTGCAGGGCGTGGCCGAACTCGTGGAAGGTGGTGGTCACCTCGTCCCAGGTCAGCAGCGTCGGCTTGCCGGCCGGCGGCTTGGGGATGTTGAGGTGGTTGGCGACCACCGGCTTGTTGCCGGTCAGCGCCGACTGCGACACGTAGGAATTCATCCATGCGCCGCCGCGCTTGGACTGGCGCGCATACGGGTCGAAGATGAAGATCGCCAGCTGGCTGCCGTCGGCGTCGAACACGTCGTAGACGCTGACGTCGTCGTGGTAGACCGGCAGGTCGGTGCGCTGCTTGAAGCTCAGGCCGTATTCCTTGCCGGCGGCGAAGAACACGCCGTTCTCCAGCACGTTCTTCAGTTCGAAGTAGGGCTTGAGCTGCGATTCGTCGAAGTCGTACTTGGCCTGGCGCACCTTTTCGCTGTAGTAGGCCCAGTCCCACGGCTGCAGCTCGAACGTCGGCTGGCCGGCGGCCTTCTGCTCGGCGTCGATCATCGCCTGCAGATCGGCGGCCTCGCGCCTGGCGTTGGCCACCGCGGCCGGGGCCAGCTGGCCGAGCATCGCGTTGACCGCTTCGGGGGTCTTGGCGGTCTGGTTGCCCAGCGAATAGGCGGCGTAGTTGGCGAAGCCCATCAGCGCGGCCTTCTCGGCGCGCAGGGTCATGATGCGCGAGACCAGCGCGGTGTTGTCGTATTCGCCGCCCTTGCTGCCGCGCGCCACCGAGGCCTCGAAGATCCTGCGGCGCAGCTCGCGGTTGGTCAGGTTGCTCAGCGCCGGCTGGCCGGTGGTGTTGAGCAGGGCGATCACGTACTTGCCGTCCAGCTTGCGCGCCTTGGCGGCTTCGGCGGCGGCGGCGACCTGCTCGGCCGACAGGCCGTCCAGTTGCTTCACGTCATCGACCACGATGTAGGCGGCGTTGACCTCGGCCAGCACGTTCTGGCTGAATTTGGTGCCCAGGTTGGCCAGCTCGGCGTTGATTTCCTTCAGCTTGGCCTTGTCGGCGTCGGGCAGCTCGGCGCCGGCGCGGACGAAGTTGTCGTGGTATTTCTCGACCAGGCGCAGGCCTTCGGCATCCAGGCCCAGCGTGTCGCGCTTGTCGTACAGCGCCTTGATGCGCTCGAACAGCTTGCCGTTGAGGCTGATGGCGTCGCGGTGCGCGGCGAACTTCGCCGAATAGTCGGCCTGCAGCTGCTTGCGCGCGTCGTTGGTGTCCGCGCCGCTCAGCGAGAAGAACACGGTGGTGGCGCGGTCGAGGACGGCGCCGCTGTTCTCCAGCGCGACCAGCGTGTTCTCGAAGGTCGGCGCGGCCGGGTTGTTGGCGATGGCCTCCACTTCCTCGATCTGCTGCGCCATGCCGGCGTCGAAGGCCGGGGCGAAGTCGCTGTCCTTGATCTTGTCGAACTGCGGGTAGTGCAGCGGCAGCGGGCTTTCGGCGAAGAACGGATTGGCCTGCTCGGCGGCCTGGGTGGCGGCATCGGCGGCCGGGCTGTAAGCCGGTGCGGCAAGGCCCAGGGACACGGCGAGGGCAAGGGCGAGGCGGGTGTTCAAGTCGGAAACTCCGGGAAATACTGAACACGCAGGGTACCCCGCGCGCGCAGGTCCGTGGGTGTGTCGAACGGCAGGGTTGCGGCGCAAGGCCTTTCGCGGCATGCCGCGTGCGGCTTTCGCGCCGTCGCGGTCGGCAAAGGCTTGCCGGGAATGGCGGGAGGTTCGCCATGTGCCCATCATTGCCCGGAGTGCCGCCTGCTTCCCGGGCGGAAGCCCGGGATCAGGTCGGAGCCAGCTCCAGCCGGCTCACATCATCCAGATCGACCTGCTGGCGGGCCACCCACAGGTCATGGGCGTCCTGCATGGCCAGCCAGCTTTCCGGGCTGCGGCCCAGAGCCTTGGAGAGGCGCAATGCCATTTCCGGGCTGACCCGGCTGCTGCCGTTCAGCACGCGGCTGAGGGTGGATGCGGCGACACCGAGCTTCTGGGCCAGTTCCCGGCCGCTGATGTTGTTGGGTTCGAGATAGAGGCCGGCAATGAATTCGCCGGGATGCGGGGGATTGTGCATGTGCATCAGTGGTAGTCCTCGTAGTCCAGTACATGGGCGTTGCCATCCTTGAACTCGAAGGTGATGCGCCAGTTGCCGTTGACGCTGATGGACCAGCGTCCTTTCAGCTCGCCCTTCAGCGCATGCAGCCGAAACCCCGGGATGTCCATGTCCTCGATGGTCTGCGCGGTATCCAGTGCGGCCAGCTGCAGCCGCAGTCGTTTGGCATGGCTGGCCTGGATGCCGGAGGTGTCCCCCGTCTCGAAGAGCCTGCGCAGCCCCTTGTGCCGGAACGACTGGATCATGTCGCGTAATCTAGCATGTTGCGCACCGCGCAACAAATGGGTCGACATGCATATCGCAGGGCTTCGGAAACGGAAACGGCCGGATCGGCAGGATCCGGCCGTTGGGCAGCCTGGGTCGGGGCCACGTCCCCCGACACGTCGTGGGGTCGTCACCGGGGCACTGCCCCGGCCTACTTCTCGACGAAGGCGCGCTCGAACACGTAGTGGCCCGGCGAGCCGATGCGCGGGGATACCTCGAAGCCGCGCGCGTCCAGCACGCCGCGCAGGTCGGCCAGCATCTGCGGGCTGCCGCAGATCATGAAGCGGTCGTTGGCCGGGTCGAACGGCGGCAGGCCGAGGGTCTGCGGCATGGCGCCGGTTTCCATCAGCGTGGTCAGGCGGCCGTGGTTGCGGAACGGTTCGCGGGTGACGGCCGGGTAGTACAGCAGCTTGTCGCGGACGATGTCGCCGAGGATCTCGTCCTCGAACAGTTCCTTCTCGAAGTACTCGCGGTAGGCCAGGTCCCGCTCGAAGCGCACGCCGTGGCAGACGATGACCTTCTCGAAGCGCTCGTAGGTCTCCGGGTCCTTGACGATGCTCAGCCACGGCGCCAGCCCGGTGCCGGTGCCCAGCAGGTACAGGTGCCTGCCGGGGTGCAGGTCGGAGATCAGCAGGGTGCCGGTGGGCTTCTTGCCGACCACCAACGTGTCGCCGGGCTTGAGATGTTGCAGGCGCGAGGTCAGCGGACCGTCCTGCACCTTGATGCTGAAGAAGTGCAGGCGCTCTTCCCAGTTGGCGCTGGCGATGGAATAGGCGCGCAGCAGCGGGCGGCCGCCTTCGTTTTCCAGGCCGATCATCACGAACTGGCCGTTCTCGAAGCGGAAGCTGCTGTCGCGGGTGGTGGAGAAGCTGAAGTAGGCGTCCGTCCAGTGGTGGACGTCGAGCACCGTCTCGGTGCCGAAAGCGGAAGACATGCGGTGGCTTGCGTGGGGATGGGTTGACCGGCCCATTCTAGCCGAAATCCGTCAAATGAGATTGAATCTCATCTTTCTGGGCGCGGTTTCAGCGGTAGCCGGCGGCCTGCAGTTCGAACAGCTCGGCGTAGCGGCCGCCTTCTTCCATCAGCTGCGCGTGGGTGCCGCTGGCCTCGATGCGGCCGTCGGCCAGCACCAGGATGCGGTCGGCCATGCGCACCGAGGAGAAGCGGTGCGAGATCAACACCGCGGTGCGCTGCGCGGACAGTTCCTTGAAGCGCTGGAACACCTCGAACTCGGCGCGGGCGTCGAGCGCGGCGGTGGGTTCGTCGAGGATCATCACCTGCGCGTCGCGCATGTAGGCGCGGGCGATGGCGATCTTCTGCCACTGGCCGCCGGACAGGTCCACGCCGGTCTTGAAGCGGCGGCCGATCAGTTGTTCGTAGCCATCGGGCAGCGCTTCGATCACCTCGTCGGCCAGCGCCCGGTGCGCGGCGTCGCGGATGCGGGCGTCGTCGCGCATGGCCTCGACCAGGCCGACGCCGATGTTCTCGCCGGCGCTCAGGTGGTAGCGCACGAAGTCCTGGAAGATCACGCCCATGTTGGCGCGCAGGTCGTCCAGGTCGTAGTCGCGCAGGTCGCGGCCGTCGAGCAGGATGCGGCCTTCGTCCGGGTCGTACAGCCGCGCCAGCAGCTTGACCAGGGTGGTCTTGCCGGCGCCGTTCTCGCCGACCAGGGCGATGACCTCGCCGGCCTCCAGCCGGAAGTCGAGGTGGCGCACCGCCCAGCGCTCGGCGTCGGGGTAGCGGAAGCCGACGTCCTCGAACACGAAGCCCTCGCGGATCGGGCGCGGCACCGGCAATGCATCCGGGCGCGAGCGGATTTCCGGTTCGATGGCGAAGAACGAGAACAGGTCGTCCAGGTACAACGCCTGCCCGGCCACCTGCGAGAAGCCGGTGAGCAGGCCTTCCAGCAGCTGCCGCAGGCGCATGAAGCTGCCGGCGAGGAAGGTCAGGTCGCCGATGCTGAAATCGCCGCTGATGGTGCGCCAGGCGATGTAGGCGTAGGCGGCGTAGTAGCCCAGGGTGCCCAGCGCCGCCAGCAGCGTGCCCCAGAACGCGCGCTTGCGCGCCAGCGTGCGGTTGGCGCGGTAGAAGCGCTCGGCCAGCAGCTTGTAGCGCTCGATCAGGAAGCGGTGGAGGTTGAAGATCTTCACCTCCTTGGCGGTTTCCACGCTGGCGCCCACCTGGCGCAGGTAGTCGAGCTGGCGGCGCTCGGGCGTCCAGCTGTGGTTGAGCGAATAGCCGAGCGTGTTGAAATGCGATTCGCCGATGAACGCCGGCACCAGCGCCACCGCCAGCAGCGCCATCAGCCACGGCGCGTAGGCGACCAGCCCGGCGGCGAAGCTGATGACGGTGATGGCGTCCTGCACCTGCCCGAACAGCTGCCCCATCAGGTTCATCCGGCCCATGGTCTGGCGCCGCGCGCGGTCGAGCTTGTCCTGCAGGTCGGGGTCCTCGAAGTCCTCCAGGTCCAGCTCGGCGGCATGTTCCATCAGGCGCACGCTGGTGGCGTTGGTGAACAATTCGGACAGCAGCGCGTCGGCGTAGTTGACCAGCCGGCCCAGCAGGTCCGAGCCGATGGCGATGCCCAGCTCCAGCGCCAGCAGTTGCAGCAGGGTGTCGAGCTGGCCGCCGGCCAGCGCCTCGCGCAGTGGCGGCATGCCGCCGTTGCCGGCCAGGTGGACAGCCTCGTCGATGATCAGCTTGCCCACATACAGCATCGCCACCGGCAGCAGGGCGCGCAGCAGGCGCAGGCCGAGGCTGGCCAGGGTCAGCAGGCGGCTGGTCCGCCATACCTGGCGCAGGAACGGCGGCAGGTTGCGCAATGCATCCATGCGTTCGCGCAGGCTGGGACGGGCGGCAGGAGCGTGGGGAGCGGGCATGGCCGGCATTGTGCCGCGTCCGTGACAGGTGAGGGATTTCGGCGGGGCTTTTGTAGATGCGGTGCTTGCTCCGCATTGGGCTTCACCGGGAAAGCTCCATGCGGGGCGAGCCCCGCATCTACAAGGAGAATGCCCCGTTGCGGCCAGGATTGCTCCTGCGCAGGAGCGCTACCGCATCGGTCCCGGCGGCTCGCCGTCGCCGCCGGATTGCAGCGCCACCGGCAGGTGCCAGCCGTAACGCAGCGCCATCATCCGCAGGCCGAAGCACAGCCCGGCGCCGGCCAGCACGCAGGGCAGGGCGGGCCATTGCAGCCAGTGGCCGACGGCGACCACCGCGGCGCCGGCCAGTGCGGCGATCGCGTACAGCTCGGCGCGCAGTACCAGCGGCACCTGCGCCAGCAGCACGTCGCGGGCGATGCCGCCGCCGATGCCGGTGAGCATGCCCATCGCCGCGGCCATCGGCGGGGCCAGCCCGAAGGCCAGCGCCTTCTGCGTGCCGGCCACGGCGAATACCGCCAGGCCGAGGGCGTCGAACATCCGCACCGGGTTGCTCAGGCGCTCGATCCACGGGCTCCACAGGAAGGTGACGAGGCCGGCGGCCAGCGAGATGCTCGGGTAGCGCCAGTCGCTCAGCGCCGCCACCGGGGTGGCGCCGATCAGCACGTCGCGGGTCATGCCGCCGGCACTGGCGGCGGCGAAGGACAGCACCAGCACGCCGAACAGGTCCAACCGGCGGCGCACGCCCATCATCGCGCCTGACAGGGCGAAGACGAAGGTGCCGATGAGGTCGAGGATCAGTACCAGGGTTTCCATGAGGCCGTATTGTGCGGCCTGCCACCGATGGCGGCCATCGGACCCGGTACGGAGCCGCCCGCGCGGGGCGGCTCCGGCGGGGATCACGGCAGCGGCGGCAGCAGGCCGGCGCCGAGGCGGTTCCAAGCGTTGATCGTGGCGATGCCCATGCTCAGGTCGCTGATGCCCTTCTCGTCGAAATGCGGCGCCAACGCATCGAACGCGGCCTGCGAAGGCGCACCGTCGGGCAGCCGGGTCAGCGCCTCGGCCCAGCCCAGCGCGGCGCGCTCGCGCGCGTCGAAGAAACGGCTCTCGTGCCAGGCCGGCAGCGTGTCGAGTTTGCGCGGCTCGATGCCGGCCTGGCGCAGTGCGGTGGCGTGCATGTCCATGCAGTAGCCGCAGCCGTTGATCTGCGACACGCGCAGGAACACCAGTTCCATCAACGCGTGCTCGACCGAGCCTTCGTGCACGGCCTTGCTGGCGGCGAGCAGGCCCTTGAACGCATCGGCGGCCAGGCGGGTGTAGGGGACGCGGGGAGAGGTATTGCTCATTGGAACGGCTCCAGTGGTGGCCGGCATGGCCACCTTCATTGCAGGGACGCGCCGACGTCGCCGGCCGTGACAAGGGCGCGCAGCTTGTGCGGGTTGAGCACGCTGTAGATCCGCGCGATGCGCCCGCCATCGATCTCGATGGTGGTCACCGAATGCAGGCGGTCGCCGTCGAAACGCAGGATCGCCGGCTCGCCATTGACGCTGCCCAGCCGTGCCGGATGGCTGCCGCCGCGGCGGGCGATGGCCCAGAACAAACGGGCGATGCGCTCGGCGCCGAGCAGTGGCCGCAATGCGGCGGTGACTACGCCGCCGCCATCGGCAAGCAAGCGTGCATTGGCATGCAGCAGGGCGCGGATGGCCGCGTCATCGCCGCGTTGGGTGGCCTCCATGAACCGCGCCAGCAACCGCCGGTGCTGAGTGGCGTCGGCGGCGAAGCGCGGCCGTCCTTCCTGCAGACGCTTGCGCGCGCGGTGCACCAACTGCCGGCAGTTGGCCTCGCTGTGCCCGAGCAATTCGGCGATGCCGGCGTAGTCGTGGCCGAACGCCTCCTTGAGCAGGAACGCGGCGCGCTCCTCGGGGCCGAGTTGTTCGAGCAGGGTCAGGAACGCCAGCGAAACCTCCTCGGCGACGGCGTGGACCTGTGCCGGGTCCGGGACCGGCGGCAGTTCTGCGGCGATGTGCAGTGGTTCGGGCAGCCACGGGCCGACGTAGTCCAGGCGCTGGCGCGTGGCCGCGCGCAGCCGGTCCAGGCCGAGCCGAGTGGTGGCGGTGACCAGCCATGCCTCCGGGTCGAGGATGGCGGCGGTGTCGGCGCCGGCCCAGCGCAGCCAGGCGTCCTGCACCACGTCCTCGGCATCGGCGCGGCTGCCCAGCAGCCGGTAGGCCAGCGCCAGCAGGCGCGGGCGGTGGTTCTGGAAGATATCGGTCATGTCCATGCGGGAAGGACGCAACAGCGTGTGCCAGCGTGACGGAAGGGCCGGAGCGGCACTTTGCACTAAAATGGCCGGCTCCAATCCCCCGCCAGCCTCGAGCAAGCCGTGACATCGATCAAGCAGGAAGACCTCATCCAGTCCATCGCCGACGCCTTGCAGTACATCTCGTACTACCACCCGGTCGATTACATCAAGAGCCTCGCCGCCGCCTACGAGCGCGAGGAATCGCCGGCGGCCAAGGAGGCGATGGCGCAGATCCTGATCAACTCGCGCATGTGCGCCGAGGGCCACCGCCCGATCTGCCAGGACACCGGCATCGTCACCGTGTTCCTCGAGATCGGCATGAACGTGCGCTGGGACGACGCCACGATGGGTGTGGAGGACATGGCCAACGAGGGCATCCGCCGCGCCTACAACCACCCGGACAACAAGCTGCGCGCCTCGGTGCTGGCCGACCCGGCCGGCAAGCGCACCAACACCCGCGACAACACCCCGGGCGTGGTCAACGTGAAGGTGGTGCCGGGCGACAAGGTGGAGGTGATCGTCGCGGCCAAGGGCGGCGGCTCGGAGGCGAAGTCGAAGTTCGTCATGCTCAACCCGTCCGACTCCATCGTCGACTGGGTGCTCAAGACCGTGCCGACGATGGGCGCCGGCTGGTGCCCGCCGGGCATGCTCGGCATCGGCATCGGCGGCACCGCCGAGAAGGCGATGCTGCTGGCCAAGGAAGCGTTGATGGAGGAAATCGACATCAACGAACTCAAGGCGCGCGGCCCGTCCAACCGCATCGAGGAACTGCGCATCGAGCTGCACGACAAGGTCAACGCGCTGGGCATCGGCGCGCAGGGCTTGGGTGGCCTGACCACGGTGCTGGACGTCAAGATCAAGGACTACCCGACCCACGCCGCCAACCTGCCGGTGGCGATGATCCCTAACTGCGCCGCCACCCGCCACGCGCATTTCACCCTGGACGGCAGCGGCCCGGTGATGCTCGACCCGCCGTCGCTGGAAGATTGGCCGACGCTGACCTACGACGCCTCCAAGGGCACCCGCGTCGATCTGGACACGATCACTCCGGAAGAAGTCGCCGGCTGGAAGCCGGGCCAGACCCTGCTGCTCAACGGCAAGCTGCTGACCGGCCGCGATGCCGCGCACAAGCGCATGGTGGACATGCTCAACAAGGGCGAGGAACTGCCGGTGGACCTGAAGGGCCGCTTCATCTACTACGTCGGCCCGGTTGATCCGGTACGCGACGAAGTGGTCGGCCCGGCCGGCCCGACCACCGCCACCCGCATGGACAAGTTCACCGAGCAGGTGCTGGCGCAGACCGGCCTGCTGGGCATGGTCGGCAAGGCCGAGCGCGGCCCGGCGGCGATCGAGGCCATCCGCAAGCACAAGTCCGCCTACCTGATGGCGGTGGGCGGCTCGGCCTATCTGGTGTCCAAGGCGATCAAGGCGGCCAGGGTGGTCGGTTTCGCCGATCTGGGCATGGAAGCGATCTACGAATTCACCGTGCAGGACATGCCGGTGACCGTGGCGGTGGATTCCACCGGCGAATCGGTGCACCAGACCGGCCCGCGTGAATGGCAGGCCCGCATCGGCAAGATCCCGGTGATGGTGGTGTAAGCCAACGCATGTTGTTGGAGGTTCGAAGGCGGCCCGGGCTATGCTCGGGCCGTCGCCGTTTCGGAAGGAGAGACAGGTGAGCGCAATGCACTGGATCGTGATGTCGCTGGCGCTGCTGGTGGCCGGATGCGCTGGCGGTGGCTGGCGCGATGTACCGAAGGGCGACCCCGCAGCCTGCGTGAACTATTGCCAGAGCCGCCACCAGGCCTGCATGGCCAACCCATCCGGCTACGGCGATTGTGGCGAGGCGAACAAGCGCAACCAGTGCGACAAGATCACCGACCCGGAGCTGCGCGGTGCCTGCCAGACCTCGCAGGCGTTCTGCCAGAACCGTTCGCCCGCCGCGGTATGCGGCGAGCGGCTGAACAGTTGCATGGCCAGCTGCAACTGAAGCAGCGGCAGGCCATCGAACGTCGGCATCGACGCTGCAGGTAAGATGCGGAATTTCCGCTGGAGAACCGCATGTCCGTCATCCTCTACGGCTCGCAAAGCACCGCCTCGCTGGTCGTGCACTGGCTGCTGATCGAGCTGGGCATCGAACACGAACTGCGCCAGCTCGATTTCGACAAGCGCGAGCAGAAGTCGCCGGAATACCTGGCGATCAACCCGGCCGGCCGCGTGCCGACGCTGCTGATCGACGGACAGGTGCTTACCGAATCGGCGGCCATCGCCATGCACCTGGCCGACCTGCACCCCGAAGCCGGGCTGGCGCCGGCGCCCGGCACCCCGGCGCGCGGTGATTATTACCGCTGGATGTGCTTCTGCACCTACACGCTGATGCCGGCCTATCGCGCGTGGTTCTATCCGCACGAGCCGGCAGGCGAGTCGAATGTTGTCGCGGTGAAGGAGCAGGCCTGCCTGCAACTGGAAAGCGCATGGCAGCAGGTGGCCGACCACCTGCAGGCCGGCGGCCCGTACCTGCTGGGCGAGCAGGTCACGGTGGTCGATTTCATGCTGACCATGCTGATGCGCTGGTCGCGCAACATGCCGCGCCCGAGCGATGGCTGGCCGGCGCTGGCCGCGCACGCGCGGCGGATGAAGGACCGCCCGGCGCGGGTCGAGGTCTACCGCCGCGAAGGCATTGGCGACTGGACCTGAAACCCGCTCAGTCCACGTAATCGTCGAACCTGCGCCCGCCCTGGAACGGCATCAGATGCTGCCTGACGATGCCCTTGGGCACGGTTTCCAGCTTCATCACCCCGTATTCCCGCGGCCATTCCTTCTGGTCGCGCGGCAGCTTGAAGGTGCCCATCAGCATGTCCACCAGCGGCAGATGGATGGCGTAGTTGACGTCGATGTAGTCCTGCTGCCGCGCGTGGTGCCAGTGGTGGTAGCGCGGCAGCACCAGCAGGTACTCCAGCCAGCCGAAGCGGATGCCGAGGTTGGCGTGGGCGACCACCGCCTGCAGGCCGACCAGGATCACGTAGGCGTTCACCGCCGGGGTCGAGAAGCCCAGCACCAGCAGCGGCAGCAGCACCGCGCTGCGGGTCATCACGATCTCGACGAAGTGGATGCGCGAGCCGGCCAGCCAGTCCATGTGCCGGCTGGAATGGTGCACGGCATGGAAGCGCCACAGCCACGGGATGTTGTGGTACGCGCGGTGCAGCAGCGCCTGCGCCATGTCGGCCACGAACACCGCGATCAGGAACTGCGCCCACACCGGCAGCGACTGGATCGTCGCCTTCAGCGACGGGAACACGGCCAGCCCGGCGATGGTGGAGGTGGAGGCGGTGACCAGGATCAGGATGAACTGCACCAGCACGTGGCTCATGAAGAAATAGGCCACGTCGGTGCGCCAGCCCGGCCGCAGCGGCGACAGCGCGCGCTTGCCGAGGTAGCGCTCCAGCGGCACGAACACCAGTGCCGAGAAGAACAGCGACAGCACGAACCAATCCAGCCCCAGCGAATAAGGCGTCTGGCCGATGCTGTCGAACTGCACGTTGGTGCCGCCCAGCAGCACCGCCAGCGTCGCGCTGCCGACGCCGATCGTGGCGATGCGCTTGTTGCGGTCGCGCAGGATCGCCATCGTGCCCATGACGAAGGCCGCCGCCAGCCCCACCAGCAGCAGGTGGCGCGCGAACTGCTCGTTGTAGACGGCGCGGAACTCGCGGCTGGTCAGCAGTTCGGGAAAGTGGAAGCAGGCCACCGCCAGCAGGCTGAGCAGCCCCAGCAGCGCGGACGAATAGGCGAAGAATGAGCGGTGCGGTCGGGCCATGCGTGGACTTCCTGTCGGGACGGCGGGATTCTGCCTGCACGGGACGAAGAACGACAACCTTGCCGGGACGATGGGACCTGCCCCGCGCGCACCGTTGCCGGGAAGCGCATGCGGGAACAACCCGGCATCCACGGATTGGTGGACGGCCCCATCCCGCAGGTGCCGGGCTTGCCCGGCACGAGTCCCCGCGATTACAGCAGCGTGCGCACCGTTTCCGGTGGCCGGCACAGCGCGGTGCCCTTGGCCGTGCGCACGATCGGGCGATTGATCAGCTGCGGGTGCATCGCCATCGCCTCGATCAGCGCGGCCTCGTCGTCCAGTTTCCGCGCCAGCCCCAGCTCGGCGTAGGCGGCTTCCTTGCTGCGCAGCAGGTCGCGAGCCGGCATGCCCATCTCGTCCAGCAGCCGGCGCAGCGTGGCCGGGTCGGGCGGGTCCTGCAGGTAGTCGATGACTTCGATGTCGGCGCCGGCCTGTTGCAGCAGGGCCAGCGCGCCGCGCGAGTTGGAGCAGCGGTTGTTGTGCCAGATCGTCGCTTTCATCGCCTCAGAACCATTCCAGCAGGGACAGGCCGACGCCGATGTAGGTGGCGCGGTGGTTGTAGTCGATCATGCTTTCGCCGTAGCCGTCGAACACCTGCACGTGGCCGCGCAGCAGGTTGCTGAGCGGGAAGCCGTAGTCCAGCTGCAGCGAACCGTGCGAGCGGTCGCCGCTGCGCAGCGAATGGCGCCCGGTGAGCGACAGTTCGTGGCCGTTGCGGTTCCACACCAGCGTGGCGTCGCCGCGGCCGATGTAGTCCTCGATGTCGGGGTTGTTGTCGTCCTTGCCGCTCTCGGGGACGCGGTACCACGGGCGCAGCACCAGCGCCCAGTTCTCGCGGTCCAGGCCGACGCTGAGGATCACCCGGTTCCAGCTGCGCGAGAGCGGGTCGCTGCGGCCGTTGGACTGGTGGTTCAGGCTGATGCCGGTCATGCGCCCGTTCCAGCCCAGCAGCGAGTAGCCGTTGCGGAACACCAGCATTGCCTCGGGCTCGTAGTTGGTTTCGCGGAACGGTCGCGACAACTCGCTGTTGTAGGCCTGCCAGCGCGAGCTCTGGGTATAGCCCACCCACACGTCGCCGTTGTCGCCGAACAGGTTCTCGGCCACCTTGGTCTTGAAGCTGAGCTGGAACTTCAGCTCGGTGTCGTCCAGCTTCTCGGGCTGGGTAACGGTGTTGTTGGGGTTGGGCGAATGCGGCATTTCGTTGGGCTTGCTGCTCCAGAACGCCGGCAGCAGGTACACCGGCTTGTAGGCGCGCAGCTGGAAGCGGCCCAGCTTGGAGTCCCGGGCCAACTCCCAGCGGCTGTCCAGCAGCGAGCCGCGCCCGGCGTTGGCCGCCGCGGCCGCCAGCTCGTCATGGGCGAACAACTCCTTGCCGCGCGGGTCCTCGGCATCCAGCGCCCTGGCCTCCCGGCGCCGCTGCTGGGCGGCGAGGGCGGCGGCATCGGCGGCCTGGGTGTCGGCCGGCGTGCGCCCCAGCACGCGGTCGTAGCAGCTCAGGCGGACGGCGTCGGAGTCCAGCGCGAAGCAGGCTTCGGGCGAGAGCGGCTGCGCCGTGGATTCCTGTGCGAGGGCGGTGGCGGGCAGGGCCGACAGGGCGAGCAGCAGGGCGCTGCGAAGAGGGCGGTCAGGCATGGTGGAAGCGGTCCATCCGGAGGGTGTGGGGAGGCGCGGGCGGAATTGTCGGCCATCGCGCGATGCAAGGGGAGCCGCCGGGCTCACATGAACCAGGCGACGGCGAACACGCCGAGCATCGCCATCGCCAGCCCGAGCTTGAGGGCCACCCCCAGCACGATGCCCAGCCAGGTGCCGATGCCGACCCTGGTGGCCCTGCCCAGATGGCGGCCATGCAGGTATTCGCCGAGCAGGGCACCGGCGAACGGGCCGATGAACAGCCCCAGCGGCATGAAGAACAGGCCCACGACCGTCCCCACCAGCGAGCCGACCATCGCCAGCCGGCTTGCCCCCAGCTTCTGCGCGCCCATCGTGGTGGAAAGCACGTCCACCACGAGGGAGATCACGGTCAGCACGCCCAACACCAGCAGCGTCGGCCAGCCGATCCGGGTGAAGCCCTCGGCCCAGGCCGCCGCCAGCAGGCCGGCGAATACCAACGGTACCCCGGGCAGGGCGGGCAGCACGATTCCGGCGATGCCGGCCAGGACCAATACCACCGCCAGCAAATACAGGATGAATGAATAGTCCACGCTCGTACCTTTGAGGGTTGACAATCCGGTCTTTCCACCGATTGATTTTTCGTTATGGCCGGGTTAAGTTTCAGCCGCTGAGCTTGGCAAGGTCACCGTGAATCGTGGCCTGATGGGTAGATCGCATGATTTGCTTACATCGCTGCACCTCGCTTCCCCCTTGCAGTCAGCCGTCCTTGCGGGCGTATCCAAACAACTGAGAGAGCAACAGGGAGTCAGTCGAGATGTCCGATCGCGAAACCGGTACCGTCAAGTGGTTCAATGATGCCAAGGGCTTCGGCTTCATCAGCCGCGAGAATGGCGAAGATGTGTTCGTGCACTTCCGCGCCATCCAGACCCAGGGCTTCAAGAGCCTGAAGGAAGGCCAGAAGGTCACCTTCACCGTCGTCCAGGGCCAGAAGGGCCTGCAGGCCGACGCCGTGCAGCCGGACTGATTCCGGCTGCCACTGGCAGCGAAAAGGCCCGCGTCAGCGGGCCTTTTCGTTTTCCGGCGCCCGTTGGCGGGCTCAGCGCAGCACGACGCGGCCATTGACCACGCGCACGTAGGTGTTCTCGCGGATGCCGCCCAGGTCCTTCTGATTGACCACGACCACCCGGCCATCGTCCATGCGCACCTGGATGTCGTAGGAGTTGCCGGTGACGTTCTGCTGGATCTTGTTGCCGGCCAGCGCGCCGGCGGCGGCACCGGCCGCGGCGGAGATGTTCTGGTTGCCCTTGCTGCCGCCGGTCTTGTCGGAGATCTCATGGCCGGCCACGGCGCCGACGATGCCGCCGAGGATGGCGCCGGTCGCCGATGGCGCGGTGCGGCCCGAGGCGACGGTGTCGATGCGGGTGACGATGCCGCAATCGGCACAGCGCGCGGTGTTGTAACCGCCGTTGTTGTAGCCACCGTTGTTGTATCCGCCACTGCCGTAGCCACCATTGCCGTAGCCCGGTGAGGTGGCGCAGCCGGCCAGTGCGAGGCTGGCGAGGGTGGTTGCGGCGATCAACGCGATTTTCATGGTCGTTCTCCTTGCCGAGGTGGGTGGCGGGTGGCATGGCACCCGCTGCGGGAGAATCGTGTCGCCTCGCGCGTGAATGGCGTGCCAATCACGTGCGGAGCGAGGCGGGGCTCACCTGAAATCCTGATGGCAGGCCTTGCAGTCCTTGCCGACCTGCTCGGTCACGACGGCCAGCGTGGCGCAATCGGCCGGCGGGTTGGCCAGCGCATCGTTCAAGGTGGCGCGGAAGCGGCTGGCATGCTGCTGGAAGCGCGCGTCGTCGCGCAGGCTGGGGAAGGCCAGTTCCAGGTCGTTGGACAGGGCGCGCAGGCTCTGCAGGCGCGGCGTGCTGTCGTTGATCGTGCAGCGGTTCTGCTTGAGGCTCTCGCCGAGCAGTTGCGACTGGCGCGCCATGACCTGCATCAGGCTGTCCGGGAAGGGGTCCTGCCGCGCCTGGATGGCGCGCATCAGCATGACGGTGGCGACCACGCCGATGAGCAGGCCGAGGATCAGCACGATCAGGTAGCGGGAAGCGGGGGACTGCGTGCGGCTGGGGTCGTTCATGCCCTGGCTCCGGTGGAATCAGCACCGATGTTACGACGCGCGGCCCATTCCCGGCCACGGTTAAAATGCGCGGATGAAAGAACGACTGCGTGAACGCTTCGCCGGCATCGACCGCCTGTACGGCGCCGGCTCGATCGAGCGGCTTGCCGCCTGCAGGGTGGCGGTGGTGGGCATGGGCGGCGTCGGCTCGTGGGTGGCCGAGGCGCTGGCGCGCTCGGCGGTGGGACACCTGGCATTGATCGATGCCGACGACATCTGCGTGTCCAACACCAACCGCCAGTTGCCGGCGCTGGACGGGCAATACGGGCGCAACAAGGCGCTGGCGATGGCAGAGCGCTGCCGCGCGATCAATCCCGATGCCGAAGTGGAGGCGGTGGAGTCCTTCCTGACCGGTTCCAACATGGCCGAGCTGCTCGACCGCGGTTTCGACCTGGTCATCGATGCCTGCGACAGCTTCCGGGTCAAGGTGGAAACCATCGCCTGGTGCCGGCGCCGCAAGCTGCCGCTGGTCACCGTGGGCGCGGCCGGCGGCCGCACCGACCCGACGCTGGTGCGGGTACGCGACGTCTCGCGCACCGAGCACGACGCGATGCTGGCGCTGATCCGCAGGAAGCTGCGCGGCGAGTTCAACTTCCCGAAGAACCCGCAGCGATATTTCGGCGTGCCGGCGGTGTATTCGCTGGAGAACGTGAAGTACCCGCAGGCCGATGGCAGCGTCTGCGGCCTGCGCCCGAACCTCGGCGCCGACGCGGCGCTGAAGCTCGACTGCGGCGCCGGGCTGGGGGCGGCGACCCATATCACCGGCGCGTTCGCCTTCGCCACGGCCGGCAAGGCGCTGGAAATGCTGCTCAAGCCGAAGGTGCGCTGAAAAGACGTAGGAGCGACGCAAGTCGCGACCCGGGGCTTATCCGAGGAAACTCCGGTCGCGACTTGCGTCGCTCCTACGGCAAATCGGGATTCGGCAGGTTGAACAGGCGCCTTGCATTGGCGGTCGTCTGCGCCGCGATTTCCTCCGGCGCCTGCCCGCGCAGTTCGGCCACGGTGGCGAGGATGTCCGCCAGCCGCGCCGGTTCGTTGCGTTGGCCGCGGATGCCGGCATCCGGCTGGTCCGGGGCGTCGGTTTCCAGCAGCAGGTAGTCCAGCGGCATCGTCGCCGCCAGCGTGCGCAGGCGGTTGGCGCGCGGGTAGGTGAGCGGGCCACCCAGCCCGATCAGGAAACCGAGGTCCCACAACTGCCGTGCCTGTTGCGGGCTGCCGGAAAAGCTGTGCACGACGCCGCGCAGGCCGCCGGTGCGGCGCAAGGCATGGATCACCTGGTCCACCGCGCGGCGTGCATGCACGATCAAGGGCAGGTCGAATTCGCGTGCCAGCCGCAGCTGCCCATCGAAGTAGTGGCGCTGCGCATCGGCATCCAGCCCTTCGATGAAGAAATCCAGCCCGCATTCGCCGATGGCGCAGGGGCGCTCGCGTTCCAGCCAAGTACGCAGTTCGGGCAGGTGTCCGGGCCGGTGTTCGGACAGGAACATCGGGTGCAGGCCATAGGCCGGATGCAGCGAGGCATCGGTGGCGCAGACCTCACGCAGCTTCGGCCATGACGCCGCGGTTATCGCCGGCACGACCTGCGTCGCCACGCCCGCTGCCTTGGCGCGGGCGATGACCGCGGCGCGGTCGCCGTCGAACCCGGGCGCATCCAGATGGCAGTGGCTGTCGATCAGGCGCACGACTCAGGGCTTGCGCGGCAATGCCGGTGGCTCGGGGGTCTTTTCCTTGCGGCTTTTCCAGTTGGCCAGCAGCAGGGTACCCAGCCCGAGCAGGATTTCATCGACGAACGGCAGCGGGTCGAGGAACAGCGTGTCCAGCACGAACAGCGCGGCGGTGATCTTGAACAGGGTGGGGTAGCGCAGCTTGCGCGCCCATTCCAACACTGGCAGCAGCATGGGGCTGGACATCGGCGTTCCTGCAATGGTGGACAGACAGGACAAAGATATGTGGGCGCGGCGGATGCTTTCGAGCGAAAGCAGGCCGGGGCAATGGCTTCGTTCAGCTTTATCATGCTGGAATTGCGCGAAGTCAACGGGCGGTCGACCCGCCAGGGAGTAGGACCATGAAGAGCAACACCACCATGATTCTGGTCGCGGCCGGGGCGCTGCTGGTAGGCGGCATCGCCACCGCGGCCTTCATGAGCGGGCGCGACAAGGCCGCCGCACCGGCCGAGGTGCAGGCCGAGCAGCCGCTGCTGGATACCACGCCGCTGGCCGACGATGCCGCGGCCGACGGCGCCATCGCTCCCTCCGGCAAGCTGGAATACGCCGACGTGCTGAAGGTGGCGCCGGTCACCCGCAGCGAACAGGCCTATGCCAGCGTGATCGGCAGCGAGCCGGTGCGCGAAACCTCCACGACCACGGTGCCGCGCGAAGTCTGCGAGGACGTGGTGGTGCAGGAACGCCTGCCCGAGCGCGACGGCAACGTCGGCGGCACCGTCGCCGGTGCGGTGATCGGTGGCCTGCTCGGCAACCAGGTCGGCAAGGGCAACGGCAGGAAGGCGGCCACCGCGGCCGGTGCCGTGGCCGGTGGCGTGATCGGCAACCAGGTGGACAAGCGCCATGTCGGCGGCAAGGTGGTGGAGCGCACCGAGCGCCAATGCCACACCGAGAACGCGACCTCCGAATCCTCGCGCGTCACCGGTTACAACGTGACCTACCGCCGCGACGACGGCAGCACCGGCACCATGCGCATGGACAGCAAGCCGGGCACCCGCGTCGCGCTGGGCAACGCCTCCCGTACCGTCGGCTATGACGTCACCTACCGCTACGACGGCCAGGAAAAGACGCTGCGCATGGACGAGAAGCCGGCCAGCGACCGCCTGCCGGTCATCGACGGCCAGGTGGTGACGCAGACCGCGGCGGTGGATGCGGCGGGTAGCCGGCAGTAAGAATTTCGAGTCCCCCTCCCTGCGGAGTGAGAGGGGCAGCTTGCGAACCATTGGTTCGCTGCCCTTGAGTGCCCATGCGCCAGCGCAAGGACGGGGGCGCGGAGCGGGTCGGGTGAAGCCCCTCGCCTGTTTGGCTGCACGAGGCTTCGCCCGAACCCTCATCGCGTTTAGGCGTGTGCGAGCCCGTGGCTCGCAAGCAACACGTCTACCCCTAGAGGGAGAAGAGACAAAACAAAGAAGCCCCGGATTTTCGTCCGGGGCTTCGTTTGTTTCGACGTTGCGGTATCGCTTATGCCGAGGCCTTGCTCCTGGCCAGCCGCAGCCAGGTATCGACCACGGTGTCCGGGTTCAGCGACAACGATTCGATGCCTTCGGCCATCAGCCATTCGGCTAGGTCCGGGTGGTCGGACGGGCCCTGGCCGCAGATGCCGACGTACTTGCCCTTGGCGCGCGCGGCCTTGATCGCCATCGACAGCAGCTTCTTGACCGCCGGGTTCCGCTCGTCGAACAGGTGGGCGACGATCGACGAATCGCGGTCCAGGCCCAGGGTGAGCTGGGTCAGGTCGTTGGAGCCGATCGAGAAGCCGTCGAAGATGTCGAGGAACTCGTCGGCCAGCAGCGCATTGGACGGCACCTCGCACATCATGATGATCTTCAGGCCGTTCTCGCCTTGCTTGAGGCCGTTCTGCGCCAGCACTTCCACCACCTTGCGGCCTTCCTCCAGCGTGCGCACGAACGGGATCATCACCCACAGGTTGTCCAAGCCCATTTCGTTGCGTACGCGCAACACGGCCTGGCATTCCAGCGCGAATGCTTTGGAGAACGACGGATCGACGTAGCGGCTGGCGCCACGGAAGCCGATCATCGGGTTCTCTTCGTGCGGCTCGTAGGTGCTGCCGCCGATCAGGTTGGCGTACTCGTTGGACTTGAAGTCCGACAGGCGCACGATCACCGGGTTCGGTGCGACCGAGGCGGTCAGGGTGGCGATACCCTCGGCCAGACGGTCCACATAGAAGCTCACCGGGTCCTTGTAGCCGGCGATCTTCTCGTCGATCTTCTTCTTCGTCGCCGTATCCTGGCGGTCGTATTCCAGCAGCGCGTTCGGGTGCACGCCGATGTGGCTGGCGATGATCATTTCCAGACGCGCCAGGCCGATGCCGGCGTTCGGCAACTGGCCGAAGTCGAACGCGCGCTCGGGGTTGGCGACGTTCATCATGATCTTCAGCGGCGCCGCCGGCATGTTGCCGAGGTCGGTGGTGGTGCGCTCGAACGCGAGCTTGCCGTCATAGATGAAGCCGGTGTCGCCCTCGGCGCAGCTGACGGTCACTTCCTCGCCGTCGGTGATCCTGTCCAGCGCATTGCCGGTGCCGACCACCGCCGGCACGCCCAGTTCGCGGGCGATGATGGCGGCGTGGCAGGTGCGGCCGCCGCGGTTGGTGACGATGGCGCTGGCGCGCTTCATCACCGGTTCCCAGTCCGGGTCGGTCATGTCGGCGACCAGCACGTCGCCGGGCTGCACGCGGTTCATGTCGTCCAGCGAGCGCACCACGCGGGCCACGCCGGCGCCGATCTTGGCACCCACGGCACGGCCTTCGGCCAGCACCTTGCCGCCCTTGTCGGCCAGCGCGAAGCGCTCGATCTGGGTGGCCTTGGCGCGTGACTTCACCGTCTCCGGGCGCGCCTGCACGATGAACAGCTTGCCGCTGACACCGTCCTTGGCCCACTCGATGTCCATCGGGCGGCCGTAGTGCTTCTCGATGACCAGCGCCTGCTTGGACAACTCCTGCACGTCTTCGTCGCTGATCGAGAAGGTGCTGCGCAGTTCGGCCGGGGTGTCCTCGGTCCTGACGCGCTCGCCGGGCACGTCCGAATACACCATGCGGATCGCCTTGGAACCCAGCGAGCGGCGCAGGATCGCCGGCTTGCCGGCGGCCAGGGTGGGCTTGTAGACGTAGAACTCGTCCGGGTTCACCGCGCCCTGCACGACCATCTCGCCGAGGCCGAACGAGGAGGTGACGAACACCACGTCGCGGAAGCCGGATTCGGTGTCCAGCGTGAACAGCACGCCGGAGGAGCCGACGCCCGAGCGCACCATCAACTGCACGCCGGCGGACAGGAACACGTCCTCGTGCTTGAAGCCGTGGTGCACGCGGTAGGCGATGGCGCGGTCGTTGTAGAGGCTGGCGAATACTTCCTTGACCTTGTGCACGACGTCATCGGCACCGGTGACGTTGAGGAAGGTTTCCTGCTGGCCGGCGAACGAGGCGTCGGGCAGGTCCTCGGCGGTGGCCGAGGAACGCACCGCCACCGCCACGTCGCCGCCGCCGTTGTCGGCGCAGAGCCTGGCATAGGCGCTGCGGATGTCGGTGTCCAGCGCCGGTTGCAGCGGGGCATCGATGACCCAGCCGCGGATCTCCTTGCCGGCGGCGGTCAGCGCGCCGACGTCCTCCACGTCCAGCGTGGCCAGCTTGTCGAAGATGCGCTTGGACAGGTCGTTGTGGGCGATGAAGTCCTTGAACGCCTCCGCGGTGGTGGCGTAGCCCCCCGGAACCGAGACTCCCAGGCCGGCCAGATTGCCGATCATCTCGCCGAGCGAGGAATTCTTGCCACCCACGCGGGCCAGGTCGGCCAGGCGCAGCTCATGCAACCAGAGGATGTTCTCGTTCAAGCGCGATGCTCCGTTGAGGCCATCGCCCGAGGCGGGCTGGTATGGCCGCGTCCGTAGGAAGAAGCCGCCATTATGATGCACTGCACAGCCGAGCGGAACCGCTTGTGACGCGGGCATGTCTTGTGCTTGTCTTCCCCAGGACAGGCCGGGTCAATCGCTTGGCCGCGGCTTTCCCCTTTACGCAAGGAGCTTGCAGATGACGGTGACCCGTCCGGTGTTCTACGTATCCGACGGTACCGGCATCACCGCCGAAACCGTGGGCCACAGCCTGCTGACCCAGTTCACCGGCTTCAGTTTCGTCACCGATCGCCTGCCGTTCGTGGACGATGATGACAAGGCGCAGGATGCGGCGGTGCGCATCCGTGCCGCGGGCGAGCGCTACGGGGTGCGCCCGATCGTCATCAGCTCCTGCGTGGATACCAGCCTGGGGCGGCTGCTGGAGGAGAGCGGGGCGCTGGTGCTGGACGTGTTCGCGCCGTTCATCAGCCCGCTGGAGCAGGAACTGAACGCCGCCCGCCATTCCAAGGTGGGGCAGGCGCACGGCATGGTCGATTTCGACACCTACCACCGCCGCATCAACGCGATGAACTTCGCGCTCAGCCACGACGACGGCATCGCGGTGAACTACGACGAGGCCGACGTGGTGCTGGTGGCGGTATCGCGCGCCGGCAAGACGCCCACCTGCATCTACCTGGCGCTGCACTACGGCATCCGCGCGGCCAACTACCCGCTGACCGACGAGGACCTGGAGAGCGACCGCCTGCCGCCGCGCCTGCGCCCGTACCGCAACAAGCTGTTCGGCCTGACCATCGACCCCGAGCGCCTGCAGCAGATCCGCCAGGAGCGCCGCGCCAATTCGCGTTACGCCAGCATCGAGACCTGCCGACGCGAGGTAGCCGCGGCCGAGACGATGTTCCGCATGGAGCGCATCCCGACCCTGAGCACCACCCATACCTCCATCGAGGAAATCTCCAGCAAGGTCATGGGCACGCTGGGGTTGCAGCGGGAAATGTATTGAGGCCGGCGGCGGTATCGCCGGGCGGTGACTGCAGCGGGCACGCCGTGGCGTGTACGATCGACCCATGACGCAGGCCCTTTCCCGCATCGACCACATCCCCCGCCTGAGCCGGCTCGGCTGGCTGATGGGCCTGTACGCGGAGAACTACCTGCACCTGATGCGGCTGTTCGCACCCGACCGGCTTGCCCCCGGCAGCCACGTGTCCACCATCGGCGATGGCCTGGACCTGCGGCTGGACGTGATCGAATGCCACCGCTATACGGTCGAGCTGCGGATGACCTACGACATCCGCGACCCGCTGACCGGCGAGCCCGATCCGTCGGCCTACGTGCGCCTGTATCGCGACGCGCGGCAGGTGGAGACGACGCACTGCTACGTCGGCCGGCGCTGGCAGGACGTGATGGGCATGTACCCGCCTGCCGACGCGCTGGTCGGCCACCGCCTGCGCATGAACACCTTCCTCGGCAAGTGGCTGGAATACCTGGCCGAGCGCGGGCACGGCGTGGCCACGCTGCGGCGTGTCGGCGAGGAAATGGCCTGCTCGTAGGTGCGGGGCTTGCCCCGCACGTGGCCTTCCCGACAAGGCCAACGCGGGGCAAGCCCCGCGTCTACGGCGGGATTCCGTTCGGTCATACTGCACGCCTTCACCGCCGCACCCGATACCGATGCCTTACACCCCGATCCTCGCCACCCTGGGCTACGTGCTGTCCAAAGACCGCAGCCAGGCCCTGATGATCCACCGCAACACCCGCCCCGACGACCTGCACCTGGGCAAGTACAACGGGCTGGGCGGCAAGATGGAAACCGACGAGGACGCGCTGGCCTGCATGCACCGCGAGATCCGCGAGGAAGCCGGCATCGAATGCGGCACCACGCGGCTGCGCGGCACCATCAGCTGGCCCGGCTTCGGCAAGCACGGCGAGGACTGGTTCGCCTTCGTCTTCGTCATCGACGACTGGACCGGCACGCCGCTGCAATCCAACCCGGAAGGCACGCTGGAATGGGTGCCGCTGGACAAGCTCGAATCGCTGCCGCTGTGGGAGGGCGACCGCCACTTCCTGCCGCTGGTGTTCGACGGCGACCCGCGCCCGTTCCACGGGGTGATGCCGTACCGCGACGGCCGCATGCAGTCGTGGAACTACACCCGCCTGTAAGCGGCCGCATTCACCTCCGGCGCGCTACGCTGGCGCGGCACACGACCGGGAAACCCGAGACATGAAACGCCACTTCTCGATGCTGCGCGAATTCCGCCTGGCCGACTGGTTCACGCTGGGCAACGCCTTCTGCGGCACCGGCGCGGTGTTCGCCGCGATGCGCTTCCTGCAGGATGGCCTGCGCGGCTACCTGTTGTTCGGCATGGCGCTGATCCCGCTGGCGTTCGTGTTCGACGCGCTGGACGGGCGCATCGCCCGCTGGCGGCAGTCGTCCTCCACCCTGGGGCGCGAACTGGATTCGCTGGCCGACGTGATCTCCTTCGGCGTCGCCCCGGCCGCGCTGGCCTATGCCTGCGGCATGCAGGGCGGCTGGGACTGGCTGGTGCTGAGCTATTTCGTCTGCTGCGGGGTCAGCCGCCTGGCGCGCTACAACGTCACCGCCGAGGAAATCGCCGGCGAGTCGGACAAGGTGCCGTACTTCGAGGGCACCCCCATCCCCACCAGCCTGGCGCTGGTGGTGGTGCTGGCGGTGGCCGCGCATTCCGGCGCGGTCGGCCCCGCGCTGTGGGGCGGCGCATGGCAGCTGGGGCCGTGGCAGCTGCACCCGCTGGTGCTGCTGTTCGCGCTTTCCGGTTCGCTGATGGTCAGCAAGACCCTGCGCATCCCCAAGCCTTGATTTGCGGTTGCTATGATCCTGCCGCAATGGGTACGAACGGGGGGCGGCGATGGTGAACGATGGTGGCGACAACGATTTTGAAGCCAGCCTGCGGCGCTGCTGGGAAGGCTGGCAGCAGGCCATGAACCCGACCGGCGGCACCGCCAGCTTCCCGTGGCGGGAAAGCCTGGAACGATGGGCGCAGCTGCTCGGCACCGATGCGTCCGCGCAGGTGCAGGAACTGGGCGCGCGCTTCCAGCACCAGGCCGGTGACTGGCTGGGCACGATGCAGCAGGTCGCCGCCGGTTTCGCCGGCCGCGACAGCAGCGCCGCCGAGGTGGCCGGCGCCTGGCGCGAGGCGGTGGAAGCGCAGGGCGATGCGATGCTGCGCTGGATGCTCGACGCCGCGCGCGGCGGCAGCGCGGTAACCGACCAGCCGTGGCTGCGCGACGTCGCCCATGCCGTCCAGTCCGGCTTCGGCCATGCCGACTGGCTGAATGCGCCGGTGTTCGGCCCGGCGCGCGAGCACCAGGTGCGCTGGCAGGCGCTGGCGAAGCTGCAGCGCGACCACCAGTTGCAGATGGAGCGCTACGTCGCCGCGATCCGTGGCGCGCTCGACGACGCCTTCCACCGTTTCGAGGCCAAGCTGGCCGGGCACGAGGCGCCGGGCAACCAGCTGACCAGCGCCCGCGCGATGTTCGACCTGTGGATCGACGCGGCCGAAGAGGCCTACGCGACGGTCGCGCTGTCCGAGGATTTCCAGCGCATCTACGCCGATCTGGCCAACGCGCAGATGCGGTTGCAGGCGGCGACCCGGCACGAACTGGAGCGCGCCTGCGAGTTGCTGGGCGTGCCGACCCGCACCGAAATGGATGCCGCCCATCGCCGCATCGCCGAACTGGAACGGCTGCTGCGGCGGATGGCCGCCGGCACCGCCCGGCCGGCGACGCCCGGGCCGGAAAAAACCACGCCTGCGCCGAAGAAGAAGGCGGCCCCGAAGCCGGCCAGGGCCGCGGCGAAAAAGGCTCCGCCGCGTGGCAGGAGCAAGGCATGAAGGGTCCGCTGGGGTTCGGCGCCGACGACCTGATGCAGGAAACACTGCAATGGCAGCGCAAGCTCGCCGACGGCCTGAAGCTGCTGCCCGGCGTGGCCGACGTCGATTACGGCGTCACCGAGCGGCGGGAAGTCTGGAGCGACGGCAAGGTCAAGCTGTACCGCTTCGTCGGCGACGGCGCCAGCAACGGGCAGCCGCCGCTGCTGATCGTCTACGCGCTGGTCAACCGCCCCTACATGGTGGACCTGCAGGACGGTCGTTCGCTGGTGCAGAAGCTGCTGGCCTCCGGGCAGGACGTGTACGTGCTGGACTGGGGCTACCCGGACCGTTCCGAGCGCTACCTCACGCTGGAGGACTACCTGCTGCGCTACGTCGATGGCGCGGTGGAGCACCTGCGCGCGCAGCACGGCGGCGCGCCGGTCAACCTGCTGGGCATCTGCCAGGGCGGCGTGTTCTCGCTGTGCTACGCCGCGCTGCGCCCGCACAAGGTGCGCAACCTGGTCACGATGGTGGCGCCGGTGGATTTCCACACGCCGGACAACATGCTCTCGCACTGGGCGCGGCACGTGGACGTGGACCTGTTCGTCGACACGCTGGGCAACATCCCGGCCGACCTGATGAACGCCAGCTACCTGATGCTCAAGCCGTTCCGCCTGAACGTGCAGAAATACGTGGGGCTGATGGACATCCTCGACGACCGGCAGGCGCTGGAAGACTTCCTGCGCATGGAAAAGTGGATCTTCGACTCCCCCGACCTGGCCGGCGAGGCCTTCCGCCAGTTCGTCAAGCAGTTCTACCAGGACAACGGCCTGGTGCACGGCCGCATCCGCATCGGCGACGAGCCGGTGGACCTGCGCCGGCTGACGATGCCGCTGCTCAACATCTATGCCGAGCAGGACCACCTGGTGCCGCCGGCCGCATCGCGCGCACTGCGCGGGCTGGTCGGCAGCGACGACTACAGCGAGCTGGGGTTCCGTGGCGGCCACATCGGCATCTACGTCTCCGGCCGCGCGCAACGCGAAGTGCCATCCGCGATCCACGGCTGGTTGAGCGCGCGCGCATGAAGCGCCTGCTGCCGCTCGCCGTGCTGCTCGCGGCGGCCATGCCGGCGCTGGCTGCGCCCGGCACGACGGCGCAGCGCGAGATCGCGGGGCTGATGCAGGTACTGGAGCAGTCCGGCTGCCGTTTCCAGCGCAATGGCCGCTGGCATGGCGCGGCCGAGGCGCGTGCCCACCTGCAGCGCAAGTACGACTACCTGCGCAAGCGCGAACTGGCTGGTAGTGCCGAGCAGTTCATCGACAACGCGGCATCGCGGAGCAGCCTGAGCGGCAAGCCCTACCGGGTGGCCTGCCCGGGCCGATCCGAGCAGGATGCGGCGCCGTGGTTCCGGCAGCAGCTGGCAGGGCTGCGCGGACACTGAGCGCACCCATGCGGAAAGGGACCGGGCAGTCACCAACGGGCCGACGGGCATTGTCCGCCGCACGCCTGCTGGGCGCGCTCTGGACGTCGCCCAACACCTTGGCCGGTCTGCTGGCCGGGCTGGCGGGCATGCCGATGGGCGCGCGGCCGCGGTGGAGCGGCCGGGACTTCGCCTGGGTGTTCCACCACTGGCCGTGGGGGCCGGGCGGGGCGGTCACGCTGGGCATGGTGATCCTGCACACCGGCGCGACCCTGGACGTGCCTTGCCATACCTACGAGCACCGCGCCGGCCGTTGCCGGCACCCGCGCATCAGCCTGCGCGACCACGAGCGCGCGCACGTGTTCCAGTACTTGGTGCTGGGGCCGCTGTTCCTGCCGGTCTACCTGCTGTGCGGCGGCGTCAGCGTGCGCAATCCGTTCGAGCGGGCCGCCGACCGCTATGCGTTGCAGGGGCGCGGCTGGTGGCCGTAGATGCGGGGCTTGCCCCGCATGGGGCTTTCCCGGTGAAGCCCTGTACCGGGCAAGCCCGGTACCTACGGAGCATCTTGTAGGTGCGGGCCTTGCCCCGCATGGGGTCCTGCCCGCGCCCGTCGCCCGAGTGCCCTCCCTCGGTCACGGCATTTCAACCTGTCTTGAACGAAGCGGTAACACCCGCGCGCCTAAAGTAGCGCCGTTACGAGTACGCAAGGAGTACCCACCGTCATGGCAATCGTTCTCTACATCGGTGGCAGCAAGGACGGCGACAAGGGCGTGGTGCCCTATGGCTTCAGCAAGACCCGCATGGATACCGACAACGGCCCGGAAATCTACGTCGAGCGCATGCTGGACACCGGCGGCCGCGGCCGCATGCGGGTGATGGTGCTGGAAAACCTGCGCGAGGACATCGCCCTGCAGCACCTGAGCCGCCACCTGGGCTGAACCCGCGGCCACGTCCGGGCGGCGCTGTCAACGGCTACCGCCCATGCGCCGGCATTGCCAGAATGCGGCATTCCACCATCGTGTGAATCGCAGCAGGCAATGCAAGACACCAAGCTCGCGCAGCAGATCGCGCAGACCATCGCCGAGGAGATCGGCGCCCAGCCCGCACAGGCCAAGGCCGCCATCGCGCTGCTGGACGAGGGCGCCAGCGTCCCGTTCATCGCCCGCTACCGCAAGGAAGTCACCGGCGGGCTGGACGACACCCAGCTGCGCAACCTGGAAGTGCGCCTGACCTACCTGCGCGAACTGGAAGAGCGCCGCGCCGCGGTGCTGGCCAGCATCGAAGAGCAGGGCAAGCTCAGCGACGAGCTGCGCGGCGACATCCTCGCCGCCGACACCAAGAGCCGGCTGGAAGACCTGTACCTGCCGTACAAGCCCAAGCGCCGCACCCGCGCGCAGATCGCCCGCGAGGCCGGGCTGGAGCCGCTGGCCGACGGCCTGCTGGCCGATCCGGCGCTCGATCCGCAGGCCTTCGCCGCTAGCTTCGTCGATGCCGAAAAGGGCGTGGCCGATGCCAAGGCCGCGCTGGAAGGCGCGCGCGCGATCCTGATGGAGCGCTGGGGCGAGGACGCCGCGCTGGTCGGCGAACTGCGCCAGTGGCTGGGCGAGGTTGGGGTGATCCGCGCCCGCGTCGCCGAAGGCAAGGAAACCGAAGGCGCCAAGTACCGCGATTACTTCGAGCACGCCGAATCGCTGGCGAAGATTCCCTCGCACCGGCTGCTGGCGCTGTTCCGCGCCCGCCGCGAGGAAATCCTGTTCCTCGAACTCGACCCCGGCAACGAGGCCGAAAGCGGCCACCAATACGCCGAAGGCCGCGTCGCCTTCAAGGCCGGCATCGCCGACAAGGGCCGCGCCGCCGACCGCTGGCTGCTCGACGCCTGCCGCCTGACCTGGCGCGCCAAGCTGCACATGCACCTGCTGCTGGACCTGTTCAACCAGGCCCGCGAAAAGGCCGAGGCCGAGGCCATCGCCGTGTTCGGCGACAACCTCAAGGACCTGCTGCTGGCCGCGCCGGCTGGCCCGAAGACCGTGCTCGGCCTCGACCCCGGCATCCGCACCGGCTGCAAGGTCGCCGTGGTCGATGCCACCGGCAAGCTGCTGGCCACCGAAACCATCTACCCGCACGAGCCCCGCCGGCAATGGGAACAGTCGCTGCAGACGCTCAAGCACCTGTGCGCCAGGCACGACGTGGAGCTGATCGCCATCGGCAACGGCACCGCCAGCCGCGAGACCGACAAGCTGGCCGGCGAGGTCATCAAGGCCTGCGACAACCCGAAGCTGCAGAAGATCGTGGTCAGCGAGGCCGGCGCCTCGGTGTATTCGGCCTCCGAATTCGCGGCGAAGGAATTCCCGAACCTCGACGTGTCGCTGCGTGGCGCGGTGTCGATCGCGCGGCGCCTGCAGGACCCGCTGGCCGAGCTGGTCAAGATCGAACCGAAGGCGATTGGCGTCGGCCAGTACCAGCACGACGTCGACCAGTTCCGTCTGGCGCGGGCGCTGGACGCGCGCGTGGAGGATTGCGTGAACGCGGTCGGCGTGTTCGTCAACACCGCCTCGGCGGCGCTGCTGTCGCGCGTATCCGGCCTGTCGGCGAGCGTGGCCGAGAACATCGTCCGCCACCGCGACGAGAACGGCCCGTTCAAGCGCCGCAAGGAGCTGCTGAAAGTGCCGCGCCTCGGCGACAAGACCTTCGAGCAATGCGCCGGCTTCCTGCGCATCGCCGACGGCGACGAGCCGCTGGACGCCTCGGCCGTGCACCCGGAAGCCTACCCGGTGGTCGAGCGCATCGTCGCCGCCGCGCAGCGGCCGATCAAGACGCTGCTCGGCGACGGCAGCTACCTGCGCGGGTTGAAGGCCGAGCAGTTCACCGACGAGACGTTCGGCGTGCCGACCGTGCGCGACATCCTCAAGGAACTGGAAAAGCCCGGCCGCGACCCGCGCCCCGAGTTCAAGGCGGCACGCTTCGCCGACGGCGTGGAGGACATCAAGGACCTGCGCGAGGGCATGGTGCTGGAAGGCGTGGTCAGCAACGTCGCCGCATTCGGTGCCTTCGTCGACATCGGCGTGCACCAGGATGGGCTGATCCACATCTCCGCGCTGTCGGACACCTTCGTCAAGGACCCGCGCGACGTGGTCAAGGCCGGCGACATCGTGAAGGTGAAGGTGCTGGAGGTGGACGTCGCCCGCAAGCGCATCGCGCTGACCCGCCGGCTGGACGACAGCCCGGCGCCGGCCGCGCGTTCCGAGCGCGGCGAACGTGCGGGGCAGGGCAGCGGCGCACGCCGCGATGGCGGCAACCGCAATGCCCGGCCCGCTGCGGGTCGTCCCGGCGCCGCGGCGCCGCCGGCGAACAACGCGCTTGCCGAAGCCTTCGCGCGTGCCAAGCGCGGCGGTTGATGGCCCAGCAATGGATCACCCGGAAGGCCCTGCAATGCAGGGCCTTTCCACATCGGCGGGAGTCGCTTCTCCTGCACGATTCAACGGGTAGCGTTTCCCGCACGAAGAGCGTGAAAACCCCTGCCCATCGGCAACACCGTCCGCTATACTTCCGCCCCTGCCAGCCGAAGTGGCGGAATCGGTAGACGCAGCGGACTCAAAATCCGCCGCCCTTAAAAGCGTGTGGGTTCGAGTCCCACCTTCGGCACCAGCAGCACATGCGGAAAGCCGGGCAGCGATGCCCGGCTTTCTTGCTTTGTACCGGCCAAGGGCATCCCGATTGCGGGTGTGGCTCAGCGTAGGTGTCGGGCTTGCCCGGCACAGGGCTTTTCCCGGTAATGCCCCATGCGGGGCAAGCCCCGCATCTACGAGAAGCCTGCATGCAGAGATGGGCTTTCCCTGATGGTTGAAGAACACAAAAAAGCCCCGCATGCGCGGGGCTTTCTCGAACTTGAAATGGCGTCCCCACGGGGATTCGAACCCCGGTCGCCACCGTGAAAGGGTGATGTCCTAGGCCTCTAGACGATGGGGACGCGTAAACTTCATCAGGTTTTTAACTTGCCCGGACGGCCTGATGTCCGAAAAAGTGGTGGAGCCAAGCGGGATCGAACCGCTGACCTCCTGCATGCCATGCAGGCGCTCTCCCAGCTGAGCTATGGCCCCGTATTTCTGTCGAGCCCGGCATTCTATCGGGCTTCCTGCTGGATGGGAAGCTGTTTTCAGCTTTCCTCGCCACATTGGAAGAGGGCGATTTCCAACAAAAAAGACCCGCTGGTACTGGGTCTTCGATTTCGATGAATGGCGTCCCCACGGGGATTCGAACCCCGGTCGCCACCGTGAAAGGGTGATGTCCTAGGCCTCTAGACGATGGGGACGCGTAAATCATCAAGTTTTTTCCGGCATTCCGAACGGCCTGATGTTCGGAAGTGGTGGAGCCAAGCGGGATCGAACCGCTGACCTCCTGCATGCCATGCAGGCGCTCTCCCAGCTGAGCTATGGCCCCGATGTTGCCGAGGAGCGGAATGATAGCGGCGGCATTTTTTTCTGGCAAGCAGTTCGTGAAAAAAAATATTCAGGTCCGTGCATACGGGGAAATACCCGATGCAGGGCGACTTGTTTCACCGATGGCGCGGAGCGGAGAGCCGAAGCATCGTGCCTGCCGGTGCGATGGAAGGAACGGGGATGACATTGCTTCGAGGCATGGGTGTCCTGCTGCTGGCGATGGTTTCGCCGGTGCCCGCGCAGCAGGTGTTCAAGTGCGTGGATGATGGCGCGGTGGCGTACCAGTCGATGCCTTGCATGGGCGTGACGGAAAAGAGCTGGGAGGTTGCCGCCGAGCCGGCAGCATCGCCGGTGGTTGCCGCAACCCCGACGCGTGATGCGGCGGTCGATGGCTCGGGAAACAGGCGGACCCGAAGACGCGAACCTGCTTCCGTCCGCAGGCCACCGCCCGATGCCTGCGAGAAGGCAAAAGCCGGTCGTGACGCCGCGTACCGGAAGGCGGGATTGAAGCGTGGCTTCAAACTTTCCAGCCACTGGGACAACCGTGTCCACGACGCCTGCTGGTGAGGATGGCGGGCATAAAAAAACAGCAGGCAATGCCTGCTGTTTCTTTTCAAGATGGTGCGCCCGGAGAGATTCGAACTCCCGACCGCCTGGTTCGTAGCCAGGTACTCTATCCAACTGAGCTACGGGCGCATGTCAACTTGATTGTCCTGACATTGAACGCCGCATTGCGATGTTCAAGATGGTGCGCCCGGAGAGATTCGAACTCCCGACCGCCTGGTTCGTAGCCAGGTACTCTATCCAACTGAGCTACGGGCGCGCTGTCAGGAGCGGAATTATGCGGATGTCGCGGCAGTGCGTCAACGCTTTTGTGAAATTTTCCGTAATGCCTGCGCAAGCAACGCATCTGCCACGGCGACAGGCGATTTCATCCAGCTGAAATGATCGGCATGGGTGCCCAGTTCGCGTGCGCTCATGACCCGCAATGTGCTCTCCGCCATCGGCATCTTGTCGAGCAGATGGCGCATCGAACCGGGCGGGGCCAGCCAGTCGGCGTCGAACAGCAACGCCGTCGCCGGAACATCGAGCCTGCCCATCGCCGCTTCCAGGTCGACGGGCAGGCCGGCGGCGGCATAGCGGCCGCACAGGCCGACGCGGGCCCAGTCGCGGATCAGGCCGCGCGCTTCGCTGCCGCCGAATCCCACGCGGCGGCCGGGCAGGGCGCCGCAACGGCGGGCCAGCCACGGCAGGAAGCGATAGGCCAACGGCAACAGGTAGCGGCGCGGTGCCGGAAAGCCGCGCCACCACGGCGTGCCGCTGGCAACCAGCCACAGTCCCTGCACTTCGTCCGGATGCAGGCCGGCGTGGCAGCACGCCAGTTGGCCGCCGAGGCTGTGCCCGCCCAGTTGCAGCGGGAGATCGGGGAAGGCGGCGCGTACCGCGTCCATCGCGGCCGGCAGGTCGTATTGCAGCAGTTCGCGATACCCCCAGTCCTGTGCACGGCCGGCGCGCAGGCTGCTGCTGCCGTTGCCGCGCCATTCGTGCACGAACACGGCGATGCCGCGCGCTGCCAACGCTTCGGCGAAGCCCTGGTAATGGCGCGCGGCCACGCCCAATGCCGGCAGCCACAACAGCGTAGCCACGGGATCTGCCGGCACATGCCGGAGCAGTTCGAAACGGTGCCCGTCCGCGGTGGTGAGCACGTGGTGGATGGAATCATTCATCCGGCGTGGTCGGCGTGGGCCGCGCCGAAATGGTCGAGCACCATGACTCCGCCGCGCCCGGGCCGGTAGCCGCCGCGCAGGCCGCGCGCCACGTAGTCGATGGCCGCTTCGCAGGCGTTGGGCAGGGACAGGCCGCGACACAGTTGCGCGGCGATCGCCGATGCCAGCGTGCAGCCGGTGCCATGCGCATCCAGTGGCAGGCGGACATGGCTGAATTCCTCGCCGGTGACGCCGTCGAAATAGCGGTCGATCACGCGCGGGCCTTCGTGCAGGTGGCCGCCCTTGAGCAGCACCGCGCCGGCGCCGAGGTCGAGCAGCGCGGTGGCGGCCTCCTCGGCCTCGGCGGCGTTGCCGATGGAGCGGCCGAGCAGCAGTTCGGCTTCCGGCGTATTCGGCGTGAGCAGGGTGGCCAGCGGTAGCAGGCGCTCGCGCAATGCGCGCAGGGCGCTGTCTTCCAGCAGCCTGGCGCCGCTGGTGGCGACCATCACCGGGTCCAGCACGACCTGCGCTGGACGGTGTTTTTCCAGTGCGTCGGCGACCAGGTGGATCACTTCGGCATTGGCCAGCATGCCCAGCTTGACCGCATGGATGTCGAAATCGTCGAAGCAGGCGTCGATCTGCGCCTGCAGGAAATCCAGCGGCGGCACGTGCACGGCGGTGACGCCGCGGGTGTTCTGCGCGGTGAGCGCGGCGATCGCCGACAGGCCATGCACGCGGTGGGCGGCGAAGGCCTTGAGGTCGGCCTGGATGCCGGCGCCGCCGCCCGAGTCGGAACCGGCGATGGTCAGGGCGGAAACGGGCGTGGAAGCAGTCATGGCCGGATTGTGCCGTGTTTGGGAATGCGCTGCGGTCAACGGTTCCCGCGCAGGCGCTGCGACAGCCGGTAGACCATGTAGCTGGCGCCGGTGGTGCCGGTGAGCAGCGCCGGCGCCAGCAGGGCGTCGTAGCCGAAGTGCAGGAACAGCCACGCGCCGCCGACACCGCCAGCGAGGAAGCCGCTGATGATCAGGCCGCTGAGGGTGAGCCGCTTCATCGGCAGCGGCAGCCCGCGCAGCAGGTGGCCCAGGCCGATGCCCAGGTCGGTGAACATGCCGCTGAGGTGGGTGGTGCGCACCACCGCGCCACTGAACGTGGTGGCCATCGCGTTCTGCAGGCCGCAGGCCATCGCCGCGGCGAGCGCGCCCCATATCTGCTGCTGCTTGAACAGTGGGATCGACACCAGCAGCAACAGCGAGACGAGCAGCAGCACCACGCCGTAGCGGCGGCCGAGCCGCAGGGTGGCGTCCTGCACGATCAGGCCGCTGAGCGTGGCGCCGAGGCAAAACGCGATCAGGATGCCCCACAGGTGGCCGACGTTGCGCCAGTCGCGCTGCACCAGCGCCATGCCGAGCTGGCTGGTGGTGCCGGTGAGGTGGGTGATGGCCTGGTGCTCGAAACCGAGGAAGCCGACCACGTTGACCATGCCGGCCACGCAGGACAGCGCGATCGCGCCGATCCATACCCAGCGGGGAAGCTGTATGCCCATCGGCCGCGCGCGCCCGCCTCAGAAACCGCCGTTGCGGGCGATGTCGGAGAACGTGCCGCTGCGCGGGTCGTACACCGCGCCCCAGAAGCCTGCGCCGCCGTCGCAGACGCGCACGGCCTCGCGCGCCGGGTTGATCTTCTGGTGGTCAGGCAGGGTGAAGGCGTTGATGTAGATCAGCTGGCGCCCGGCGGACACGAAGCCCACGTACTGGCGGCCGGATTGCGCCGGTTCGGCGATGGCCGGCTGCAGTTGCGGCAGGCGGCTTTCCAGCTCGTCGATCTGCGCGCGGCTCGGCGCCCAGTAGCCGCCGATGCCGTCGGCATGCTTCGCCGGGCTGTCGCGCGAGCAGGTGTCGAGCACCTGTGCGGCGACGACCGGGCGGGTGACCACCCACGACTGCCCGGCCTTGAGCGCGGTCGACACGCGGGCGCCGGGCTTGACGTTGGCCGGCGTGCACGCGGCCAGCGCCAACAGGCAGATTGCGAACGACGGCAGGAGGCGAACGACTTTCACGGCAACTCCAGGCAGGGAGGGGGATCAGGCGGTGGCGTGGGCGTAGGTTTCAAGATAACCGCAGCGGATGCAGCGCCAGGTGCAGGTCTCCAGTTTCTCCTGCGGTGGCCTGAGCCCCATCCAGAACGATTTCTGCGGCTGTCCCTCGACCCAGGCGGTGATCGAGCGTTCGTTGCCGTGGCCTTCTTCCAGCAGGTAGCCGGGCTGCATCGGGGAATTGCACTTGCTGCATTCGATTTCGTGGCGAGGCATGGGGTTGGCTCGTTCGGGCAGGATGGAGTTACAGCACTTCGGAGGCGTAGTCGGCCAGCCGCGAGCGCTCGCCGCGGCGCAGGGTGATGTGCGCGCTGTGCGGCCAGCTCTTGAAGCGGTCCACCGCGTAGGTCAGGCCCGAGGTGGTTTCGGTCAGGTATGGCGTGTCGATCTGCTCGACGTTGCCGAGGCAGACGATCTTGGTGCCGGGGCCGGCGCGGGTGATCAGTGTCTTCATCTGCTTCGGGGTGAGGTTCTGCGCCTCGTCGAGGATCAGGTAGCGCGACAGGAAGGTGCGTCCGCGCATGAAGTTCAGCGAGCGGATCTTGATGCGGCTGGCGAGCAGGTCGTTGGTGGCCTGGCGGCCCCAGGTGCCGCCTTCCTGGTTGTGGGTGAGCACTTCCAGGTTGTCGGTGAGCGCCCCCATCCACGGCGTCATCTTTTCCTCCTCGGTGCCGGGCAGGAAGCCGATGTCCTCGCCGACGCTGACCGTGGCGCGGGTCATGATGATCTCGCGGTAGCGCTGGCTGTCCATCGTCTGCGCCAGGCCGGCGGCCAGGGCCAGCAGGGTCTTGCCGGTGCCGGCGGTGCCGAGCAGGGTGACGAAGTCGATTTCCGGGTCCATCAAGGCGTTGAGCGCGAAGTTCTGCTCGCGGTTGCGCGCGGTGATGCCCCATACCGAATGCGAACCGTGGCGGAAGTCGTCCACCAGCGCCAGGGTGACGCGGCCATCGGCCTCCACCCGGGTAACCCTCAGTTCGACCTCGTCCTCGCCGGGCAGGTAGACATACTGGTTCGGGAACCATTCCTCGTCATCCGCGGCATGGATCTCGTAGTTGCTGCGGCCCTTGTCGCTCCAACTGCGCAGGTCGCTGGCGTGCTTCTTCCAGAAGTCTTCGTGCAGTTGGGTGGCGCCGGTGTAGAGCAGGCTGAAGTCGTCCAGCGCGCGGTCGTTCTCGTAGTCCTCCGAGTCGATGCCGGCGATGGCGGCCTTGATCCGCAGGTTGATGTCCTTGGAGACGAACACCACCGGCACTTCGGGGCTCTTTTCCTTCAGTGCCAGGATTGCGCCGAGGATGGCGTTGTCGGGGATGACCTTGCCGAAGCTCTTGCCGGCATCGAAGTGGCTGGTCTGGAAGTACAGGCGGCCGGCGCTCTGCGCGCCGCGCAGCTGCAGGCCCTGCGGCCGCACCAGCGGGATGCCCTGTTCGAGGCTGCCGATGCCGGCCGCTTCGATCAGTTCGTTGAGGAAGCGGCTGACCTGCCGCGCGTTGCGGCTGGCTTCGGAAGTGCCCTTCTTGCCGTTGTCCAGCTCCTCGATCACCTGCATCGGCAGGTGCACGTCGTGTTCCTCGAACTTGAACAGCGCGGTGGGGTCGTGCATCAGCACGTTGGTGTCCAGCACGTAGATGCGCTTGCCTCGGGTCATCGTCGGTTCCTGGTGGCGGGACAGGGACGCGCCATCACGCCTGCGCTGCAGGGCGATGGCGTGGGTGGGGAGCGGGGGATGTCACTTGGAGCGTGCGGCCTGCAGCGCGTCGAGCACGGCCCCGGCATGGCCGGCGACCTTGACCTTGCGCCACGCCTGCACCAGCGTGCCGTCGGGCGCGATCAGGAAGGTGCTGCGCTCGATGCCGCGCACCTGCCTGCCGTACATGTTCTTCATCCTGATGACGTCGAAGGCGGTGCACAGCGCCTCGTCGGCATCGCTGACGAGGGGGAACCCGAAGCCCTGTTTGGCGCAGAAGTTGTCGTGCGACTTCACCGAGTCGCGGGAGACGCCGAACACCCGCGCGCCGGCGCGCTTGAACGCCGGCAGCAGGGCGTTGAAGTCGATGCCCTCGGTGGTGCAGCCGGGGGTGCTGTCCTTCGGGTAGAAGTACAGCACCAGCCAGTGGCCGGCCTGCGCGGCGAGGGTGGTGGTGTCGCCGCCGGACAGCGCCAGCGGCAGGTCGAGGGTGGTGCGGTCCAGGGTATCGCCGATGTTCATCCGATGTCTTCCGAGCCTGGGGTGTTCCGGTTGCAACTGCATGAAACGCCGCGCGCCGGTGACGAGCGCGCGAATATCTTCTAGAACTTCATCGGGTCCATGATCGCGTCCAGGTTGAGGTGGTCGCAGAATTCGAGGAAGTCGTCGCGCAGCGCGGCGATGTGCATGTTCGCCGGTACGCCGATGGTGACCTGCGCCGAGAACATTTCCGCCCCGGTCTGCATCGCCTGGTAGCGGGTGCTCTGCAGGTTCTCGATGGTGATGCCCTGGCGGTCGAAGAAGTCGGCCAGCTGGAACAGGATGCCGGGCTTGTCGGCGGCGATGACCTCGACGATGTACGGCAGCAGGTTGGACTGCACCTGCTTGGCCGCGGTGCGGTACCACACCAGCTTCAGCCCTTCCTCGCGCTCCAGCCGGCCCAGCATCGCCTCCAGCTTGGCCACCGCGTCCCACGAGCCGGTGGCCAGCGTGGTGACCGAGACGTCGCGGCCCACGGTGGAGAGCCGGGCGTCGACCAGGTTGCAGCCGCTGTCGGCGATGCGGCGGGTGACGGACAGCAGGGGGGACTCCGGATGCGTCGTGTAGGCGTTTATCAGGAGGTGGTTTTCGGTCGGCTGCGGCCGCGGGGTGGTATTGGTCAAGACGGTTCCGGGATGCGCTGTGAGTCTGAACGACGCCAACGGCGGCGCGCTCGCTGGCGTCCAGCATACTTGCCCGTGCTTTCGACCGGCAAGTAACATGCGGCCGGTCACGAACCCGCGTTTCCGCGGGTTTTCCAGCCCCCACCCGCAACGGCGCCTCCTTGTCCATTTCCGGCCTCATCACCGCTTTGGCGACACCTTTCCGGGCCGATGGCACGGTCGACGCCGAGGCATGGCAGCGCCTGCTGGCGCGGCAACTGGCCGCAGGCGTGCAGGGCGTGGTGGTGGCCGGTTCCACCGGTGAGGCGGCGGCGCTCGCCGACGAGGAATACGACGCCCTGCTGCGCGCGGCCGTGGCCACGCTCGGCGGGCGCATGCCGGTGATGGCCGGCACCGGCGCCTCGGCCACCGCCCGGACCATCGAAGCGACCCGCCGCGCCGCGCGCAATGGCGCCAGCCATGCCCTGGTAGTCACGCCACCCTACGTGCGCCCCACCCAGCAGGGCCTGCGCCAGCATTACCTGGCGGTGGCCGAGCAGGGCGGCCTGCCGGTGGTGCTCTACAACGTGCCGGCGCGCACCGGGTGCGACCTGCTGCCGGAGACCGTGGCCGAACTGGCCGGCCACCCGAACATCGTCGGCATCAAGGAGGCGGTCGGCGACATGGCCCGGCTCAAGGCATTGCTGGCCTTGCAGGGCGACGGCTTCGCCATCCTCAGTGGCGACGACGGCAGCGCCGCGCGCGCGCTGCTGGCCGGTGCCGACGGCCTGGTTTCGGTGGGGTCCAACGTCCTGCCGGGGACGTTCCGCACCTTGTGCGACCTTGCCCGGGCCGGCGACCATGGTGCTGCCGAAGCCTGGGATGCACGCCTGCAGCCGTACCATGACTTCTGTGGCGTCGAGCCCAACCCCATTCCGGTGAAGGCGCTGCTGCAGCGGCTGGGCATCGGCCACGGGTTGCGGTTGCCGTTGCTGTCCCTTTCCGACGCGCACCATGCCGCCGCCGACCACCTGGCGGCCGCGGTGGACGCGCTGGAAGCACTATCCAGCCACTGAATCTGCAGTGGCCTGAACCTGGAGATCCACGATGCGTCATTCCCGAACCGCTGTCCGCGCACTTTCGCTGGCGTTGCTTGCCATCGCCACCACGGTCACCGCCACCGGCTGCCACCGCGGCGCGCGTGGCGACTATGCGCTGGCGCCGGAAATGCGCCCGCTCGAAGTGCCGCCGGACCTGAACCTGCCCAACACCGCCGGCGCCTCGCAGGTGCCGGCGCTGGCCTCGGCCTCGCGCCCGGCGGCACAGGCCGCACCGGCGCAGGGTGGCTTCACCGTCGGCGGCAGCCGCGACGAGGTGTTCGGCAAGGTCGGCACTGCGCTGGAAGCCATCGATGGCGTGACCATCGCCAGCCGCGCGCAGCTGCTGGGTTCCTATGACGTGGCCTACGAAGGCAGCAATTTCCTGGTGCGCGTGGTGGCCGTGGACGCCGGCGCCTACGTGTCGGCGGTGGACCCGCGTGGCATCCCGGCCACGGATGCGGCGGCGGTCAAGCTGGTCGACGCGCTGAAGGCCAGGCTCGGCGGCTGATGCCGGCCGGCCACGGATGCGAAACGGGCGCCTTGCGGCGCCCGTTTTCGTTTGCGGCCCTGCCGCCTATCAGCGCTCCAGCAGCTTGAGCTTGTCCGGCTTGCCGTCCCACTCGGCGGCATCCGGCGGCGGGTCCTTGCGCACGGCCAGCACCGGCCACTCCTTGGACAGCTCTGCGTTCAACGCGGCGAAACCCTCCTGGCCGGCCGGTACGTCGTCTTCCGGGAAGATCGCGTTGACCGGGCATTCGGGCTCGCACAGGGTGCAGTCGATGCACTCGTCCGGATCGATGACGAGGAAGTTGGGGCCTTCATGGAAACAGTCCACGGGGCAGACTTCGACACAATCGGTGTGCTTGCACTTGATGCAGTTTTCGGTGACGACGAAAGGCATGACGGGGTCCGGCTTTGAACCGCTCAATTCTAGTGCAGTAAGCAGAAGATGGGCGGAGGCATTCTCAATTCGGAGTACGTCCGCAGGAGCGACGCGAGTCGCGACCGAGGCTTCACCGGGAAAGCTCGGTCGCGACTCGCGTCGCTCCTGCAGTGATTCATGCGGACAACAAAAAACCGCCGGGAGCGGTTTTTGACATCGCTTGTCGATGGCCCGGAGGGTTGCCGCCATGGACGGCGGCAACAAAAAACCCCGCGGATGCGGGGTG
>NZ_LDJP01000003.1 GCF_001431505.1 Stenotrophomonas daejeonensis
GCCGAGCACACCAGGATCGCACCGTCCATCTGCGCGGCGCCGGTGATCATGTTCTTCACGTAGTCGGCGTGCCCCGGGCAGTCGACGTGCGCGTAATGGCGGCTTTCGGATTCGTACTCGACGTGCGCAGTCGAGATCGTGATGCCACGTGCCTTTTCTTCCGGCGCGGCGTCGATCGAGGAGTAGTCCTTGAACTCGCCACCGAAGCGCTCGGCGCCGATCTTGGTCAGCGCGGCGGTCAGCGTGGTCTTGCCGTGGTCGACGTGACCGATGGTGCCGACGTTGACGTGCGGCTTGGTGCGTTCGAACTTGCCCTTGGACATGGTTGTTTGCTCCGTGATTCGTGATTGGTTATGTGTGACTGGCGGGGCGAACCCCGTGCTCCTTTCGGATCACGGGGCCCGGTCACCCGTTCACGGCACTCAGGCCTTCTTGATGACGGTTTCGGCGATGTTGCTCGGCGCCGGCTCGTAGTGGTCGAATTCCATCGTGAAGGTCGCGCGACCCTGAGTCTGCGAACGCAGCGCGGTAGCGTAACCGAACATTTCGCCCAGCGGGATCATCGCATTGATGATGCTGGCCGAGCCGTCACCGGTGGTGCCCGAACCCTGCAGAACGCCACGGCGGCGGCTCACGTCGCCCATCACGTCGCCCTGGTAGTCCTCCGGGGTGACGATCTCGACCTTCATGATCGGCTCCAGCAGCACCGGCTTGGCCTTGGCGAAGCCCTGCTTGAACGCCATCGACGAGGCGAGCTTGAACGCCATTTCCGACGAGTCGACGTCGTGGTACGAGCCGAACACCAGCTTGACCTTGACGTCCACCACCGGGAAGCCGGCCAGCGGGCCGCTGGTGATGGTTTCGCGCAGGCCCTTCTCCACGGAAGGAATGAATTCCTTCGGGATCACGCCACCGGTGATTTCGTTCAGGAACAGGAAATCGTCCTTGATCAGCGGAGCGATCTTCGGATCGGCACGGTCCTCGGCGGTGATCGGCGACAGCTCGATCACGACGTGGCCGTACTGGCCCTTGCCGCCGGACTGCTTGGCATGCTTGTAGTCCGACTTGACGTCAGCGGCCTGGATGGTTTCGCGGTAAGCGACCTGCGGCTTGCCGACGTTGGCCTCGACGTTGAACTCGCGCTTGAGGCGGTCGACGATGATGTCCAGGTGCAGCTCGCCCATGCCGGAGATGATGGTCTGGCCGGACTCCTCGTCGGTCTTGACGCGGAACGACGGATCCTCCTGGGCCAGACGGCCCAGCGCCAGGCCCATCTTTTCCTGGTCCGACTTGGTCTTCGGCTCGACCGCCATCGAGATCACCGGCTCCGGGAAGGTCATGCGCTCGAGCACGATCGGCGAATCGATCGAGCACAGCGTGTCACCGGTGGTGGTGTCCTTCAGGCCCACGGCGGCAGCGATGTCACCGGCCAGGACTTCCTTGATTTCCTCGCGGTTGTTCGAGTGCATCTGCAGGATGCGGCCGATGCGCTCCTTCTTGTTCTTCACCGAGTTCAGCACGGTGTCGCCACCGTTCAGCACGCCGGAATAGACGCGGAAGAAGGTCAGCGCGCCGACGAACGGGTCGGTGATGATCTTGAACGCCAGCGACGAGAACGGGGCCTTGTCGTCCGACTTGCGGGTCATCTCGATGGTGTCGTCGTCGACGTCCGTGCCCTTCACGTCCGGCACGTCCACCGGCGACGGCAGCAGCTGGATCACGCCGTCGAGCATGGCCTGCACGCCCTTGTTCTTGAACGCCGAGCCGCAGAACATCGGCACGATCTCGGTGGCCAGGGTACGGACACGCAGCGCCTCGATGATTTCAGCCTCGGCCAGCTCTTCGCCGCCCAAGTACTTTTCCATCAGCTCTTCGTTGGCTTCGGCCGCGGTCTCGATCATGAAGGTGCGGGCTTCTTCAGCCGTTTCCACCAGATCGGCCGGGATGTCGCCGTATTCGAACTTCATGCCCTGCGAGGCTTCATCCCAGTGGATGGCCTTCATCTTCAGCAGGTCGACGACGCCCTTGAAGCCTTCCTCGGCGCCGATCGGCACCTGCATCGGCACCGGCACGGCGCCCAGCTTGGCCTTCAGCTGGTCACGGACCTTGAAGAAGTTGGCGCCGGTGCGGTCCATCTTGTTGACGAACGCGATGCGCGGCACGTGGTACTTGTTGGCCTGGCGCCACACGGTCTCCGACTGCGGCTGCACGCCGCCGACGGCGCACAGCACGAACACCGCGCCGTCGAGCACGCGCAGCGAGCGCTCCACTTCGATGGTGAAGTCGACGTGCCCGGGGGTGTCGATGATGTTGAAGCGATGCTCCGGCATCGACTTGTCCATGCCCTTCCAGAACGCGGTGGTGGCAGCGGACTGGATCGTGATGCCACGCTCCTGCTCCTGCTCCATCCAGTCCATGGTGGCGGCGCCATCGTGCACCTCACCCAGCTTGTGGCTCTTGCCGGTGTAGAACAGGATGCGCTCGGACGTGGTGGTCTTGCCGGCATCGATGTGGGCCATGATGCCGAAGTTGCGGTAACGCTCGATGGGAGTGGTGCGGGCCACGGGGAGCCTCTCAATTTTCGGATTTCGGAATGGCCGAATGCCGCCTTGCGGCGGCCTTCGGGTTGACGCGGCGATTCTGTCGCCGCGAAGTGACGCCCTCGGGCGTCACCGGGCCTGTCTCACAAGGCCGTCAAACTCACCAGCGGTAGTGCGCGAACGCCTTGTTCGCTTCCGCCATGCGGTGGGTTTCTTCACGCTTCTTGATGGCGCCGCCACGGTTCTCGGAGGCATCCAGCAGTTCGGCGGCCAGCTTGCGCGGCATGCTGTTCTCGCCGCGCTTGCGCGCCGACTCGATCAGCCAGCGCATGGCCAGCGCCATCTTGCGCGAGGCGCGCACTTCGACCGGCACTTGGTAGGTGGCACCGCCGACGCGACGCGACTTCACCTCGACCGACGGGGCGACGTTGTCCAGCGCCTTCTGCACCAGCTCGACGGCATCCGGATTCTTTTCGCCGATGACGTCCATCGCGCCATAGACGATCTTCTCGGCCACGGACTTCTTGCCGCTCTGCATCACCATGTTGATGAAGCGGGCGATGGTTTCGCTCCCGTGCTTCGGATCGGGCAGGACGGAACGCTGCGGAGTATTACCCTTACGCGACATAGTGCTCTCCCCTTAGGCCTTCGGACGCTTGGCGCCGTACTTGGAACGGGCCTGGCGGCGCTTGGCGACGCCGGCGGCGTCGAGCGAGCCACGGACGGTGTGGTAACGCACACCCGGCAGGTCCTTGACGCGACCGCCGCGGATCAGGACCACGGAGTGCTCCTGCAGGTTGTGGCCTTCACCGCCGATGTAGGAAATCACTTCTTCCTGGTTGGTCAGGCGGACCTTGGCAACCTTGCGCAGCGCCGAGTTCGGCTTCTTCGGAGTGGTGGTGTAGACACGGGTGCAGACGCCACGGCGCTGCGGGCACTTGTCGAGCGCCGGCGAGGCACTCTTGTAGGTGGTCGCTTGCCGCGGCTTGCGGACCAGCTGGTTGATCGTCGCCATCAGTAGGTTCTTCTGATTGGGGCCGCGAAAAACGGCCAGATGCGGAAAATGGAAAGCAGGCCCGAAATTCAGGCCTGCCGAGACAGACGATTGTAGCAACCCCTCCGGAACGCAGTCAAACGCACTCCTTCCGGGCCAGCCCTTATCCGGGACCGTTACAGGGGGGCCTCCATGTACCCCGTTCAGGTTTGGATGGCCGGCCCGCGGACGGGCCGGTAATCCTTCAAAGCGCCCGGCCCCGGAGGGCCGGACCTACCTCACTCTTCGCCGCCCGCCGCCTGTCCGGCTTCGGTCGACGCAACCTCCGATTCGACCACCGCGGCCGTACCGGCCAAAGTCTCGATCTCCGACTCGGTCAGGCCGGAGGCGCCGCGACGGCGCTTGGTGTGGTACGCAAGGCCGGTACCCGCCGGGATCAGGCGGCCGACGATCACGTTTTCCTTCAGGCCGCGCAGGTTGTCGGCGGTGCCGCGCACGGCGGCCTCGGTCAACACGCGGGTGGTCTCCTGGAACGACGCGGCCGAAATGAACGACTCGGTCGCCAGCGAGGCCTTGGTGATGCCCAGCAGCACCGGCTCGAAACGGGCCGGCAGTTCGTTGCGGGACACCAGCTTGGCGTTTTCCTCGATCACGCGCTGGCGCTCGGCCTGCTCGCCGTTGAGGAACTTGCTGCCGCCCTGGTCGGTGATCTCGACCTTGCGCAGCATCTGGCGGGAAATCACCTCGATGTGCTTGTCGTTGATCTTCACGCCCTGCAGGCGGTACACGTCCTGGATTTCCTTGACCAGGTAGCGCGCCAGTTCCTCCACGCCCTTCAGGCGCAGGATGTCCTGCGGGCTCGGCTCGCCGTCCACCACGGTTTCGCCGCGGGTCACGTGCTCGCCTTCGAACACGATGATCTGGCGGTACTTCGGGATCAGCTCCTCGTGCTCGGAACCGTCGGTGTCCTTGATGATCAGGCGCTGCTTGCCCTTGGTGTCCTTGCCGAAGCTGATGATGCCCGAACGCTCGGCCAGGATCGCCGGATCCTTCGGCTTGCGCGCCTCGAACAGGTCGGCCACGCGCGGCAGACCGCCGGTGATGTCGCGGGTCTTGGACGCTTCCTGCGGGATCTTGGCGACCACGTCGCCCACGCCCACCGGGGCGCCGTCCTGCAGGTTGACGATCGAGCGCGGCGGCAGCAGGTACTGCGCCGGCAGGTCGGTGCCCGGGATGGTCAGGTCGTTGCCCTTGCCGTCGACGATGCGCACCAGCGGGCGCAGGTCCTTGGCCTGCGAGCCGCGGCGCTTCGGATCGGTGATCTCGCGCGAGGCCAGGCCGGTCAGTTCGTCGGTCTTCTCGATGACGGTGACGCCGTCGACGAAGTCGATGAAGCGCACGAAACCGGCCACTTCCGACACGATCGGGTGGTTGTGCGGGTCCCAGTTGGCCACGGTCTGGCCGGCCTTGACCTCGGCGCCGTCCTTGACGTTGATGGTCGCGCCGTAGGTCAGCTTGTAGCGCTCGCGCTCGCGGCCGTGGGCGTCGAGCACCGACACTTCGCCCGAACGCGACACCGCCACCAGCGAGCCGTTGGCGTGCTCGACCGACTTGAGGTTGGTGAACTTGACCGAACCGGTGGTCTTGACGGTGATGTTGTCCACCGCCGCCGCACGCGAGGCCGCACCACCGATGTGGAAGGTACGCATGGTCAGCTGGGTGCCGGGCTCGCCGATCGACTGCGCGGCGATGACGCCGACCGCTTCGCCGATGTTGACGATGTGGCCGCGGGCCAGGTCGCGGCCGTAGCAGTGCGAGCACACGCCGAAGGACGATTCGCAGGTGATGGTCGAACGGACCTTGATGGTCTGCACGCCCGCTTCTTCCAGCTTGTTCACCCACTGCTCGTCGAGCAGCGTGTTGCGGGTGACGATCGGGTCCTCGTCGTTGCCCGGCAGGAACACGTCCTCGGCCACGACGCGGCCCAGCACGCGGTCCTTCAACGGCTCGACCACGTCGCCGCCTTCCACGATCGGGGTCATGGTCAGGCCTTCGGTGGTGCCGCAATCGACCTCGGTGATCACCACGTCCTGCGCGACGTCCACGAGGCGACGGGTCAGGTAGCCCGAGTTCGCGGTCTTCAGCGCGGTATCGGCCAGGCCCTTGCGCGCGCCGTGGGTGGAGTTGAAGTACTCCTGCACGTTCAGGCCTTCGCGGAAGTTCGCCTTGATCGGCGTCTCGATGATCGAGCCGTCCGGGCGCGCCATCAGGCCGCGCATGCCGGCCAGCTGGCGGATCTGCGCCTGCGAACCACGCGCGCCGGAGTCGGCCATGATGTACAGCGAGTTCATCGACTTCTGGTCGACGGTCTTGCCTTCGGCGTCCTCGACCTTCTCGGTGCCGATGGTTTCCATCATCGCCTTGGCGATGCGCTCGTTGGTGCGCGACCAGATGTCGACCACCTTGTTGTAGCGCTCGCCGGCGGTGACCAGGCCGCTCTGGTACTGCTCCTGGATTTCCAGCACTTCCTGCTCGGCTTCGCCGAGGATGCCCTTCTTCTCGGCCGGGATCAGCATGTCGTCGATGCCGATCGACACGCCGGCGCGGGTGGCGTAGGCGTAGCCGGTGTACATCAGCTTGTCGGCGAACACCACGGTGTCCTTCAGGCCGAGCAGGCGGTAGCTCTGGTTGATCAGGCGCGAGATGTTCTTCTTGGTCATCTCGGTGTTGCACAGCTCGAACGGCAGGCCTTCCGGCATGATCTCGCTGAGCAGCGCACGGCCGACCGTGGTGTCCACGATCGAGCTCTTGCTGACCTTGTTGCCGGCTTCGTCGCGCTCGACCTGGACGATGCGCACCTTGACCTTGGCGTGCAGCTCGACCACGCGGTTGTCGTAGGCGCGCTTCACCTCGTCGGTGTTGGCGAACACCATGCCCTCGCCCTTCTTGTTGATCAGGGCGCGGCTGAGGTAGTACAGGCCCAGCACCACGTCCTGCGACGGCACGATGATCGGCTCGCCGTTGGCCGGCGACAGGATGTTGTTGGTGGACATCATCAGCGCGCGCGCTTCCAGCTGCGCTTCCAGCGACAGCGGCACGTGCACGGCCATCTGGTCACCGTCGAAGTCGGCGTTGAACGCGGTGCAGACCAGCGGGTGCAGCTGGATCGCCTTGCCTTCGATCAGCAGCGGCTCGAACGCCTGGATGCCCAAACGGTGCAGGGTCGGCGCACGGTTCAGCAGCACCGGATGCTCGCGGATGACTTCTTCCAGGATGTCCCAGACCTCGCCTTCCTCGCGCTCGACCAGCTTCTTGGCCGCCTTGATGGTGGTGGCCAGGCCGCGGCGCTGCAGCTTGGCGAACACGAACGGCTTGAACAGCTCCAGCGCCATCTTCTTCGGCAGGCCGCACTGGTGCAGCTTCAGGTACGGGCCGACGGTGATCACCGAGCGGCCGGAGTAGTCCACGCGCTTGCCGAGCAGGTTCTGGCGGAAGCGGCCCTGCTTGCCCTTGATCATGTCGGCCAGCGACTTCAACGGGCGCTTGTTGGTGCCGGTGATGGCGCGGCCGCGGCGGCCGTTGTCCAGCAGCGCGTCGACCGATTCCTGCAGCATGCGCTTTTCGTTGCGCACGATGATGTCCGGGGCGTTGAGCTCCAGCAGGCGGCGCAGGCGGTTGTTGCGGTTGATGACGCGGCGGTACAGGTCGTTCAGGTCGGAGGTGGCGAAGCGGCCGCCGTCCAGCGGCACCAGCGGGCGCAGGTCCGGCGGCAGCACCGGCAGCACGGTCATCACCATCCACTCCGGGCGGTTGCCGGATTCGAGGAAGGCTTCGACCAGCTTGATGCGCTTGGTCAGGCGCTTGAGCTTGGTTTCCGAGCCGGTGGCGGCGATTTCTTCCTTCAGCCGCACCATCTCGGCCTGCAGGTCGATGGTGCGCAGCAGCTCGTACACGGCCTCGGCGCCCATCGCGGCGTCGAAGTCGTCGCCGTGCTCCTGGCGCGCCTGCAGGTACTGCTCTTCGGTCAGCAGCTGGCGGCGCTCCAGGCTGGTCAGGCCCGGCTCGGTCACCACGTAGGCTTCGAAGTACAGCACGCGCTCGATGTCGCGCAGGGTCATGTCCAGCATCAGGCCGATGCGCGAGGGCAGCGACTTCAGGAACCAGATGTGCGCGACCGGCGAGGCCAGGTCGATGTGGCCCATGCGCTCGCGGCGCACCTTGGCCAGGGTCACTTCGGTGCCGCACTTCTCGCAGACCACGCCGCGGTGCTTCATGCGCTTGTACTTGCCGCACAGGCACTCGTAGTCCTTGACCGGGCCGAAGATGGCGGCGCAGAACAGGCCGTCACGCTCCGGCTTGAAGGTGCGGTAGTTGATGGTTTCCGGCTTCTTCACTTCGCCGAAGGACCACGAGCGGATCAGGTCCGGCGAGGCCAGCGCGATCTTGATCGCGTCGAAGTCCAGCGTCTGGCGCTGCTGGTTGAAGAGGTTGAGCAGGTCTTTCATGGTGTTCTCCGAAAGGAGGAAATCTTGGTCGATGGGCTGTCGGTCGCTGCTGGCGGCGCCGCCGCATCACTGCGGCGGCGCCTGCGCGGTCAGTTGTCTTCCAGTTCCATGTTGATGGCCAGGGAGCGGATTTCCTTCACCAGCACGTTGAAGGATTCCGGCATGCCCGCGACCATCTCGTGCTCGCCGTCGACGATGTTCTTGTACATCTGGTTGCGGCCCTGCACGTCGTCGGACTTCACCGTCAGCATTTCCTGCAGGGTGTAGGCCGCGCCGTAGGCTTCCAGCGCCCAGACTTCCATTTCACCGAAGCGCTGGCCACCGAACTGCGCCTTGCCGCCCAGCGGCTGCTGGGTGACGAGCGAGTACGGGCCGGTCGAACGGGCGTGCATCTTGTCGTCGACCAGGTGGTTCAGCTTCAGGTAGTGCATGTAGCCCACCGTCGTCTTGCGGTCGAACGCCTCGCCGGTGCGGCCGTCGTACAGCTGCATCTGGGTCTTGCTGGCGTTGAAGCCGAGCTGCTCGGTGTCGCTGTCGCCGTCCGGGTAGGCCAGGTTCAGCATCTCGCGGATCTCGTCCTCGTGCGCACCGTCGAACACCGGGGTGGCCATCGGCACGCCGTCGGTCAGGTTCTTCGCCAGCGCGATCAGCTCTTCATCGCTGAACTGCGACAGGTCCACGCGCTCGCCGGCCAGCTTGCTGTCGTGGTTGTAGATCTTGCCGAGGAACCCGCGCAGTTCGCTGACCGCACGCTGCTGCTCCAGCATCTTCTGGATGCGCTTGCCCAGGCCCTTTGCGGCCCAGCCCAGGTGCACCTCGAGGATCTGGCCGATGTTCATGCGGCTCGGCACGCCCAGCGGGTTCAGGCAGATGTCGACCGAAGTACCGTCGGCCATGTACGGCATGTCCTCGACCGGCACCACGTTGGACACCACGCCCTTGTTGCCGTGGCGGCCGGCCATCTTGTCGCCCGGCTGGATGCGGCGCTTCACCGCCAGGAACACCTTGACCATCTTCAGCACGCCCGGGGCGAGGTCGTCGCCCTGGGTGATCTTGCCGCGCTTGTCGGCGAAGCGACGCTCGAACTCCTGCTCGTGGGCCTGGATCTGCATCTGCGCGCGCTCGATCGCCTCGGCGGCGTCCTCGTCCTTCATGCGCAGGGCGAACCAGTCGGCCTTCTTCAGGCCATCGAGGAACGCGTCGCTGATGACGTCGCCCTTCTTCAGGCCGGCGCCGCCGTTGGCGACCTTGCCGACGATCTGCGAGCGCAGGCGCGCGTAGATGGCGCCTTCCAGGATGCGGAACTGGTCGTCGAAGTCCTTCTTGACGCGCTTGATCTCGTTCTCCTCGATCTGGCGCGCGCGCTTGTCCTTCTCGATGCCGTCGCGGGTGAAGACCTGCACGTCGATGACGGTGCCGTCCATGCCCGGCGGCACGCGCAGCGAGCTGTCCTTAACGTCCGAAGCCTTCTCGCCGAAGATCGCGCGCAGCAGCTTCTCTTCCGGGGTCAGCTGGCTCTCGCCCTTCGGCGTGACCTTGCCGACCATGATGTCGCCGGCGCGCACTTCGGCGCCGATGTACACCACGCCGCTCTCGTCCAGGCGGTTCAGTGCCTGCTCGGAGACGTTGGGGATGTCGGCGGAGATTTCCTCCGGCCCCAGCTTGGTGTCGCGCGCGACGCAGGTCAGCTCCTCGATGTGGATCGTGGTGTAGCGATCCTCTTCCACCACGCGCTCGGAGAGCAGGATGGAGTCCTCGAAGTTGTAGCCGTTCCACGGCATGAACGCGATCAGCATGTTCTGGCCCAGCGCCAGTTCACCGATGTCGGTGGACGGGCCGTCGGCCAGCACGTCGCCACGCGCGATCACGTCGCCCACCTTCACCAGCGGACGCTGGTTGATGCAGGTGTTCTGGTTCGAGCGGGTGTACTTGATCAGGTTGTAGATGTCGACGCCGGCGTCGGCGGCATCGGTGATCTCGTCCTCGTTGGCCTTGACCACGATGCGGCCGGCGTCGATCTGCACGATCTGGCCGCCGCGGCGGGCGTTCACGGTCACGCCCGAGTCACGCGCCACGGCGCGCTCGATGCCGGTACCCACCAGCGGCTTCTGCGCACGCAGGGTCGGCACCGCCTGGCGCTGCATGTTCGCGCCCATCAACGCACGGTTGGCGTCGTCGTGCTCCAGGAACGGCACCAGCGCCGCGGCGACCGACACGGTCTGCATCGGCGAGACGTCCATGAAGTGCACTTCCGCCGGCGGCTTAAGCAGCGACTCGCCCTGGAAGCGGCACGGCACGAACTGCTCGGTGAGCATGTTCTTGCCGTCGGTCAGGGCATTGGCCTGGGCGATGACGTATTCGTTCTCCTCGATAGCCGACAGGTACTCGACGTCGTCGGTGACCTTGCCGTCCACGACCTTGCGGTACGGCGTCTCGAGGAAGCCGTACTTGTTGGTGCGGGCGAACACCGCCAGCGAGTTGATCAGGCCGATGTTCGGGCCTTCCGGGGTTTCGATGGTGCAGACGCGGCCGTAGTGGGTCGGGTGCACGTCGCGCACTTCGAAGCCGGCGCGCTCGCGGGTCAGGCCGCCCGGGCCGAGGGCCGAGACGCGGCGCTTGTGGGTCACTTCCGACAGCGGGTTGTTCTGGTCCATGAACTGCGACAGCTGCGAGGAGCCGAAGAACTCCTTGATCGCGGCGGCCACCGGCTTGGCGTTGATCAGCTCCTGCGGGGTCAGGCCCTCGGATTCGGCCATCGACAGGCGCTCCTTGACCGCGCGCTCGACGCGGACCAGGCCGACGCGGAACACGTTCTCGGCCATTTCGCCGACCGAACGCACGCGGCGGTTGCCGAGGTGGTCGATGTCGTCGACCACGCCACGGCCGTTGCGGATCTCGGTCAGCACCTTGATCACGTCGAGGATGTCCGAACCTTCGCCATGCGCGGCGACCAGGCGCTTGGACTCCTCGTCGTTGCGCTCGCCGAAGTACTTGTTGTCGTACAGCACGGCCTCGCCGGTGACTTCCTTGCGGCCGACACGGCGGTTGAACTTCATGCGGCCGACCGTGGACAGGTCGTAGCGCTCGAAGGTGAAGAACAGGTTGTGGAACAGGTTCTGCGCGGCGTCCTTGGTCGGCGGCTCGCCCGGGCGCATCATCCGGTAGATCTCGACCAGCGCTTCGAGCTGGGTCTTGGTCGGGTCGATGCGCAGGGTGTTGGACAGGTACGGGCCGCGGTCCAGGTCGTTCACCCACAGGGTGCCCACGGCATCGACGCCGGCCTTGCGGAAGGCCTGCAGCTGCTCGTCGGTGATCTCGTCGTTGGCCTGCGCCAGCAGTTCGCCGGTGTTGGCGTCGACCACGTCGTGCGACAGGATGCGGCCGACCAGGTAGTCGTCCGGCACCGCCAGCGCGGCAATGCCCGAGGCCTGCAGCTGCTTGACGTGGCGCGCGGTGATGCGCTTGCCGGCTTCCACGATGACCTTGTCGCCGTCGGCCAGGTCGAAGCCCAGGGTCTCGCCGCGCAGGCGCTCGGCGACCAGCTCCAGCTGCACGCCCTCGCCTTCCGGCAGGATGTGGAAGGTGTTGATCTCGAAGAACTCGGCCAGCATCTCCTCGTTGCTGTAGCCGAGCGCGCGCAGCAGGATCGACACCGGCAGCTTGCGGCGGCGGTCGATGCGGGTGAACAGCGCGTCCTTCGGGTCGAACTCGAAGTCCAGCCACGAGCCGCGGTAGGGGATGATGCGGGCGCTGTACAGCAGCTTGCCCGAGCTGTGGGTCTTGCCGCGGTCGTGGTCGAAGAACACGCCCGGCGAACGGTGCAGCTGCGAGACGATGACGCGCTCGGTACCGTTGACGATGAAGGTGCCGTTGTCGGTCATCAGCGGGATCTCGCCGAGGTAGACCTCCTGCTCCTTCACGTACTTGATCGCCTTGGTCGACGACTCGCGGTCGTAGATGACCAGGCGCACGGTCACGCGCAGCGGCGCGCCGTAGCTCATGCCGCGCTGGCGGCACTCGCGCTCGTCGAACACCGGGTCGCCCAGCTTGTAGCCCACGTATTCCAGCGCGGCGTTGCCGCTGTAGCTGGAGATCGGGAACACCGACTTCAGCGCGGCGTGCAGGCCGTGGTCGGCGCGCTTGGCCGGGTCGACGTTTTCCTGCAGGAATTCACGGTACGAATCGACCTGGATGGCGAGCAGGAACGGCACCTCGAGGATCGAGCTCTGCTTGCCGAAATCCTTGCGGATGCGCTTTTTCTCGGTGTACGAATACGACGTCATGGGACTTTCCACCTTGTTGTGCAGGCCGTGCGTCCACGACCCGGAAGGGAACTTTCAAATTGTCAGTTGGAAGTCGCTGGTATTGCCGGCACCAGCACGCCTTCTCCCGCTACTTCCAACTGCCAACTCGCCTGGAATGCGGAGCTGGACTTGACCGGTACCCCCGCGCGAAGCGCCGGCACCGGGTTGCAACCTCCGCAAACCCGCTTGCGGTTTGAAACGACCAAAGGCCGGGGGCTTACGCCCCCAGCCTTGGCTGCATCGCCGTGATTCGATGGCGACGCAAGGGAACTGCTTACTTCAGCTCGACGGTCGCGCCGGCGGCTTCCAGATCCTTCTTGAACTTCTCGGCATCTTCCTTCGAAGCGCCTTCCTTCACGACGCCACCGGCCTCGGCCAGGTCCTTCGCTTCCTTCAGGCCCAGGCCGGTGATGGCGCGAACGGCCTTGATGACCTCGACCTTCTTGGCGCCGGCATCCTTCAGGATGACGTTGAACTCGGTCTGCTCTTCGGCAGCGGCGGCCGGGCCGGCGGCGGCGGCCACGGCAACCGGGGCGGCGGCGGAAACGCCGAACTTGTCTTCGATGGCCTTGACCAGCTCCATCACTTCCATCAGGGACTTCTCGGCGATGGCGTCGACGATCTGCTCGTTGGTAAGGGACATTTTGATTACCTTTGGAAAATATTCTGGGATTCAGGTTCCGTCAGGAACCACGTGAACGTCGACTCAGGCGGTTTCGGCAGCCGGCTCGGCGGCTTCGACGGCCGCACCACCTTCCTGCTTCTCGCCAACAGCCTTGACGGCGCGCGCGAACATGGTGACCGGCTCGGTCAGGACGCGGGCCAGCATGGCCAGGGCCTGATCGCGGGTCGGCAGCGATGCCAGCACGTCGACGTGGCTGGCCGGGAACACTTCCCCGCCGATCGCCACGACCTTCGCCTTCAGCTTGTCGTTGCCCTTGGCAGCTTCCTTGATCAGGCGACCGGCGGCGCCGGGCTCCTCGAGCGAGAACGCATACAGCAGCGGACCGACCATCTGGTCCTTTGCGACTGCGAAATCGGTGCCTTCAACGGCGCGCGAAGCCAGCGTGTTCTTGACAACCTTCAAGAAAACACCGGTTTCGCGGGCCTGCTTGCGCATCGCGGTCATCTGGGCGACCGTGGTGCCAGCGTATTCGGCTGCGATCAAGGAGTGGGCCTTGGCGGCGACGTCTGCCAGCTCGGCGACTACTTCTTGCTTCTGGGACAGATTGAGAGCCATTGCACTCCTCCAATTGAACTCCGCTTACGGCTCCTGCCGTGTGCGGTCCTGTGCGGCATCCGTCCTGGACGCCGGGAGCATCGGGGTGACGCTCCGGTGGTGGCCATTCCAGACCTGGAGTGTGCCGGCCCGGACATCCCGGACCTGCGTGAAACCAGAAAAACTCCAGAAGGGCGGCACCATCTACGCAGGGTGATTCGCGAAGAATCGATTAAGCGATCCCGCTGTCCCGGCGGCGACTCCTTGCCAGATCGAGCTTCCGTGCCCGTCGCCGGTATGCGCTGACCGCGCCTGCGGTCTTTGACGGCTATCGCGCGGGCGGACCCTTGCGACGCCTTCAAAATGACGGACACGACGCCAAGGCGCCGCGTCCGCTTGAAACGATTACTTCAGGGTCAGCGACGACTGGTCGACGGTGACGCCCGGACCCATCGTCGAGCTGACCGAAACCTTCTGCAGGTAGGTGCCCTTCGAGGTGGCCGGCTTGGCCTTGATCAGGTCCAGCAGCAGCGCCTGCAGGTTCGACTGCAGCGCGGCGTTGTCGAAGCTGGCCTTGCCGATGGTGCAGTGGATGATGCCGGCCTTGTCGGTGCGGTAGCGCACCTGGCCCGACTTGGCATTCTTCACGGCCTCGGCCGGGTTCGCCGACACGGTGCCGACCTTCGGGTTCGGCATCAGGCCGCGCGGGCCCAGCACGGTGCCCAGCTTGCCGACGACGCGCATCGCGTCCGGGGTCGCGATGACCACGTCGTAGTTCAGGTCGCCGGCCTGCATCTTCTCGGCCAGGTCGTCCATGCCGACGGCCTCGGCGCCAGCGGCCAGGGCCTCGTCGGCCTTGGCGCCGGCCGGGGCGAACACCGCCACGCGCACCGACTTGCCGGTACCGGCCGGCAGCACGGTCGAACCGCGCACCTGCTGGTCGGACTTCTTGGCGTCCACGCCGAGGCGCACGGCCACGTCGATCGACTCGACGAACTTGGCCTTGGCGACGGTCTTCAGGATGTTGATCGCGTCCTCGAAGGCATACGCCTTGCCCGGAACGACGGCGGCCTTGATGGCCTTCTCACGCTTGGTCTGTGCCATCTGCTTAACCCTCCACCACCAGGCCCATGGAACGGGCCGAGCCCGCGATCGTACGCACGGCGGCGTCCAGGTCGGCAGCCGTCAGGTCCGGCTCCTTCGCCTTGCAGATGTCTTCCAGCTGCGCGCGGGTGACCTTGCCCACCTTTTCGGTGTTCGGACGCTTGGAGCCGGAGGTGATGCCCGCCGCCTTCTTGAGCAGCACGGTGGCCGGGGTGCTCTTGGTGATGAAGGTGAAGGTACGGTCCGAGTAGGCCGTGATGATCACCGGCACCGGGATGCCCGGCTCCAGCTTCTGCGTGGCGGCGTTGAACGCCTTGCAGAACTCCATGATGTTCAGGCCGCGCTGGCCCAGCGCAGGACCGACCGGCGGCGAGGGGTTGGCCTGACCGGCCTTCACCTGCAGCTTGATGTAACCGACAACTTTCTTTGCCATTAGAGTGCTCTCCGGGTGCTAGCGCCTTGCGACAACAGGCTCCCCATCGGACCGGGAATCACGCGTCCCGGCATCGCGTCTTGAAATCCTCGAATCGCACCGAAGGCCACCTCGCGGCAGCCTTCGTGTCGACCCCCGTTGAAGGGAGCCGGAGATTCTAGCAGTTTTTGTGGCGCCAACCTGAACAGGCTGGCGCCGATGCTCAGGCGGCCTTCTCGACCTGCCCGAACTCGAGCTCGACCGGGGTGGCGCGACCGAAGATCAGCACCGACACCCGCAGGCGGCTCTTTTCGTAGTTGACTTCCTCGACCACGCCGTTGAAGTCGTTGAACGGGCCGTCGATGACGCGGACCATCTGGCCCGGCTCGAACAGCACCTTCGGACGCGGCTTCTCGACGCCTTCCTGCACGCGGTCGAGGATGGCGGCGGCCTCCTCGTCGCGGATCGGCAACGGACGGTCGGCGGTGCCGCCGATGAAGCCCAGCACGCGCGGGGTTTCCTTGACCAGGTGCCAGCTTTCGTTGTCGATGCGCGGGATGCCGGCTTCCTCGTGGGTCTCGATCTGGACCAGCACGTAGCCGGGGAAGAACTTGCGCTCGGAACGGCGCTTCTGGCCGGCGCGCATCTCGACCACTTCCTCGGTCGGCACCAGCACGTCACCGAAACGCTCCTGCATTTCGTCACGCACGATGCGGTCGCGCAATGCCTGCGCCACCGACTTCTCGAAACCCGAATAGGCGTGGACGACGTACCAACGCTTCACTGTCATCTCCCTCAATGGCCCAGGAACAGCTGGGTCAACTTCTGGATCACGAAATCGAATCCACCCAGCAGCAGGCTCAGCACGACCACCACCAGAATCACCACCCAGGTCATGCGGATGGCTTCCTGGCGCGTCGGCCACACCACCTTGCGCAGCTCGAAGCGGGACTCGGACAGGAACGACCGGACCCAGTGGCCCTTTTCGGTCAGCATGAACACGGCGCCACCGGCCACCAGGCCGACAAGGACCGCCAGCGCGCGCAGCGGGCTGCCCCATGCGCCCAGCTTCGCCGTCGCAACATCCGCCGAGAACCAGAACCAGACGAACAGACCCGCCAGCACCAGCAATGCGGCGCCAACGTACTTGAGCATATCGCCACCGGAAGTGGCGCCCTTGGAGCGTTCGATCTTGCTGTTCATCCGACTCTTGCTGCAGGTGCGACCAAGGTCACGGGAGGGTGAGTGGCAAGTGGCACGCCAGGAGGGACTCGAACCCCCAACCTGCGGTTTTGGAGACCGCTGCTCTGCCAATTGAGCTACTGGCGTATGACTTGAACTGTTGCACGTCCCTTAGACGGCGAAGGCGGACCGAGGTTCCCGGCCCGCCGTTCGCGTAACCAGCAGCAGATTACCGCTGGGTACTGCAGGCTTACTTGGTGATCTTGGAGACCACGCCGGCGCCGACGGTGCGGCCACCTTCGCGGATCGCGAAACGCAGGCCTTCGTCCATCGCCACCGGGTTGATCAGGGTGACCGCCATCTTCACGTTGTCGCCCGGCATCACCATCTCCACGCCTTCCGGCAGCTGCACCGCACCGGTGATGTCGGTGGTGCGGAAGTAGAACTGCGGACGGTAGCCCTTGAAGAACGGGGTGTGACGGCCGCCCTCGTCCTTCGACAGCACGTACACCTCGGCGTCGAACTCCGTGTGCGGGGTGATCGAACCCGGCTTGGCCAGCACCTGGCCGCGCTCCACTTCGTCACGCTTGGTGCCGCGCAGCAGCAGGCCGGCATTGTCGCCCGCCTGGCCCTGGTC
>NZ_LDJP01000030.1 GCF_001431505.1 Stenotrophomonas daejeonensis
TTATATGTACGGGCCGCCATGGGCTGCACGCCCCGTCATACCTTCGGCAGCGTAAGCAGCGTATAAGAGACACGTTAAGAAGGTCGCCAAGAAGGCCACCGCGAAGAAGGCGGTGAAGAAGGTCGCCAAGAAGACCACCGCGAAGAAGGCGGTGAAGAAGGTCGCCAAGAAGGCCACCGCGAAGAAGGCGGTGAAGAAGGTTGCCAAGAAGGCTACCGCGAAGAAGGCGGTGAAGAAGGTCGCCAAGAAGGCCACCGCGAAGAAGGCGGTGAAGAAGGCCACCAAGAAGGCCGCCCCGAAGAAGGCGGTGAAGAAGGTCGCGAAGAAGGCCGCCGCCAAGAAGCCGGCCGCCCGCAAGAAGAAGGCCGCTCCGGTCGCGCTTCCGGCAACCCCGGCGCCGCTGATCTGATCCGGCACTGACGCTGCACCTGGAACTCCTTCCCCGACTGCCCAGCGGGGAGGGAGTTTTTTTATGCGCGGGATGCTTCCGCAGGTTCCACCGCCACCCGCAGGAGTGACGTAAGTCGCGACCCGTAACGTAACCGGAAGGCCTGGCCTCGCCTTGCTCCCGCGACAGCGGCGTGCTTCCTCCGGAATGAAGAAGGCGGCCACGCGGGCCGCCCTTGGTTCTTCCCGTGCGCCCGCCTCAGCGTGGCGAAGCGGTGGCGCGGTTGGAAACGATGCCCTTCTTGCCCTGCGGCGCGTTGTCCTGGGTGCCTTCGACCATCAGGTTGTCGCTGCCGAAGTCGACGTCCACGTCCAGCCAGCGCTGCGCCGGCAGGCCGATGGCGTGGTCGAGGATGGTCGGCATCAATCCGCTCGGCACGCTGCTTTCGCCGTTCCACAGGATGGCGATGCCCAGGTCGCGCTCGGGCAGCAGGGCGACCAGGCCGCGGTAGCCCTGCACCGCGCCGGCATGGAACACCACCGGGTGGCCGGAGTAGTCGAACACGCGCCAGCCCAGCGCGTAGCCGGCCGAATCCAGCCGCTGGTGGCGCCAGCCCGAGCGCATCTCGCCAGGGGTAGTGATCAATGGTGCGTGCAGCGTCGCCAGCAACGGTGCCGGCAGCACGTCGGGGCGGTGCCCGGTATGGGCCAGCAGCCATTGCGCCATGTCGCTGGCGCTGGCGTTGACGCCGGCGGCCGGGGCGACGCGGTAGTAGGTGGGCTTGGGCATCAGCGATACCCAGCCGTTGCGGCTGCGCACGTGCGGGCGCGCCCAGTGCGGGCTGGCCTGGATGCCGGCCAGGCCCATGCTGGCATCGTTCATGCCCAGCGGCTTGAACAGGCGCCGCTCGACGGCCTGCTCGTAGAAGCTGCCGGAGGCGGCGTAGACCACGTCGCCGATCAGGCTGAAGGCGACGTTCTGGTAGGCATAGCACTCGCCGGGGTCGCACTTGAGCGGTGCGCTGGCCAGCTTTCGGGTCAGCGTGTAGTAGTCGGCGTTGGCCTCGACGTCGCGGTCGTAGGCGTTGTACGGCAGGCCGACGCGGTGGCTGAGCACGTCGGCCACGGTCAGCTTGCCGGTGGCCTCGGGCGTGGCGAGGCGGAAGCCGGGCACGTAGTCGGTGACCTTGCTGTCCCAGCGCAGCGTGCCGTCGTTGACCAGCAGCCCGGCCATCGTGCCGGCGAAGGCCTTGGACAGCGACGCGAGGCGGAACACGGTGTGCGCATCCACCGGCTGCGGGTTGCCGATGTCGGTGACGCCGTAGCCTCGCGCGGAAAGAATGCGGCCGTTCTGCACGATCGCCATCGCGATGCCGGGCACGCGGTTGCCGTAGGTGAGCTGCTCGGCCATCGACTCGATGGCGGCGACGTTGAACCCGGCCGGCAGCGGTTGCACCTGGTCCGGGCGCAGCGACACGCGCCAAGGCATCGGCTGGGTCGGCGACGGCGCGGGAGCGTTTTCCAGATTGACCGGCAGGGCCGCGGGCGCCTGCGATACCGAGGCCAGCGAGGCCGGTGGGGTCTGCGCGGTGGACGACAGTGCGAAGGGCATCAACACACCGAGCAATCCCGATGCCACCGGGCGGAAACGCCGGCGCCTGTTGTTCTCTTTCATCGTGATCGATGCCTGTAAGCCAAGGCTGTCGGCGATTCTAGCGCCGCTTTTCGCCATTGCACAAACAAGAGGAAGATGAATGGGCATGATATTGATATTTCTTGTTTTTCCTTGAACTCCAACTGTGACGGTCGGTACTTTCCAGACCCTTGCAGATGGTCCGCAATCCCATAGCGCGCATCCTGGAGCGCCGGAGGTTTCCCGGGGAAGTCACCAGCGCATCAGGGTGCGCTCTACGTTGTCCGGATCAGCGCCGCGGCGCGTTCGGCGATCATGATCGTCGGCGCGTTGGTGTTGCCGCTGACCAGCGTGGGCATCACCGAGGCATCGACCACGCGCAGGCCGTCGATGCCGCGCAGCCGCAGCTGCGGATCGACTACCGCGGTGGCGTCGCTGCCCATGCGGCAGGTGCCGACCGGGTGGTAGATGGTTTCGGCCTTGGCGCGGATGAACGCCGCCAGCCCGGCGTCGTCCAGGTCTTCGCGCTCGGGGAAGATCGGTGCCCGACGCCAGCGGTCGAAGGCCGGTTGGCGCAATATGTCGCGGCTCAGGCGTGCGGCTTCGACCATCATTTTCAGGTCGAAGCCTTCGGCGTCGCTCAGGTAATTGGCGTGGATGCGCGGCGGCGTGGCCGGGTCGGCGCTGGCCAGCGCGATGTGGCCGCGGCTGCGCGGATGCAGGTAGCAGGCGTGCAGGGTGTAGCCGTCGCCGGGCAGGCGGTGGCGGCCGTGGTCGTCGAGCATCGCCGGCACGAAGTGGAACTGGATGTCGGCGCGCTCGTCGGGCGCGAAGCGCGAGCGCACGAAACCGCCGGCCTCGGCGACGTTGCTGCAACCGGCGCCACGGTGGCCGCGCAGGAACCAGTCGAAACCGATCTTCAGTTCGCTGGCGCGGTCGTAGCTGACGCCGGGCACGGTGCCGTACAGCGTGCAGATGTCCAGATGGTCCTGCAGGTTGGTGCCGACCTGCGGCTGGTCGAGTTGCACCGCGATGCCCTGCGCGCGCAGCGCGTCGGCCGGGCCGATGCCGGAGAGCATCAGCAGTTGCGGCGAGTTGACCGCGCCGGCACTGAGCAGTACTTCGCGCCGCGCATGCAGTTGTTCGTGTTGCCGACCACGGCGCAGGGCGATGCCGTGCGCGTGGCCGGCGTCGATCAGGATGCGCTCGACCAGCGCGCCGGTCAGCACCTGCAGGTTGCGGCGCTGCCTTGCCGGCGCCAGGTAGGCGGCGGCCGACGAACAACGCGCGCCGTCCTTCTGCGTGACCTGGTACAGGCCGACGCCGGCATGCATGGGGCCGTTGAAATCGTGGTTATGGGCATGCCCGGCCTGCATGCCGGCTTCGATGAAGGCATGGCTGAGTGGATTGACGTGGCGCAGGTCACTCACGTGCAGCGGACCGGCGTCGCCATGCAGCGCATCGCCGCCGCGCGTGTTGCATTCGCTGTTGCGGAACCACGGCAGCACGCTCGCCCAGTCCCAGCCCTCGGCACCGGCGGCGGCCCAGCGGTCGTAGTCGCCGGGCACGCCGCGCACGTAGCACATGGCGTTGATCGAACTGGAACCGCCCAGCACCTTGCCACGTGGCCACCACAGCCGGCGGTCCTGCAGCTGCGGCTCCGGCGCGGTGTCGTAGCTCCAGTTCAGGCGGCGGTTGTCGACCAGCCGCGCCAGCCCGGCCGGCATGTGGATGAACGGGTGGCGGTCGCGCGGGCCGGCCTCGACCAGCAGCACCTGCACCTGCGGGTCGGCGCTGAGCCGGTTGGCCAGCACGCAGCCGGCCGAGCCGGCGCCGACGATGATGTAGTCGTATTCCTGCATCGCGCTCCCCCTTGGACGTGCCGCCAGCATAGCCGGCGCAGACCGTCGCACTGGCGATGTTGCAGTGCATCGGATACCTTGCGCGCTTCATCGCGTGGAACGCGCAAGGCATGCAGTCCAGTCGGGGCAGGGTACACAGCGGGGAATGGCCGGCCGTCGCGCTGTCCTTCGCCTACTTCTTTTGCGTGCTGGCCGCGTACTACGTGATCCGGCCGCTGCGCGAGCAACTGGCCGCGGCGGTCGGCTCGACCCAGTTGCCGTGGTTCTACGGCGCGACCTTCGTCGGCACCCTGCTGCTGACGCCGTTGTTCGGTGCGCTGGTCACGCGCTGGCCGCGGCGGGTGGTGATGCCGCTGGTCTACGTGTTCTTCATCGCCTGCCTGATCGGCTTCGTGCCGCTGTTCGCGTGGCCGGAGCTGCTGACGCCGCGCACCCTGGGCATCCTGTTCTTCGTCTGGGTCAGTGTGTTCAACCTGTTCGTGGTGTCGGTGTTCTGGAGCTTCATGTCCGACATCTGGAGCACCGAGCAGGCACGGCGGCTGTTCCCGGTGATCGCGGTGGCGGGCACGCTGGGTGCGGTGGCCGGACCGACGCTGACGCGCTCGCTGGTCGGCGTGATCGGCGTGGCGCCGCTGCTGGTGGTGTCGGCGGTGCTGCTGTGCGCGGCGCTGGGCTGCGTGGTCGCGCTCGGGCGCTGGGCGCGGGTGCATGGCGCGCGGCGGCACGAGCCGGGCCACGAGGCAGCGGTGGGCGGTGGCATGTTCGACGGGCTGAAGCAGGTGTTCGCCGACCCGTTCATCCGCAGCATGTCGATCCTGCTGCTGTTGGCCGACGGCATCGGCACGGTGAACTACGCGCTGGTGGCCGACTACTCCGGCGCCACCTTCGCCGATGCGGTGGCGCGCACGCGCTTTGCCGCCAATGTCGATCTGGCTGGCAACGTGTTGACCGCGATCACCCAGCTCACGCTCACCCGCTGGCTGCTGCCGCGCAAGGGGCCGGGCATCGTCATCATGCTGTGGGCGCTGGCCAGCATCGCGGTGCTGCTGCTGGTGCTGTTCGCGCCGGACCCGCGTGCGCCGCTGTTGTTCGGCATGCCGGCAGTGGCGATCGCGCTGATCGTCAGCCGCGGGCTGGCCTATGGCATGGCCGAGCCGGCGCGGCACAGCCTCTACACCCGGGTGCCGCGCAACGTGCGCTACAAGGGCCAGAACGCGGTGGACACGGCGGTGTGGCGCTTCGGTGACCTGTCCATCGCGCTGGGCATGAACGGGCTGCGCCTGCTCGGCATCGGCACCGCCGGTTTCGCCGGCATCAGCGCAACCGCGGCGGTGATCGCCGCCGGCATCGGCTGGCGGCTGTCGCGCCGCACCGAGGGTGCGGTGGTGCCGCCGACCGGGACGCCGGCTTCTCCCTGAGTGCCGGTAATGGTGGCCGGCCACGCACGCCGCAGGTGCCGTCGATTCAGGCCTTGCTGTCGCGCACCGGCGACAGCCACATGTCGATGCGCGCCTGGAACACCTCGCTGCCGGCACGGTCGCGGATGCTGACCACGACCGGCAACGCATGGGCCTCGGTGGCGGCAACGATGGCTTGCGCCGGCAGCGCGATGGCATGGAGGCGGCCACGGGCCTTGGCCAGGTACTGCACTTCCATGCCCTTGGGGATCCAGCGCATGCCGGCCGGCAGCGATGCGTCCACCATCAACCCCGCGGTCAGTTCGGCCAGGTTGCACAGCGCGATCGCATGCACCGTGCCGATGTGGTTGCGCACCTTGCGGCGGTCGGACAGCGTGCCTTCGCAGCGGCCGGGTTCGAGCACAGTGATGCGCGGGGAAATGCTGGCGAAGTAGGGTGCCTTGAAGCATATGGCACGTGCGAACAGCCAGTGTCCGCCGGGCCAGCGGGTGATGCGGCGGTAGAGCGACAACAGGGGCGTGGTCATGTCTTCTCCCGAAAAGGAAACGGCGGGCAGTGCCCGCCGTTTCCGGTTTTGCCGATGGCTGCCGGTGCTCAGGCAACCTGCGCGGGGCGCTGGCCCTCGCGGTCGTAGTACGAGGCCGCACGCAGTTCGTGCGGCTCGAAGTCGTCCACGGTGATCGTGTCCAGGGTGATCGCGCGCAGCTCTTCCAGCAGGGTGCGCTCGTCCTGGGTGATGACGCCTTCGGCCACCGCCTCGTCCAGCTGCGTGGCGAAGGTCAGCGCCTCGATGCCCTTGGTCTTGAGTGCCTTGAGGAACTTGCGTTCCACCGGCTCGGCCATCACCGCCTTGCTCAGGTAGCTGTTGATGCGGCCGCCGGGGTTGTTCTCGCACGGGGTCAGGAACACGCCACGGGCGAGGCTGTCGCGGGCTTCGTTCGGCGACATCAGCAGCGCGGCGACGCGGCGGCTCAGGCGGTCGCCCGGGGCCTCGGCGCGGCGGCCGAACGGGAAGATCAGCGCCCACATCAACCAGCCGATCGGGCGGATCGGGAAGTTGCGCAACGCGGCCGACAGCGACTCCTCGATGCGGTGCACGCTGTCGTGGAACGCCCATGCCAGCAGCGGCTGCTCGGCGCTCGGCGCGCCTTCGTCGTGGTAGCGCTTGAGCATCGCGCTGGTCATGTAGATGTGGCTGAGCACGTCGCCGAGGCGGCCGGACAGCGATTCCTTGAACTTCAGCTTGCCGCCCAGCGTCATCATCGAGATGTCGGCCATCAGCGCCAGGTTGGCCGAATAGCGGTCGAGCTTGCGGAAGTAGCGGCGGGTATAGGCATCGCCCGGCGCCGAACCGAAGCGTGCGCCGGTCAAGCCGAACCAGAACGAACGCACCGCGTTGGAGATGCCGTAACGGACGTGGCCGAACAGCGCCTTGTCGAACTCGCGCAGGCCGGCCTTGCGGTCCTCGTCCTGCGCCGCCTTCATTTCCTTCAGCACCCACGGATGGCACAGGATCGCGCCCTGGCCGAAGATCAGCAGGCTGCGGGTCATGATGTTGGCGCCTTCGACCGTGATGGCGATCGGCGCGGCCTGCCAGCTGCGGCCGGCGAAGTTGCGCGGGCCGAGGATGATGCCCTTGCCGCCGATGATGTCCATCATGTCGCTGATGCACTCGCGGCTCATGTTGGTGCAGTGGTACTTGGCGATGGCCGACGGCACCGACGGCACGTCGCCGCGGTCCACCGCAGCGGCCGTGGCCTGCGACAGCGCGCTGATCTTGTAGGCCTTGCCGCCGATACGGGCCAGCGCTTCCTCCACGCCCTCGAAGCGGCCGACCGACAGGCCGAACTGCTTGCGGATGCGCGCATAGGCGCCGGTGATGACCGCGCCGGCCTTGGCGCCGCCCGAGGCGGTGGAGGGCAGGGTGATCGAACGGCCCACGGCGAGGCACTCGTTGAGCATGTTCCAGCCCAGGCCACGCTTTTCCGGGCCGCCGATGATCTGGCTCAGCGGGATGAACACGTCCTTGCCGCGCACCGGGCCGTTCTGGAACGGCGAGTTCAGCGGGAAGTGGCGGCGGCCGACCTCGACGCCGGCGGTGTCGCGCGGCAGCAGCGCCAGGGTGATGCCGATGTCCCTGGTGTCGCCGAGCAGGCCATCCGGGTCGTACATGCGGAACGCCAGGCCGATCAGCGTGGCCACCGGCGCCAGCGTGATGTAGCGCTTGTCGAAGGTCAGCTTCAGGCCCAGCACTTCCTCGCCGTTCCAGGTGCCCTTGCAGACGATGCCGAAGTCGGGGATGGAGGTGGCGTCGGAGCCGGCAAACGGGCCGGTCAGGCCGAAGCACGGTACCTCGATGCCCTCGGCAAGGCGCGGCAGGTAATAGTCCTTCTGTTCCTTGGTGCCGTAGTGGTTGAGCAGTTCACCCGGGCCGAGCGAGTTCGGCACGCCGACGGTGGAACTGACCACGCTGGAGATGGATGCCAGCTTCTGGATCACCTTGTGGTGCGCCAGCGCGGAGAAGCCCAGGCCGCCGTATTCCTTCGGGATGATCATGCCGAAGAACCTGTTCTTCTTGATGAAGGCCCACAGCTCCGGCGGCAGGTCGGCGTGGACGTGGGTGATCTCCCAGTCGTTGACCATCCTGCACAGCTCTTCGACCGGGCCGTCGAGGAAGGCCTGTTCCTCGTCGGTGAGCTGCGGCTTGGGGTGGTTGAGCAGGATGTTCCAGTCCGGGTCGCCGGTGAACAGCTCGCCCTCGAAACCGACCGACCCGGTTTCCAGCGCGATGCGCTCGGTCTTGGACAGCGGCGGCAGCACCTTGCGGAACACGCCGATGAACGGGCCGGTGATCAGCGGCTTGCGCAGGAACGGCAGCAGCACCAGCGCGCTGACGAAGGCGACGATGGCAGCGGCGACGATCACCGCGGTTTGCTGCACGCCGCCGAACCAACAGGCGGCCAGCAGTGCCGCGCTGATGACGGTCCAGACGACCAGCTTCATGCGGTGGTAGGCGACGAAGGCGCCTGCAAGCAGCAGGGCCAGGAAGGGTAGGACGATGCTCATGGACGTGCTCCGGTAACGTGCTCGGTTCGGGCGGACGCCGCGGCGGCGGGTGCCGGGGGCAGGGCGTCCAGATAGTTCAATACGGCGGCGGTGAATGCGTCGTTGTCGTCACCGGCCACCATATGCGTGGCGTCGGGCAGATGCACGTGTTGCGCGTGCGGGGCCAGTGCGAGGAATTCTTCCACGGTCTGTGGCGTGACCAGGTCGCTGCGGCCGCCGCTGACCAGCAGCAGCGGGCATTGCACGCGGCGCGCAGCCTCGGCGATGGCGCTCTGGTGTTGTTCGCTGTCGCGCGCCAGTTCGGCCACCAGCCGCGGATCCCAGTGCCAGTTCCAGCGGCCTTCGGCGGTGGGGCGCAGCAGGGTGCGCAGGCCATCGCCGCTCTTGCGCGGGCGGTGCGGCAGGTAGGCGGCGATGCTGTCGGCGGCCGCTTCCAGCGATTCGAAGCCCTCTGGGTGCGCGCTCATGAAGGCAAGGATGCGCTCCACGCCGCGGGTCTCCCAGCGCGGGGTGATGTCCACCAGCACCATTGCCGCGAACAGGCCGGGCCAGCGTGCCTCGGCCATCAGCCCGAACAGCCCGCCCATCGACGCGCCCACCAGCACCGGCGGGCGCGGCAGTTCGCCGGCCACCACGATCAGGTCATCGGTGAACTGATCGCCGTGGTAGGGCAGCTCCACCGCGTTCCAGTCCGAACCGCCGTGGCCGCGCGCGTCATAGGCCAGCGTTGCGTGGCCTGCTGCCGAGAGCGCGGCCATCGTTGCCGTCCACGCACCGCGCGTCTGGCCGAAGCCATGTGCGAACAGGACCGGCGGCTTGCTGCCGGGGGTTCGGCTGGCGGCCAAGCCGATGCCGTGGGCACCTTCCAGTTGGATGTCCTGCATGTGCATGCGCGACCAATGCGAGTAACCGTACTCGATGGTATGGATATGTCGCATACCCTGTCAATACTGCTGGGTATGGAGCGGAGACCCCGTTGGCGTTGGGCTTCACCGGGGTACGGGGCACGGGTCCATCACGATCCGTGGCCTGCACATACTGCAACCAGTCCCCGGCGTATGGTTAAATCGGCACATGAACGAGTCTCCAGTTTCGCCGGCGGAATCCCGCGGTACGCGCAACAGCCGCCTCAGTGCGGACGACTGGGCCCAGGCAGCCCTCGACCTGATCGCCGAACAGGGCGTCGGCGCGGTGGCGGTGGAACCGCTGGCCCGCCGCCTGGGGGTCACCAAGGGCAGCTTCTACTGGCATTTCCCCTCGCGCGACGCATTGCTGCAGGCGGCATTGGAACGCTGGGAACTGGTCGAGCAGCAACAGGTGTTCGGCAGTCTGGAAGAAGTACCGGACCCCCGGACCCGCCTGCGCGCGCTGTTCCAGCTGGTCGCCCACGAAGTGACGCCGCACATCATCTACAGCGAACTGCTCAAGGCGCTGGACAACCCGCTGGTGCGCCCGGTGATCGACCGCGTCTCGCAGCGCCGCCTGGAATACCTGATGGCCTCGTTCCGCCAGGCCGGCCTCAGCTCCACCGATGCCCGCCACCGCGCGCGCCTGGCCTACGCGGCCTACGTCGGCTTCCTGCAGCTGTCGTTGCAGCTGCAGCAGCCCAAGCAGGCCCGCGAGGAATTCGAGGCCTATGTCGAGCATGTGATCGAGACGTTGATCCCGGTCGGTTGAGCCGTGATGAAGGCTGGGGTCGCAATGTGGCGATCCGCGGCGGAGATTTGAAGAAAAATGGCCCGGAGAAATCCGGGCCATTTCTGTTCCATTCGACGAACCGGCGACCAGACGCCAGCGGTTCCGCTCAAGAATGGCATCTGAAATGAAGTCGCGCGAGGATCAGAGATCCTGCTCGTAACGCACGTACGGGATCGCGCCGTCGTCGTTGTTCTCGCTGCGGGGCGAGAAGGGGTTCTTGCCGCGGGTGATGACGTTTTCGGCGCCCACGGTGAGCTGGCCGCTCCACGGGGTGCGCCAGGTCAGGCCCAGACCCAGGCCTTCCCACTTGCCGGGTTGGTTGGGGGAGTCGATGACGCGGCCGATGATGTTGGCGCTGAAGGCGCCGTAGCCGCCGCCCAGGTTCAGGCTCTTGCTGTCCCACTGGTCGACGATGGCCGGCGAGGCGTCGCTGAGCGGGATCAGGCGGGCCTTGGCGTAGGTGCCGCCGATGGAGACGAAGCCTTCGCGGCCGATGTTCTTCTGGCCGAAGACGGTCAGGTCGTTCTGCTCCATGCGCGCGGCCGGTGCTTTCGCGGTGCCGGACAGCCAAGCCGGCAGGGTGTCGCGGCCGGTGCCGGCGCTCAGGCCGAAGCGGCCGCCGGGACGATTGAACGCGGTGGTCGCCGAGAGGTGGCGGCCGTTGTCGTCATCGTCGTCGCCGAGGCTGGCGAGCATGCAGTGGCTGGCCAGCCCGCTGATGCTGCCGCCGCGGCTGCTGTTGCACAGCAGGCCGAGCGAGTCGCCGGAGGAAAGGCCGAAGGCGGCGTCGAGCGAGTTGCGGCCGAAATGCCAGCGGGCGCCGGCCGCCTGCTCGCCGGTGGGTTCGAGGTAGAGCAGCGCTTCAACCTTGCCGCTGCCCTTGTTCCAGACCGGCAGGACGGTGCCGTCGGAACCGGTTTGCGGCTTGTTCTGCGCATGCACGCCGGCCGCCGCCCCGAGGGCGATCAGCAAGGCTAGCGGCAGGCGCAGGAAGGCGTTCATGGACTCGATATGACCGGTGGACCCCCGGGAAGTTCCCGGTTCGTGAGGCAATGAATCCTAAATTGTTCATGTTTTTTTAACAAGATGCCCCATCCAAGGGGCAACTTGCCGGCATCCCATGTCACTGCAGCCGCTCGGGCGCGGGTTGGGATGCCGGCCCCGTGCTGAACAATACGCCGAATTCGGTCAGAGGGAAGCGGTATTCCTGCCCGCAGAATTCGCAGCGTACCTCCACCTGCCCGGTGGGCTCGGCGGCGGCGCGGGCTTCTTCCTCGCCCAGCGACTGCAACATGCCGGCCACGCGCTCGCGCGAGCAGGAGCAGCCGAAGCGCAGGGGCTTTTCGCCCACCAGCTGCGGATGCTCCTGATGGAACAGGCGATGCAGCAGGGCAGGGCCGTCGGTGGCCAGCAGTTCGTCGTGCGCCAGCGTGTCGAACAGCGCCCCGGCGCGGACCCAGCCGTCGCCGTCGCCCTCGTCGCCGGGCAGCTTCTGCAGCAGCAGGCCGGCGGCGTGCTGGCCGTCGGCGGCCAGCAGCAGGCGCGTCGGCAGCTGTTCGGAATGCCGGAAATAGTTCTCGAATGCCTCGTCCAGGCCATTGCCCTGCAATGCCACCAAACTCTGGTAGCGCTGGGGCTCGCGGGGATCCAGACCGGGGTTCTCGATGGTGATGGCCAGCAGCGCGTCGTCGCCCAACTGGGCAAGGTCGCCGGGGGCATCCTCGCCGTCTTCGAGCTGGGCGATGCCGCGCAGGGTGCCGGCGGAAGTGCACTCGGCGAACAGGGTGCGCAGCGCGGAGTTGCTGCGCAGCTGCACCGACAAGCGCCCGTCGATCTTGATGTGGCCGGTGAACAGCGCCGAGGCGACGCAGGCTTCGCCGAGCAGGCGGGCGGCGGCCGGGCGGTAGTCGCCGTGCGACAGGATTTCGCGCCAGCTGCCGGAAAGGCGCACGTGGGCGCCACGCACGCCGGCTTCGGGCAGCAGGAAGCGGACAAGGAGGTCGGACGTTTCGGTCATGGGAATCTGCGCGTGAGGGGACGCCGGTGCCGGATAATGTGCCGGACGTCGGGATTCGGGGCAGGCAGACAATGGGGGCGGAGCAGGACGAGCGCAAGGCGGACGGGGGGCGGCCACGCCGTCGCTGGTGGCGCTGGTTGTGGCGGATTCCCTGCGCGTTGCTGGTGTTCAGCATCGTGCAGGTGGGGGTGCTGCGCTTCGTCGATCCGCCGTTTTCCAGCGTGATGGCACTGCGCCAGCTGGAAGCCTGGGGGCAGGGCGACTGGGCGTACCGCATCCATTACCAGTGGCGCGACCTCGATGCGATGGCCGCCAGCGTGCCGATTTCGCTGGTGGCGGCCGAGGACCAGCGCTTTCCGTTGCACAACGGCTTCGACCTGGATGCGATCGAAAAGGCGCTGGACCACAACGCCAAGGGCAAGCGCCTGCGCGGCGGCAGCACCATCAGCCAGCAGGTCGCCAAGAACCTGTTCCTGTGGCAGGGCCGCAGTTGGCTGCGCAAGGGGTTGGAAGCCTGGTACACGGTGCTGATCGAGGCGTTGTGGCCGAAGCAGCGGATATTGGAGATGTATGCCAACGTGGCCGAGTTCGGAGATGGCGTCTATGGCGTGCAGGCGGCGGCGCAGCGTTTCTGGCACAAGGATGCGGCGCGTTTGAGCGCGGGCGAGAGCGCGCGGCTGGCCGCGGTGCTGCCGTCGCCACGGCGTTACAGCGCGACCAGGCCCGGTCCCTTCGTGCAGCGCCGCGCGGACTGGATACAGCGGCAGGCGCGGCAGCTGGGCGGGCCGGGGTATGTCGAGTAGGTCGGGGTTACATCCCCGACGCGATTGTGCAAGGCGTCGGGGATGTAACCCCGACCTGCCGCGACAGGGTGTTCCCGGCAATGCCCCGTCGCGCGCCAAGGCGCGCTCCTCCGTAGAATCGATGCATGACTTCCCGTGAACGCCTGACCATCGTCGTCGCCGCCTGCAACGAGCAGGACGCCCTGCCGTTGCTGCACCCGCGCATCCGTGCCGAACTGGAGCGCATGCCCGACATCGACGGCCGCGTGCTGTACGTGGACGATGGCAGCAGCGATGCCAGCTGGGCGCTGATGCAGCAACTGGCAGCCAGCGACCCGCAGGTGGCGGCGCTGCGCCTGTCGCGCAACTTCGGCAAGGAGGCCGCGCTCAGCGCCGGGCTGGATTTCGTCGACGACGGCGCGGTGCTGATCCTCGACGCCGACGGCCAGGACCCGCCGGAACTGATCCCGCAGTTCGTCGCGTTGTGGCGGCAGGGGTACGACGACGTCTATGGCACGCGCCTGGCGCGCGATGGCGAAGGCTGGCTGAAGCGCGCCACCGCGGCGGCGTTCTACCGGGTGATCGGGCGCCTGTCGAAAACGCCGATCCCGGCCGACACCGGTGATTTCCGCCTGCTCTCGCCGCGTGCGCTGGCCGCGCTGCGGCAGTTGCGCGAGCGCCAGCGCTTCATGAAGGGGCTGTTCGGCTGGGTTGGTTTCCGCCGTGTCGCATTGCCCTACCGGCGCGCGCCGCGCATGGCCGGGCGCAGCAAGTTCGGCTTCTGGAAATTGTGGAATTTCGCGCTGGAAGGCATCACCAGTTTTTCCACCGCGCCGCTGCGGGTGGCGACCTACCTGGGCCTGTTCACCGCGGCCTCGGCATTCGGCTTCGGTGCCTGGGTGGTGGGCAAGGCGGCGCTGTACGGCGACCGCGTGGCCGGTTGGCCGACGATGATGGCGGTGATCCTGTTCCTCGGCGGCGTGCAGCTGATCGCGCTGGGCCTGATCGGCGAATACCTCGGCCGCCTCTACATGGAGGCCAAGCAGCGGCCGCTGTACCTGGTTGACACCTGGCGGCCGGCGGACGTGGCAGTATCGGCTGCATCGGCCAACACGGGAGAACGCCATCATGCAGACCGTTCGACAGTTGCTCGGGAACAAAGCGCCTGAGATCCACGCGGTGACGCCGCAGGCCGCGGTGATCGACGCGATCCGGCTGATGGCCGAGAAGGGCATCGGCGCGGTGCTGGTGATGGAAGGGGCGCGGCTGGCCGGCATCCTGTCCGAGCGCGACTACGCGCGCAAGATCGTGCTGCGCGACCGCTCCTCGCGCGACACGCCGGTGGCGGAAATCATGACCGCCGAAGTGGTCACGGTGGCGCCTTCGGCCACGGTGGAGCACTGCCTGCAACTGGTGACCGACCGCCGCATCCGCCACCTGCCGGTGGTCGAGGAGGGCGGCGTGGTCGGCGTGATCTCGATCGGCGATCTGGTCAAGGCGGTGATCGAGGAGCAGCGCCAGGAACTGGGGCAACTGCAGCAATACATCACCGGCGGCTGAGCCGGTCGCTTCGCCGCGGCGGCGCTATTTCGCGTAGTGGCCGCCGCAGTCCGCATCCTTGCCGGGGCCGGTTTCGATGGTGGCCAGCAGTGCCGCCGGCGGGGCGATGCTGCCCAGGGTCAGGGCGACCGCGCCGCGCAGGCCCAGTGCCTTGAAGTCGGGGCGGAACGACGGGTCCTTGAAGGTGCCGCCGATGCGCAGCGGCGAGCGCAGGGCGAGGATGCTCTTGTCCTTGGGCCGCGGCCGCAGCAGCAGGTCCAGCTCCTCGCGCTTGAGGCTGACGTTGCCTTCGCCGACCACCAGCGTGTCGGTGGTGTCGAAAGCCAGCGCCTGCGCCTGCATCAGCCCGTCGCGCACGCCGAAGTCGGCGAAGGCGCAGCGCAGCGGGATCTGCTTGTCGCCGGTGAACAGGAACTTCAACGACTCGGCCACATCCAGCCCGGCCAGCTCCATCAGCAGGTTGCCGACGTGGCCGCGGCCCATACCGAGGGTCACGTTGCCGTTGCTGCCGCCGAGCATGGCGGCGATGGAGTTGCCGGTGCCCGACAGCCGTACCTGCCCGCCGATGCCGCCGGAAGCCTGTTCGGCCAGTTTCGCGTCGGGGAACAACTGGCCGAGCTGCACGCCGCGCACGCTGACGTCGAGCGCGGTGGCGATGCGTGGCCGGCGCGCGTCCATGCGGATGGTGCTGCGGATGTCGCCGCCGGCCACGCCGAAGTCCAGCGGCTCCAGCCGCAACAGGCCGTCGTCGAGCAGCAGGTGCGCGTCCATGTCGTCCAGCGGCAGCGACGGTGAATTGATGCGGTGGGCCTTCCAGCGCACGTCGGCATCCATCGCCCGCAGCTTGCCGAGGTCGTACGGCGTGTCGGGCAGGACCGTGGGCCTGGCCGCCTGCGCGGTGGCCCTGGCCTTCTGTTCGGGATTGGCGGTTTCGCCGCCGCCGGTGCCTGGCTGGGCGCCGACGAAGCCGGCAAGGTCGTCGAAATCCAGCCGGCGCGACACCAGATTGGCGGTCAGGCGCGGGCGTTCGCCGGCCACGTCGATGCGCACGTCGCCGGCCAGGTCGCTGTCGCCCACCTGCCCGCTGAAGCCTTCGTAGCGCCAGACTTCATGGTCGCGCTTGAGCCGGCCGTCGAGCCGGTAGGGGGGCGAGGAAGGGATCGCGATGCCGATCAGCGGATACAGGTCCTCCAGATCCTGCCCGCTGAGGCGGAACTGCAGGTCGAACACCTGCAGCTGGAACGGGTTGGTCAACGTGCCGCTGGCCACGGCGTGGGTGGCGCCGGCATGGCCGTCGAGGTGGAGGCGGAAGGGGTGTCCGCTGTCGGCCAGCTGCAGCGGCGACTCGGTGCCGCCGCGCACGGTGAAGGAGGCACCGCGCCAGCGGCCCTCGCCTTCCAGCAGCAGGGGCGGCGCGGCGCCGGGCTGCTTCGCCTTGCCGCTGCGGACGTCGAGCCGGACGTCGGTGCGGCCGGCCTCGTCGAGGAACTGCAGCTTGCCGTCGTCGACGCGCAGGCGCTTGAGCTGCAGCGGCTGGCCGCCACCGCCGCTGGGGAAATTCCAGTTGCCCGGTTCCCCCGGTTGCGGGGCGGCCTGCAGCAGTATGTCGGGGCGGACAAGGCGTATCTCCGGCAACTGCACGCTGCCGCGCAGCAGTGGCCACAGGCGCAGGTCGATTTCCACCCGGTCGGCGCGGGCCATGTCCGGTCGCTTCGCCCAGCCGGCATTGGCGAAGGTGATGCGGTCGGCGCGGAGGGTGCTGGTGCGGCCGAGATCGACGTCGAGGTTGCCGATGTGCAGGGCGCGGCCGGTGCGTGCCTGCACCAGGCGTTCCACCGGGCCCTTGAACCAGTTCCAGTCCCATAGCGCCAGCAGCACGACGAGGGCCGCGAGTAGCACGGCGGCAGCCACCAGCCAGCGCTTGCCGGGGCGATGGCGCCGGCGCGACACACGCGGCGCGGAAGGAGCAGCCGGAGTATTCATGCGGCCATGGTCGCCGCTGCACCGTGGACGCGGCGCGAAGCGTTCATTCGTGCCGCGTGCAGGTTCCGTTGCCGCCATGCATGAAACGGCGGCGATGGAGCGTTCGCTAGAGGATCTGCGCCGTTACCGAGACGAAGTGGCAGACGCTGCCGGCGATGACGAACAGGTGCCAGATGGCGTGCGAATAGCGCACCGATTCGCGGTGGTAGAAATACGTGCCCAGCGTGTAGAACACGCCGCCGGTGAACAGCCAGCCGAGGGTGAAGCCATCCAGTTCGCGCCACATCGGCTTGATCGCCACGATCACCAGCCAGCCCATTGCGATGTAGATCAGCGTCGAAAGGCGCTTGAGGCGGCCGGTGTAGAACAGCTTGAACACCACCCCGGCCACGGCCAGCGTCCAGATCGCGGCGAACAGCCCCCAGCCCCACGGGCCGCGCAGACCGATCAGGGTGAACGGCGTGTAGGTGCCGGCGATCAGGATGTAGATCGCGCAGTGGTCGAAGATCTTCAGCCGGCCCTTGGCGACCGGGTGCTGGATGGCGTGGTACAGCGTGGAGGCGGTGTAGAGCAGCAATAGTGCGACGCCGAAGACGATGGCGCTGGCCAGCTGCCAGCCGTCGCCGTAGATCGCGGCCAGCGTTATCAGCACTGCGCCTGCGCCCAGTGCAGTGACCGCACCGAGGCCGTGGGTGAGGGCGCTGGCGATTTCCTCGCGGATGTCGGCGACGCGCTGTTGCAGACTGGAAGGAGGCATGGCGGGCACGTTACCGCAACGCAGCATGCGGCGCATCCCTACGCCGGCGGGGGATTCTGGATGGTGGGACAGCATGCCCGGTAGCGCCCGACCGTTGGTCGGGCGGCGAGGATTTCAGCAGGCTGATGGATCGTGCCGACCAACGGTCGGCACCCACCGCATGTCCGCAGGGCGCACCTCGGTGCGCTTCTGCGCGATCACTCGACCGAGATGCTGTGCGCCGCTTCGCGGGTGGCGGCGAAGCGCACGTCCGGCGCGCGTTCCTGCGCCAGTTGCAGGTTGACCCGGGTCGGGGCCAGATAGACCAGATGGCCGGCGGCATCGACGGCGAGGTTGTTGGCGTTCTTCTCGCGGAACTCTTCCAGCTTCTTCTCGTTGCCGCAGCTGACCCAGCGTGCGGTGACCACGCCGACAGGCTCGAACACCGCCTCCACGCCGTATTCGTCCTTCAGCCGGTAGGCGGCCACGTCGAACTGCAGCACGCCGACCGCGCCGAGGATCAGGTCGTTGCTCATGATCGGGCGGAAGAACTGGGTGGCGCCCTCCTCGGACAGCTGCGCCAGGCCCTTCTGCAACTGCTTGAGCTTGAGCGGGTCCTTCAGGCGCGCGCGGCGGAACAGTTCCGGGGCGAAGTTGGGGATGCCGGTGAAGGTCACCTGCTCGCCTTCGGTGAAGGTGTCGCCGATGGAGATGGTGCCGTGGTTGTGGATGCCGATGACGTCGCCCGGCCAGGCCTCGGCGGCGATCTCGCGGTCGGAGGCCATGAAGGTCAGCGCGTTGGCCAGCTTCATTTCCTTGCCGGTGCGCACGTGGAAGGTCTTCATGCCGGCGGAGAACCTGCCCGAGCATACGCGCATGAACGCCACGCGGTCGCGGTGCTGCGGGTCCATGTTGGCCTGGATCTTGAACACGAAGCCGGTGAGCTTTTCTTCCTGCGGGGCGACGTCGCGGCCGGTGGTGGCGCGCGCTTGCGGCGCAGGCGCGTGTTCGACGAAGAAATCCAGCAGCGGCTGCACGCCGAAATTGTTGACGCCCGAGCCGAAGAACACCGGGGTCTGCTCGCCGCGCAGGTAGGCGTCCTTGTCGAACGGGTGGCTGGCGCCCTGCACCAGTTCCAGCTCGTCGCGCAGGTCGGCCAGCATCTTCTCGCCGATCTTCTCGGCCAGGCCGGGGGCATCCAGCGACGGGAAGATGGTCGAATCCTGGCGGGTGAAGTTGCGGCCCGGTTCGTACAGGTGCACCTCGCCGGTCAGCAGGTGCACCACGCCCTTCAGGCGCTGGCCCATGCCGATCGGCCAGGTCACCGGCGCGCACTGGATGCCGAGCACGGTCTCGACCTCGTCCAGCAGCTCGATCGGGTCCTTGCCCTCGCGGTCGAGCTTGTTGATGAAGGTCATGATCGGCGTGGTGCGCAGCCGGCACACCTCCATCAGCTTGATGGTGCGCTCCTCGACGCCCTTGGCGACGTCGATGACCATCAGCGCGCTGTCCACCGCAGTCAACACGCGGTAGGTGTCCTCGCCGAAGTCGGCGTGGCCGGGGGTGTCGAGCAGGTTGACGATCTTGCCCTCGTAGGGGAACTGCATCACCGACGAAGTGACCGAGATGCCGCGCTCCTTTTCCAGCGCCATCCAGTCCGAGGTGGCGTGGCGCGCGGCCTTGCGGCCCTTGACCGAGCCGGCCATCTGGATCGCGCCGCCGAACAGCAGCAGCTTTTCGGTCAGCGTGGTCTTGCCGGCGTCGGGGTGGGAAATGATGGCGAAGGTGCGGCGGCGCGCGGCTTCGGTGGCGACTTCGGGCATGGCGGCTGCGCCTGCGACGGGCGCGCTGAGGGAAGGGAAGCCGGCGATTATAGCGGGTCAGGGCAGGGCGCCTGTTTCCCGTGGAAAGCGCAGCTCGCCCTGCGGGCCGGCCATGCGGAACGGGATCGAGGCCAGCGCCAGCCCGGTGTTGGCCTGCACCGCGAAGTGCAGGTGCGGGCCACTGCTGCGGCCGCTGTTGCCGGAGCGGGCGAGCGCCTGCCCGGCCTCCACGTGCTGGCTGGGGCGCACGCGAAAACTGCCGGCTTGCAGGTGGGCGTACACGGCCATGCTGCCGTCGGCGTGCAGCACCCGCAGCAGGCTGCCGTCGTCCGGGGCGTCTTCCACCGCCTGCATCACCGTGCCGGCGCGCGCGGCGAGGACCGGCGTGCCCTCGGCCAGCGGGAAATCGACGGCATGGCGGTTCTGCGCGTCGGTGTGGCTGTAATGGCCGCCGAAGCCCTGGCTCACGCGCACGCGCATGGCGTCGAACGGCAGGCGGTAGAGGTGGTCGTCGGGACGGGCGGCCGGGTCGCCGGGGAAGGCGTCGAGCAGCCAACGGACCGGGCCGGCCCCGTCGTCGCGCCAGAGCAGTTCGCGTTGCTCGCCGGCGGCCAGCAGTGTCGCCGGCGCGGCCTCGCCGCCGCTGGCGGCGTCGCGCAGCCGGACCTGCACCGGGCCGGCCAGCAGGTTGCGTACCCGTGCCGAGTGGCCGCTGCCGCGCACCTGCAGCTGCAGGAGGACGAAGCGGGTGTCGTGGCGGGTTTCCGCAGCAGGTGCCGTACCCGCCAGCCCCCAGCCCTGCCGCCATTGCGGACCGGACGCGCCGCCGGAGGCCGGCAGTACGAGCAACGCGGACAGGAACAGGAACGGCAGCCGGGGCATGGCGGGTCGGGGAGCGGGGACGCGCGGATTATGCCGGGGTGGTTGCATCGGAAACTCCATCGCTCCATCCGAATAAAGAGATTGACACTGGCGAAAGGGGCTGGCATCGTGGCGCCACCATCGAGACCGGCAGAGGGACAGGCCCTTTGAAGCCGGGGCAACCAGCAGACGCGAAAGCGCCTGTGCTTGGTGCCAAATCCTGCGGTGACCTCTGTGTCCGCCGAAAGATGGTTCGATCCGTGCCACGCACGGCGAACACGGGCCCGCGAAGCTCGATGGCTGCTCCTCACCGGATACCGCCATGCGTTTCGCCACTGCCACCGCCGCCCGAGAATTCCCGGCCGTCCCCCTCGACAGCGCCCCGCGCGCGCTTCCCGCCGTGCGCGGGGAAATCGAGCTGCGGCTGGCGATGCGCCATGCCGGCGAGCGCAGCCTGCGCCTGCGCTACGAGCTGGTGGGCGCGGCCGAGGCGCCGGTGGTGCTGGTGGCCGGCGGCATCTCCGCGCACCGCCACGTCGCGGCCAATGCGGTGTTCGACGAGAAGGGCTGGGCCGAAGGGCTGGTCGGCGTCGGCCGCGCGCTGGACCCGCAGCGCCGTCGCCTGCTCGGTTTCGACTTCATCGGCGCCGACGGCGAGCTGGACGTGCCCATCGACACCGCCGACCAGGCCGAGGCCGTTGCCCTGCTGCTCGATGCGCTGGGCATCGAGCGCCTGCACGGCTACGTCGGCTATTCCTATGGCGCGCTGGTCGGCATGCAACTGGCCATCCGCCATCCGCAGCGGCTGCACAGGCTGGTCGCGGTCAGCGGTGCGCACCGCCCGCATCCCTATGCCTCGGCGTGGCGTGCGCTGCAACGCCGCGCGGTGGCGCTGGGCCAGCTGCAGTGCGCCGAAACCCACGGGCTGGCGCTGGCCCGCCAGTTCGCCATGCTCAGCTACCGCACGCCGGAAGAATTCGGCGAACGCTTCGACGCCGCTCCGGAAGTGGTCAACGGCCGCGTGCGCGTGGCCGCCGAGGACTACCTCGACGCCGCCGGCGCGCAATACGTCGCCCGCACCCGCGTCAATGCCTACCTGCGCCTGTCCGAATCCATCGACCTGCACCGCATCGACCCGGCCGCCATCGACGTGCCGACGCTGGTGGTCGCCGTCGAGGGCGACCGGCTGGTGCCGCTGTCCGACCTCGTCTCGCTGGTCGAGGGGCTGGGCACGCGCGGCAGCCTGCGCGTGCTGCGCTCGCCCTATGGCCACGACGCCTTCCTCAAAGAAACCGATCGCATCGACGCGATCCTCGCCAACGCCCTGAGCCTTCCCGGAGAAACCGCATGAGCCTGTCCAACGCTTCCGACGTGTCCTGTTGCCGCGCCACCGCCGCGGTGCGCGCCGGCATCGACCGCGATACCGCCTTTGGCGCGGTGACGCCGCCGATCGTGCTGTCGTCCAACTTCAGCTTCGATGGCTTCGGCAACAAGCGCCAGTACGACTACACCCGCAGCGGCAACCCCACCCGCGACCTGCTGGGCGAGGCGCTGGCCGAACTGGAAGGCGGCGCCGGTGGCGTCATCACCTCCACCGGCATGGGCGCGATCAACCTGGTGCTCAACGCGCTGCTGCAGCCGGGCGACAAGCTGGTGGTGCCGCACGACGCCTACGGCGGCAGCTGGCGCCTGTTCAACGCGCTGGCGACCAAGGGCCATTTCGAGCTGATCACCGCCGACCTGACCCAGCCGCAGTCGCTGGCCGACGCGCTGGCGCAGTCGCCGGCGCTGGTGCTGGTGGAAACCCCGTCCAACCCGCTGCTGCGCATCACCGACCTGCGCTTCGTCATCGACGCCGCGCACAAGGCCGGGGCCAAGGTGGTGGTGGACAACACCTTCCTGTCGCCGGCGCTGCAGAACCCGATCGCCTTCGGCGCCGACGTCGTGCTGCATTCGACCACCAAGTACGTCAACGGCCACAGTGACGTGGTCGGTGGCGCGGTGATCGCGCGCGACGCCGAACTGCACCAGCAGCTGACGTGGTGGGCCAACGCGCTGGGCCTGACCGGCTCGCCGTTCGATGCCTTCCTGACCCTGCGCGGCCTGCGCACGCTGGATGCGCGCCTGCGCGTGCATCAGGAAAACACCCGCGCGCTGGTCGATGTGCTGGCCGCCAGCGATGCGGTCGCCAAGGTCTATTACCCCGGCTTGGAGTCGCATCCCGGCCATGCCGTGGCCGCGCGCCAGCAGAAGGGCTTCGGCGCCATGCTGTCCTTCGAGCTGGCCGAGTGCGCCGGCGCCGATCCGCAGGCGGCGGTGCGCGCCTTCGTCGACGGCCTGCGCTACTTCACCCTGGCCGAGTCGCTGGGCGGCGTGGAAAGCCTGGTCGCGCACCCGGCGACCATGACCCATGCGGCGATGACCGCCGAAGCGCGGGCCAAGGCCGGCATCAGCGATGGCCTGCTGCGCCTGTCCGTCGGCATCGAGGCCAGCGAGGACCTGGTGGCCGACCTGCAGGCCGGGCTGGCGCGGGCCGCGCAGGTGCTGGCCGATGCCGGCAATGGCGGGGCCGCACGCAAAACGGTGGAGGCGTGAGCGCCTGTCTGAACGAGGTGCAGGTGGCGCAGCCGCGACTGCTGCTGCTCGGCACCGGTACGGTCGGCTCGGCCTTCGTCGCGCGCTACCAGGCATTGCGGCAGCGGCCGCTGGCGTTGCCCAGCCTTGAGATCGTCGCCAATTCGCGCATCGCGCTGGCCTGCACCGATGCGCCGGACGCGGCGTTGGCGCAGGCGCGCGACGCGCAGGGCGGCGGCGCGCAACAGCGCCGGGAAATCGGCCGCCTGCATGCCGGCGACATCGTCGTCGATGCCACCGCCAGCGAGGACGTGGCCGCCGAGCATGCGCAGTGGCTGGCGCAGGGCGTCCACGTGGTCACCGCCAACAAGCTGGGTAACGGCACCACGCTGGCACGCGCACGGCGGATCGACGGCATCGTCGCCTCCGGCGCCGCGTGCTATGGCGATGCGGCCACCGTCGGCGCCGGCCTGCCGCTGCTGTCGAGCATCCGCGCGCTGGTGGCCGGCGGCGACCATATCCATGCGATAGAGGGCGTGCTGTCCGGCTCGCTGGCATGGCTGTTCCACCGCTTCGACGGCAGCCAGCCGTTCTCGGCCTGCGTGCGCGAAGCGGCGGCGGCCGGCTACACCGAGCCGGACCCGCGCATCGACCTGTCCGGCGAGGACGTGCGCCGCAAGCTGCTGATCCTCGCCCGTGCCGCCGGCGTGGCGCTGGAGCCGGCGCAGGTGCAGGTCGAATCGCTGGTGCCGCCGGCACTGGCTGCGCTGCCTGCGGCGCAGGTCGGTGCGGAACTGGAGCAACTGGACGCGCCGCTGCACGAAAGGCTGCGGCAGGCGCGCGGGCAGGGGCAGGTGCTGTGCTTCGTCGGTCGTTTCGACATGCGCGGGGCCAGCGTCGGCCTTTGCGCGCTGCCGGCCGACCATCCGCTGGCCGGCGGCCGTGGCACCGACAACCGCGTGGCGATCCACAGCGACCGCTACAGCCGGCAGCCGCTGCTGATCCAGGGGCCGGGCGCGGGCGCGGAAGTCACCGCGGCGGCGCTGCTGGACGACGTGCTGCGCATCGCCGCGGGCAGGTAGCCCGCTCCGCCGACCTTTCGTCGCGCCGGGTTTCATCGGGACGACCCCATGCGGGGCGAGCCCCGCATCTACAACAGATGGCCTCGCGACTGGTAGGTGCCGGGCTTGCCCGGCACGGGGGCTTTCCCGGGACGGCTCCATACGAGGTGAGCTCCGCATCCATGGCAGGTGGCCCCGCATTTCGTAGCGTCGGGTTCGCCCGGCAAAGGGCATTCCCGAGATTGCCGCCCGCAGGGGAAATGCCCGTGCGGGGCATGCCCCGCACCTACGTGATCGTGCAGCGGGTTTCGCCGTCGAACATTTCCAGCAGGCCGTTTTCCACCAGCCACCACGGGTCGCCGCTGCTGGCGGTCAGGTCTTCCGGCAACTGCGCGCCTGGCGCCGGGCGGTAGGCGACCCAGCCGTTGCGGCCGCTGCTCTTGGCGCGGTACAGGGCGCGGTCGGCCAGGGTGACCAGTTGCTCCCAGCCGAGCAGTTGCGGGTAGGCGGGGAACAGCGGGCACTCGATCAGGCCGACCGACACGGTGATGCGGTGGTGCAGGCCGTTGCCGAGCTCGAAGTCGTGCTCGGCGATGCGGCTGCACAGGCGCTGCCCGATCTGCCCGAGGTCGCCGCGCGGCAGCGGGCGCAACACCAGCAGGAACTCCTCGCCGCCCCAGCGCGCCACGTAGTCGCCGCTGCGCTTGAGTTCGTTCAGCAGTTGCCCGAGCTGCTCCAGCACGCGGTCGCCGGCGGCGTGGCCGTGGGTGTCGTTGATCGTCTTGAAGTGGTCCACGTCGAGCAGCGCGAACACCACCGCCTCGCTGCCGTCGCGGTAGCTTTCGTCGCGCTCGTAGAAGGCCAGGTCGGCGGGGATCTGCTGGGCCAGGTAGCGCCGGTTGTGCAGGCCGGTGAGCGGGTCGGTGAAGCTGATGACTTCCAGCCGCGCGTTGGCGGCCTGCAGGTCGCGGGTGCGTTCCTGCACCAGCCGCTCCAGTGCGGCGCGCTGGCGCTTGTAGCGGTGCTTCAGGCCGAGGTAGCCCAGCCATATCGAGCCGGCCAGCAACAGGACCGCCAGCAGCCGGAAGGCCAGGGTTTCGTGCGGGCGCGGCGGGATCTCCAGCTGCAGGCGGGCCATGCCGGCCTGCGGGTCGCTGCTGCCGAAGTCGGCCACCTCGAAGGTGTAGCGGCCCGGCGGCAGGTTGCTGTAGCTGACCGAGCGCATGGCCGGGCTTTCCGGCTCGCGCCAGCCGTCGTCGTAGCCGCGCAGGCGGTAGCGCAGCTGCGGGGTGTGCATCGCCTCGAAGGTGGGCAGGGAAAACTCGATGCGCGGGCTGCGGGCGTTGAGCGGCAGCTGGAACTTGCCGGTACTCGGGTTGACCCACTTACCCTGCACCTGCAGGCCCTCGATGCGCACCTTGCGGGTGAAGGGCTGCTGCGGGGTAACCACGTCCACCAGCAGGGCGCCGTCGCGGGTGGGCAGCCACAGGCGGCCGTCGCGCAGCAGGCCACGGCTGTTGCCGGAGCCGTTGCAGCACTTGTCCTGCTGGCCGCCGCCCTGGTCGGCGCCGGAGTTGATGACCATCTGCACCGCCAGCGGGATTTTCGGGTCGGCCAGCGACTGGTCGATCGAGGCCAGCGGCAGGCGGTAGACGCCCTGCATGCCGGCCACCCACAGGTCGCCGTCCTTCTCGGCCAGGTGGAACGGGATATTGGCCGGCAGGCCGCGGTCGTGGCTCAGGTGGTGCCAGCGCCGGCCATCGAACACGCGCAGGCTTTCGTCGGTATTGCTGCCGAGCACCCAGCGGCCGTCCTGCAGTTCCAGCAGGGCGGTGACGGCGATGCCTTCGCCCAGCCCGGTGCCCTCGCCGGTGGCCAGGAGGTGGCCGTCGCGCCATTCGTACAGGCCGTCGTAGGTGCCGACCAGCAGCCGGTTGCCGCGGGTTTCCAGCACCAGCCGGATGCGTGCGTCGGCCAGCCCGTCCTTCTCATCGTAGTGGGTGAGCCGGTTGTCGGCATCCAGCAGGTACAGCCCCTGGGTGGTGGCGAACCAGTGGCGGCCGCTGTGGTCGCGGACGATGCCGTTGATCTGCGCGTTGCGCAGCGGGGCCAGCACCGCCGGTTGCTCTACCCTGCCCTGGCGCAGCACGGCCACGCCGGCTCGGGTGCCGATCCAGGTCTGCTCGCGCTCGGGCAGCAGGCTGTAGGCCTCCGGTTGCGGCAGCTGGGCGCCGCCGACGCGGTGCTGGAAGCGCCCGCCCTGCCATTCGTACACGCCGTTGTTGCTGCCGACCCAGATGTTGCCGTCGGGCCCGGCGGCGATCGACCACAGCAGCGGGTCGTTCAGGCCCTCGGGCTGGCTCAGGCGCCGGGTCCAGCCGTTCCACACGCGGGTGACGCCCTCGATCATGCTGCCCAGCCAGAGGTTGCCGGTGTCGTCCTCGTGGATGGAGCGAATGGCGATGCTGCCGGCCATGTTCTGGATGCGCTCGGCGGGCATGCCGTCGTGCAGCCGCTGCAGGTATTGCGGGGTCGCCACCCACAGGTTGCCGTCGCGGTCGGCGGCCAGGGCCTCCACCGCCTGCGGTGCCTCGCCGGGGCGGTTGCCGGCCGCTTTCCAGGTATGGCCCTGCAGCCGGAACAGGCCGTGGCGGGTGCCCGCCCACAGCTTGTCGCCGATTTTGGCCAGCGCGGTCACCGAGGTGTCGCGCACCGTGGCCGGCAGTGGATATTTCTCGATCCCGTCGCTGGTGACGTGGAAGACGCTGCCGGTGCTGCCGGCCCACAGGCCGTCATCCCCGTGCAGCAGGCTCAGCGTCGGGCCGGGCAGGGCGTGCAGGCGTCGCAGGTGCTTGTCGGCGACCACGTAGATGCCGTCCGGGCCGGTGACCAGCACCTGCCCGTCGGCTCCCCGGGCCAGTGCGTTGACCGGGAAGCTGCGTTCGGGCGCGTCGGCGGTGGCGCTGGCGGGAATGGACTGGAAGTGGCCGTCCTCGAACAGCACCAGCCCGCGCGCGGTGCCCACCCACAACCGCTGCGGCCCATCGGCCTGCAACGCCAGGATGTTGTTGCCCAGCTCCGAGGCGTCGTGCCGGGTGTAGCGCTGGAAGTGCACGCCGTCGAAGCGCGCCAGCCCGGCCTGGGTGCCGAACCAGAGGTAGCCGGCCGGGTCCTGGGTGATGGCCAGCACGCTGATCTGCGGCAGGCCCTGCTCCACGCCCCAGTTGTCGGTGACGTAGTCGCGGAACGGCTTGTCCGGGTCCAGCGCGGCCGCCGGGTGCGCCAGCGACAGCGAAAGGAGCAAAGCGGCACACCACCGCTGGATGGTGCGCCGGAATGGCCGCTGGCAACTGGCAAACGACGGGTCGATCAGGACTCCCCCCGGATCCTTGATGAATGTCAGATTACAACGAGATCGTTAACGGCCTTCGTGCGGGCAACTTGAGTGGTATCGGACAAACCCGCATGGCGTGGTCGGCATCAGCCGCGGCCCGCCCTGCGGTATTTCGCGGCCAGGAAATCGCGCACCTGTTCGCGGCTCATGCGCCGGCCTTCGGCGTCGACGGCGGTGAAATCCACGCCGTTGTCCCACAGCTGCGGCGCGGTGAGCACGGCGATGTCGTCGGCCGAGGTGGTTTCCTGCAGCGCGAGCAGGCGCGCGTTGAAGCCGGCGCTGCGCAGCCAGGCGTCGTAGGCGGCGTCATGCTGGGTCAGGAACTGCACGGTGTATTCGCATTCCCGGCGGTCCTCGGGCGGCAGCGTGGCGCAGGGTGCGCGCCACTGGTGCAGGCCGATGACCGCGTCCGGCTCCAGTTCGCGGGCCGCGGCCGCCGCCCACAGGCCCACGCACATGCTGGCGCAGTGCGAGCGGACCCGGACGATCAGGTTGCGGCGGCTGATCTGCCGCGCCGCTTCCAGCCCGGGGCCGGCATAGCCGCCGCCGCTGGTGATGACGATGCGCTGCAGTGATGGATGGGCCGCCAGTGCCGCGTTCAGGTCGGTGGCGAAGCGGCGGCCGACGTCGCCGTCGATGCGCAGCTCCCGCCCGTCGCTGCTGACCGAGAAGCTCGCGTCCCGTGGCGCCGAAGGCGGTGGCGGGGTGCCGCCCTGCGGCTTGAGGATCATGGCCGCGGTGGGCGTGGCCTGCGCGGCTTCCTCCACGGCGGTGTCCACGGTATCGGCGCGGGCAGGCCTGCGCTGGCCGATGTAGGCGGCCAGCACCAGCAGGCAGGCCACGGCGGCCAGCAGCTTGAACAGGCCGCCGTGGCCGCGGTTGCGGCGTGTGGCGGCAACCGGGCGCCGCGGTGGCGAGGGGGGCGGCAGTGGCGGGGTGTCGGGAGACGGGTTCATCGTCCGGAAGCTCCTTGCGCGGATGTGGGGCGGGTGTGGCCGCTCAGCACTCGATGACGTTGACGGCCAACCCGCCGCGGCTGGTTTCCTTGTACTTGTCCTGCATGTCGCGGCCGGTGTCGCGCATGGTCTTGATGACCTTGTCGAGGCTGACCTTGTGCTTGCCGTCGCCGCGGCTGGCCATGCGCGCGGCGTTGATCGCCTTCACCGAGCCCATCGCGTTGCGCTCGATGCAGGGGATCTGCACCAGCCCGCCGATCGGGTCGCAAGTCAGGCCGAGGTTGTGCTCCATGCCGATCTCGGCGGCGTTCTCGATCTGCCCGGGGTTGCCGCCCAGCGCCGCCATCAGCCCGCCGGCGGCCATCGAGCAGGCCACGCCGACCTCGCCCTGGCAGCCGACCTCGGCGCCGGAGATAGAGGCGTTCTCCTTGTAGAGGATGCCGATGGCGGCGGCGGTGAGCAGGAAGTCGAACACGCCCTGCTCGTTGCTGCCGGGGCAGAAGCGGTCGTAGTAGTGCAGTACCGACGGGATGATGCCGGCCGCGCCGTTGGTGGGCGCGGTGACCACGCGGCCGCCTGCGGCGTTTTCCTCGTTGACCGCCAGTGCATACAGGTTGACCCAGTCCAGCGTGGTCAGCGGGTCGCGCATGGCCGCTTCCGGGCGCGAGGACAGCTCGCGGTACAGCATCGGCGCGCGGCGGCCCACGTGCAGGCCGCCGGGCAGAGTGCCTTCGGAACGGATGCCGCGCGCCACGCAGGCCTGCATCGCCGCCCACAGCTCGCGCAGGGCGTCCCTGATCTCGTCCTCGCCGCGCCAGCACTTTTCATTCTCGAACATCATCTGCGCGATGCTCAGGCCGCTGCGCGCGGCCTGCGCCAGCAGCTCGTCGCCGCTCTTGAACGGGTACGGGAGCGGGGTCTGGTCGGGGACGATGCGGTCGTCGGCGGCATCGTCGGCATTGACCACGAAGCCGCCGCCGACCGAGTAGTAGTCGCGGGTGGCGATGACGTCGTCGTTGCCGTCGAACGCGGTGAAGCGCATGCCGTTGGTGTGGTAGGGCAGCTTCTGGCGCTTGTTCAGCGCGAGGTCGCGCTTCTCGTCGAAGGCGATCTCGTGCAGGCCCATCAGCTTGATGCGCTTTGACGAGCGGATGCGGGCCAGCGTGTCCGGGATGATGTCCGGGTCGATGAGGTTGGGGCGGTTGCCCTCCAGCCCGAGCAGCACCGCGGTGTCGGTGCCGTGGCCGCGGCCGGTCAGGGCCAGCGAGCCGAACACCTCGGCGCGGATGCGCGCCACCTCGGGCAGGCGGCCGGGGTCGAGCAGCCAGCGGTGGACGAAACGCTCGGCCGCGCGCATCGGCCCGACGGTGTGCGAGGAACTGGGGCCGATGCCGATCTTGAACAGGTCGAACGTGCTGACGGACATGCTGCTTCTATGGTTGCGGCTGAAACGGAGCGGCTATTCTACGGACTTGCCGTTGCCGGCCATGTCCGCAGCGCAGCAATTCCCCCGATGGAGCGATGGATGAACGGCCTGGTCCTCTACCAGCGTGACGATTGCCACCTGTGCGACCAGGCGCTGGCGGTGCTGGCGCAGGCGCGCGCGCCCGATTTCGACAGCATCTTCATCGACGATGACGACGCACTGGAGGCGCGCTACGGCGTGCGCGTGCCGGTGTTGCGCGATGCCGCCGGGCGCGAGCTGGACTGGCCGTTCGACGTGGCCGCGCTGAGCGGATGGTTGGAAGCCGCTCCCTCCCTTTGACGTAGGGTCTGTGATGTATCGCTGCGCGTGCCAGCGGAACTCTGGCGTGTTGTGCAGGATCATTTGGGTTGGGACGGATGGGCTGTATTGCGATGAATTGTCGCGTGGTCACCTCCGTGCCGCATTTGCCAAAGGGCGGTAGCCGAGGGCGATGGTGCATCGCATGTATGCGATATTGTTCTCCATGCCATCTTGCGGAAACCCGCGCGTTGACGACCATGGAGCCTTCGCCGTGCCGCAGGGATATGTACATGGAATTCAACTAAAAGGACTTGGTGCATGAAACAGACTGGTTGTCGCATCGGTTCATTGCCGATGAGCAGATTCCGTTTCTTCCTCGTTCTGGCCCTGCTGCTTTTCCTGTCGTGGCAGCCAGCCTGCTCATCTACGACGTTGGTCCCGCAGGCGCCTCGCGAGAATGTGTCTATGGAATACAGTTCACAGGAGGTGATGCATGAAGCCGATTGACCCGCGTATTGCGCCCTTTTCGACACGCAAGCTTTTCCTTGTCCTGATTCCGCTGCTGGCCCTGTCCTGCGCCAATGCACGCACGTCGCCTCCCCCGGTGCATCCACCCGCTACCAAGGAAGAACTGCAACAGCGGTTGCTGCGTTTCGCTGATTCCCTGCATAAGCGAGCCGATGCGGAGGCGGAGCAGTTCGCGGCAGCCCTGGGAATTTCCCTGATTCCCATCGAAAATACATCGAAGCATTATAAAGCCGTCAGCCAGCCCCTGGCCGGTGGCTATCTTTTCGCTGTCAGTTCATTGCACGGCACCAAAGATTTCACCATGAACTCGATATGGGTTTTCCCTCCGGATGGACAAGACCCCGTCCGAGCCATCGACCCACCCTGCATCTGGGATGCGGCCGATTTTTCCCGACAGTTGCGGGCCATCGGATTCAATCCTTGGGAAGGGGAAACGTCGCCTCATGGAGCGCCGTTCCAAGGCGGACGGATATGGCCACACTTGCGTCTCATAGATAACGATGGCCACGGCGTGACCGCCAGCCTGCTCATCTACGACGTGGGGCCCACAAACGCCTCCCGGGAATGTGTCTATGGAATGCGGTTCGCGGGAGGTGAGGTATGAAGCCGACTGATCCCCGTATTGAGCCTTTGCTCTCGGCAATGGCCCGTGACCCACGTCTACCTCAGAGTGCCGAAGCCGACATTCGCCAGGCTGTTGCCGAATCACCCTATCTCTCCAACCTGCTGGCACGGGCCATCGAGAACCGCGATATCGGCGCCATCGGCGTTTCGCATGGGCAGCACAATGACGGGCATTTCGAGGATGGCAAAGATGGAGCACCAGGTACCCTCTTCATCAGCGAGAGCATTTTCCTGAAAGCCTCTCTGCATCGAGATCGAATCAACCGCCTCACCGAAGTCATGGGCCACGAAACCATGCACGGAGTGCTCTCAACCCACCGCGCCGAGAAGCTGGCACAGTTTCGGCGCGATTACGGCAATACGCTGGATCAGGCCCATGCGGCGCGCGAGCCGATGGTGAACCTCACAGGGCTGGTGCGCACTTATCTTGAGCGTAGTCGGCAAGATGAAGCCCTGGCCGAGATTTCCGCGCTGCGCGCCCTGCACAGCCGTATCCGGCACGAAAACCCACGCGCCAGCGAGTCCGACCTCGATGCGGAACTACGAGAACGTACCAACACCCGTTGCGTAAACCGACAGGAAGGCCAAACACCCATCTACGCCCCCGGCCTGACCTACGAAGCCCTGACCCGCCAACCCGCCGGCCGCGACGACGCCCTGACCGCCGCGGTCGAACGCTGCTTCTTCGACGGCCGCGGCAACCTGGGCCCGCATGGCGATTCGGACTATCGCAACTACTACGGCACCCTGCCGCTCTCGGAAATCGCCGCGGCCACGGCCTGGCTGGGTGAGGGCGGCCGCACGCCGCCGCAGGTGCGCGTGGACCTGCGCGCATTGGGACTGGACCCGGCGCAATTGGAGCGCAACGGCCTGGACCTGGGCAAGGCAGCCTCCTTCCCACTGCTGGACCTGGGCCCCGGCGGATTGGGTGAAGTGCGGCTCAACCACACCGGGCCATCACGGCTCGTGCCACCGGAGCGGGCCGAAGCCGTTGCGCAAGGCGCACTCACGCCTGCCGATCCCGGTCACCCCGACCACGCCTTGCTGGAACAGATCCGCGACAGGGTGAAGGAACTGGACGCCCGCCACGGCAAGACGTTCGACCACACCAGCGAGCGCATCAGTGCCAACCTGCTGGGTCTGGCAAAGGAGAACCGGCTGCAACGGGTGGACCACGTGGTAGTGAGCCGGCAAACCGATGTCTTGCCGGCCGGCCACAACATTTTCGTGGTTCAGGGCCGCATGGATGACCCGGCGATGCTGCGCGCGCACATGCCCACCGTCGAAGCCGCGCAGCGCCCAATCGACGATGCCTGGCTGCATGTGGAAACCCTCAACCACCGGCAAGCACAGGCGCAATTGCTGGAAGCACCACACATGCCGGAGCCGGCTCGGCAGCCCATGCTGCCTTGAGCCCCCTGTCGGTTGCAGTTTCCTTTAATTGCGCAGTAAGGCGTCAGCGGGCGTTGAAGCGGACGATGGTGCTGATCGCGGTTTCGTCGGGGATGGTCTTGGTATCGCTCCAGTCGCCGCCGCCGATGCCGAAGTCCAGCCGCTTCACCGTCGCCCGGCCGGTCAGCACCGGCTGCGCGCCGGGCGTCCAGGTAAAGGTCAGGGTGACCGGCTTGCTGACGCCGTGCAGCTCCAGCGCGCCGTCGGCGGCGTACTGGTTGTCGCCCAGCGCGCGGAAGCCGTTGGCGGTGTAGCGCGCCTGCGCGAAGCGGGCGACGTCGAAGAAGTCCTTGCCCTGCAGGGTCGAGTCGCGGTCGCTGTTGCCGCTGCTGGCGCCGGCCAGCGGGATGGTCACGTCGAGCCTGCCGGCGGCGGGGTCGGCCGGGTCGAAGCTCAGTTCGGTGCGGAAGCCGGGGAAGCTGCCGGTGAAGATCTCGCCATCGTATTTGCTGGCGAAGGTCAGCGCCGAGCCGGGGGCCTGTTCGTAGTCCGCGGCCAGTACGGGCGTGGCGGCGAGCATGCCGGCCAGGGCGGCGGCCACGGCGGCCGGGGTGGTGAGCTTGATGTTCATGCGGATTCCTTCTGGGGGGCGGCGAGCCAGCCTCGCGGCAGCATGCGCGACAAGGTGGCATCGCCTTGGTGAACGTGGTGGTAGAACGCGGCACCGGCATGCGCCAGCACCGCCAGGATCAGCAGCCAGAAGCCCCACTCGTGCAGTGCATGCGAGAGCTGCGCGGCCCGTTCGTCGGGCGCCACCAGCTTGGGCATCTCGACCAGGCCGAACAGCTTGAACGGGCGCAGCCCGCTGGCCGAGTCGTACAGCCAGCCCGACAGCGGGATGGCGAACATCAGCACGTACAGCAGCCCGTGCGTGGCGCTGGCGATGCGCTCCTGCCAGCCGGGCGTGCCCGGGACCGGCTGCGGCGCGCCGGCGTACAGCCGCCAGCCCAGCCGCAGCGCCACCAGCGCCAGCACGGTGATGCCAAGCGACTTGTGCGCGGTGTAGACCCAGAAATACTTCGGCGTCTTCGGCAGCTCGCCCATGAGCAGGCCGACGATGCCCAGGGCGAGGATCAGCAGGGCGATCAGCCAGTGCAGGGTCTTGCTGACGCTGCCCCAGTGCTGGGGGGTGTTCTTCAGGCTCATGGGCGCGGTTCCGGTTCGGGGGAGGTGGGCTCGGCGGGAGCCGGAGGAGTGCCGTCGGCAGCGCCGTGGTTGTCGAGCACCGCTTCGGCCTCGATGCGCAGCTGCACGCTGTCGCCGATCATCGATTTCCATGCGTCGATGCCGAAATCGGCGCGGCTCAGCGTGGCGGTGGCGGAAAAGCCGGCGGTGCGGCGGAACGGCGGCAGCGGGTGGCGCTTGAGCGCGTTGAGGGTGACGTCGAGCGCGACCTCGCGGCTGACCCCGCGCAGGGTCAGCAGGCCGTGGACGCGGGCGTGTCGAGGATCCAGCGGCTCGACGCGGGTGGAGACGAAGCGCGCCTGCGGGAAGCGCTCGCCGTCGAGCAGGTTGCGCGCCAGCGTGGCGCGGTTCCACTTGTCGTCGCCCAGCTCCAGCCGTGCGATGGGGATGATGACGTCGAGCTGCGCGCCGGCCCAGTCGTCCGGGTCGAAGTCGAGCGTGCCCTCGCTGCCGGACAGCGTGCCCAGCGCCTGCGAGAAGCCGGCGTGCTCGACGGCGAACAGCACGCGCGTGTGCACCGGGTCGAGCCGGTAGCGCTCGGCAGCGGCCGACAGCGGCAGCAGGCACAGCAGGAGCAGGGCGAGGCAGCGTGGCAAGGTTCGGCTCCGCGACGGGTTGCGGGGATTCTAGACATGTCGCCGCCGCGGTTTGTTCCTGCGCCGCGCAATGGATTGTTGCGCGGGCGCCGGTGGCCTTCGCGCCGTGGAGGTTGAAGCCCCGCGGTGACTTCGGTCTAATCGGGCGGTCCCGTGGGGGCGCGTGCGCCGGGGCGAGGGGATTCCGGATGGTTCGGGAGAGGGTGCCGACATCGGGCTGCCTCTGCGAGGAGGTCGTGCGGTGAAACGCGGGTGGCTTGCATTGTTGTGGCTGTTGCCGGTCTTCGGCACGGTCGCGCGCGCCGAAGTTCCGGCCACCCCGCAGCCGCGCCAGCTGGAAGTGGTCGATGGCCTGCCTTCCACCGGCATCAACGCGTTCGCCGAAGACCACTTGGGTTACCTGTGGCTGGCCAGCCGCGATGGCCTGGCGCGTTTCGACGGGCGCAACTACCGCATCTGGCGGGCCGAGGACGGCCTGCGCGACAACCTGGTCTGGAGCCTGCACGTCGATGCGCAGAACCGGCTGTGGATGGGCACGCAGAGCGCGGGGCTGGTGATGCTGTCGGCCGACCGCCGCAGCTTCCGCTATTTCGACCGGGACACGCTGCCGCAACTGGGCAGCAACACGATATGGAGCATCACTTCCACGCAGGACGGCAGCGTCTGGTTCGGCACGCCGACCGCCGGCCTGTACCGCCTGGCGACCGATGGCGGGCTCCGGCATTTCATGCCCACGCCGGGCCGGAGCGGCGGCCTGCCGTCGGCGTCGGTGGCGTACCTGGCGGTCACCCCTGACGGCGTGCTCTGGGTGGGCACCAAGGGCGGCCTCGCGCGCTGGACCGGCAGCGGCTTCGAGTGCGAGGGGCTGGACGTGCTGCCTTCGCCGCGCATCAACGGCTTGAAGGTGGACCGCGAGGGCCGCCTGTGGATCGCCACCAACGACGGCGTGGTGGTGCGCCAGGCCGATGGCCGCTTCGAGCGCATGGCCTGGCCGGGCGCGCAGCCGGCCGACGTGCTGAACATGATGCAGTTCGCGGCCGACGGCAATTACTGGCTGGACACGCGGCAGGGCCTGGGCCGCAGCCGTGACGGCGGGCCGGTGCGCGACGTGGCGCTGTACAGCGTGCAGGAACGCGGGCGGGTCCGGCCCAACTGGGTCACCGCCCACGAGGATCGCGACGGCGGCCTGTGGTTCGCCAGCACCAACGCCGGGTTGTGGCACCTGCCGCCGAACTGGCGGCAGTTCTCGGTGCTGACCCGGCGCCTGGACGACCCGGCCTCGCTGCGCAATCCCTATGCGTTGGCGCTGGCCGCTTCCGCATCGGGCGGGATATGGATGGTGGGTACCCGCGGCGCGCTGGACCGGCTGGATCCGGAGACAGGCGAGGTCGAGCACCACCTGCAGCCGGTCGACGGCAGCAACTGGCCGCAGTCGGTGGTCGAGGATGCGAACGGGCGGGTGTGGATCGGCAGCCTCGACGCGCTGGTGCGGTATGACCCGCGCGACCGCAGCGTGCGCCGCTGGCACGACGGCGATGCGGCGGACGCGGCGATGCCCGGCGACAGCGACATGCTGCGCTCGTGCAACGGCGGGCGGCTGTGGGTGTATTCGGAGGATGGCGGCCTGCAGCAGCGCGATGCCGGGGGGCGCGTGCTGCTGCGTGTCCATCCTGGCCAGCAGGGCCTGCCCGTCGCGGCGCTGGAGGACATGCAGTGCGGACCGGACGGCCACCTGTGGCTGTCCAGCGCTGCCGGGCTGGTGTCGTGGCAGCCGCAGGCACGGCGCTTCCTGCCGGTGCGCGGGGGGCCGTCCGACCATGCCTACGCCTTCGATGCCACTGCCGCCGACGTGGTCTGGGTTGCGGCGCTCGGCCGGCTCGACCGCTATCGCTGGAATGACGGCAGATTGCTGCGCGAAGCCAGCATCGGCGCCGGACAGGGCTTCCCGGGGTTGGCGGCCAACGGGCTGGCGGTGGATGCCGACGGCGTGGCCTGGGCCAGCAGCGCCCGCGGCCTGATCCGGGTCGATCCGGCCAGCCGCTCGGTGCGCCTGTACGGCGTGCACGACGGCCTGCCGGGGCAGGAATTCCGCCGCCGCAGCCTGGTGCGGGCGCGTACCGGGCAGATGGCCGGCGGCACTCCGGAAGGCGTGGTGCTGTTCGAGCCGGCCCTGGTCAGGCCGTCGGGCCGGCAACCGCCGCTGGTGATCGAGCGGGTGAGCGTGCGCCGCGGCGACGTGGAGCACGACCTGACCTGGCAGAGCCCGCTGGAAATCAGGGACGGCGACCGCGACCTGCACATCGTCACGCGCCTGCTGTCCTTCGCCGATTCGGCCAACAACAGCTATCGCTTCCGGCTCAACGGCTACGACACCGGCTGGGTGGAGGTGGGGTCCAGCGGCGAGCGCGTGTTCTCGCGGTTGCCGCCGGGGCATTACCGGCTGGAGGTGCAGGCGGCCACCTCCGACAGGGTCTGGTCGCAGGTGCAGACGCTGGCGTTCGACGTGCAGCCGCCGTGGTGGCGCAGCGCGTGGGCGCTGGTGTTCTGGCTGGCGCTGGCCGGAGTGGCGATCACGGCGCTGGTGGCCGTTTACCGCGCGCGGCTGCGGCGCCGCAACGAATGGCAACTGGCGGTGCAGAAGCGGCAGCTGGCCGAGCAGGCCTCGCTGGCCAAGACCCGCTTCCTGGCCACGCTCGGCCATGAGGTGCGCACGCCGATGACCGGCGTGTTGGGCATGACCGAGCTGCTGCTGGACACCCCGCTGGACACCACCCAGCGCCGCTACGCCGATTCGATCCAGCAGGCCGGCACCCATCTGCTGCGGTTGGTCAACGATACCCTCGACCTCGCGCGCATCGAGGCCGGCCGGCTGGAACTGGAGGCGCGCCCGTTCGAGCTGACGCCGCTGCTGGACGGCATCGCCGGGCTGATGGCGCCGGTCGCGGAAAAGCGTGGCCTGCACTTCGTGCGCGAACGGCTGCCGCCGATGCCGGTGGTCGTCACCGGCGATGCGACGCGGCTGCGGCAGATCCTGATGAACCTGTTGAACAACGCGATCAAGTTCACCGAGCGCGGGCAGGTCGGGCTGGACGCCGAACTTCTGCCCGACGGCGCCGGCCTGCGGCTGGTGGTCAGCGATACCGGCCCCGGCATCCATCCCGACCAGCAGAAGCGGCTGTTCCACCGCTTCGAGCAGGCCGATGGGCCGCGTACCGCGTCGCGCTACGGTGGCAGTGGGCTGGGGCTGGCGATCTGCCAGGAGCTGGCGGTGGCGATGGGCGGGCGTATCCGCATCGACAGCCGGCTGGGGGCCGGCGCCCGCTTCATCGTCGAGTTGCCGCTGCCGTGGCGGCTGCAACCCGTCGCGGCCAGTGCGGCGGCCACGCCGGTCGCGGCCCCGAAGCAGGCCCTGCGGATCCTGCTGGTCGAGGACGACCCCACCGTGGCCGACGTGATCTCGCACCTGCTGCACGCCCGCGGCCACGAGGTCGTGCACGTGCTGCACGGGCTGGCGGCCTTGTCGGAGGTGGCCGCGCAATCCTTCGACGTCGGCCTGCTCGATCTGGACCTGCCGCTGCTGGACGGGCTGGCACTGGCCCGGCAGCTGCGCGAGCTCGGCTGTAGCTTCCCGCTGATAGCGGTGACGGCGCGTTCGGATGCCGATGCCGAGCGGCAGGCATCGGCCGCCGGTTTCGACGGCTTCCTGCGCAAGCCGGTCACCGGCGAGATGCTGGCGGTGGCGATCGGCGCTGCGTGCGCGCAGGCATCGTAGGAACATCCGTAGATGCGGGGCTTGCCCCGCATGAAGCTTTCCCAGTGAAGCGCCGTACCGGGCAAGCCCGGTACCTACGGCGGAGTAACAAGCTGCTGGCGCAGCCAGCCCGCCAGCGCCTCGATCCGCGGGTGCCCGTCGCCAGCGGTGCACAACGCCCATTGCCCTTCGGTATCGACGAAGCCCCACGGTGCGACCAGCCGCCCGTTGGCGAGGTCGCCGGCCACCAGCGGTTCCGGCGCGATGGCGATGCCCAGCCCGGCGACGGCGGCTTCCAGCAGGTAATACAGGTGCTCGAAGCCGGTGCCGTAGCGCAGCTCGCCGGCATCGATGCCGTTGCGCACCGCCCAGGTCGGCCATGCCTGCGGACGCGAGCGGGTGTGCAGCAGCGGCTGCTCGCACAGGGCGGCGGCCGGTTGCCGTGCCAGCGCCGTGGCGCCGGGCAGCGCAGGGCTGAACACCGGGCCGATGCGCTCGGCCGCCAGCGGATGCACCCGCCAACTGGCCGGCCACGGCGCCTGGCCCAGCATCAATGCCGCGTCCAGGCCGTCCAGGCGCGGGGTGAAATCGCCTTCCTGCGCGGCCAGGTGCAGGGTCAGGCCGGGCAGGTCGCTTTGCAGCACTTGCAGGCGCGGGATCATCCAGCGTGCCAGCACGCTGCCGGGGCAGCCGAGCACGAGGGCGTCGCCATGCTGGCCCCGGCGCAGCGCGGCCACGCAGTCACGCAGCTGCGAGAACGCGCCCGAAGCCGCTTCGAGCAGGCGCCTGCCGGCGGCGGTGGGGCGGATGCCGCGGCCGTCGCGCTCGAACAGGGCGAGGCCGAGTTCTTCCTCCAGCGCCCGCAATTGGCGGCTGACCGCGCCGTGGGTCACGTGCAGTTCCTCGGCGGCCAGGCTGACGCTGCGCAACCGCGCGGCCGCCTCGAAGGCACGCAGGGCATTGAGCGAGGGCAGGGCGCGTTCATCGTTCATGTGAGTTTTTCTAACACATGAAGGCATATTTATCGATTTTCATCGCATGGCATGTGCGTTACGGTGCGGGCCTGTCCTGCTTGCCCGTGATGCCATGACCGCCGCGCCGATCCCCGATTTCCACGCCTATCCCGATGCCCGCGGCCATTTCGGCCGCTACGGCGGCAGTTTCGTCGCCGAGACGCTGGTCGGGCCGTTGCAGGAACTGGCCGCCGCCTATGACCAGGCGCGGGTCGATCCGGCCTTCATCGCCGCCTACGACAAGGACCTGAAGCACTACGTCGGCCGTCCCAGCCCGATCTACCACGCCGAGCGGCTGAGCCGCGACGTCGGCGGCGCGCAGATCCTGCTCAAGCGCGAGGACCTCAACCACACCGGCGCGCACAAGGTGAACAACACCATCGGCCAGGCGCTGCTGGCCGCGCGCATGGGCAAGACCCGCATCATCGCCGAGACCGGCGCCGGCCAGCACGGCGTGGCCAGCGCCACCGTGGCCGCGCGGCTGGGGCTGGAATGCGTGGTCTACATGGGCGCCACCGACATCGAGCGGCAGAAGATCAACGTCTACCGGATGAAGCTGCTCGGTGCCACGGTGGTGCCGGTGAGCAGCGGCTCGGCCACGCTCAAGGACGCGCTCAACGAAGCAATGCGCGACTGGGTGACCAACGTGCGCGACACCTTCTACATCATCGGCACCGTCGCCGGCCCCGACCCGTACCCGCGCATGGTGCGCGACTTCAACGCCATCGTCGGCCGCGAGGCGCGCGCGCAGATGCTGGAGGACTATGGCCGCCTGCCCGACGCGATCACCGCCTGCGTCGGCGGTGGCTCCAATGCCATCGGCCTGTTCCATGCCTTCCTCAATGACCGCGAGGTCAAGATCTACGGTGCCGAGGCGGCGGGCGACGGCATCCATACCGGCCGTCACGCCGCGTCGATCTCGGCCGGCCGCCCCGGCGTGCTGCACGGCAACCGCACCTATGTGCTGTGCGACGACGACGGCCAGATCACCGAAACCCATTCCATTTCCGCCGGCCTGGACTACCCCGGCGTCGGCCCCGAGCATGCGTTCCTGTCCGACAGCGGCCGCGCGCAGTACGTCGGCATCACTGATGACGAAGCGCTGGCCGCGTTCCACCGCCTGACCCGCACCGAGGGCATCCTGCCGGCGCTGGAATCCAGCCACGCGGTGGCGCAGGCGATCAAGCTGGCGCGCGAGCTGCCGAAGGACGCGCTGGTGTTGTGCAACCTGTCCGGCCGCGGCGACAAGGACGTGCACACCATCGCCGCGCGCGAAGGGCTGTCGCTGTGAACGGGCGCTTGTTCCGCATGGGCGCGCTGGCCTGCCTGGGCATGGCGTTGACGGCCTGCAAGCCGCCCGAGCCCGAGGTGCGGCCGCTGCCGGCAGGCGCGCAGGCAACGCCGCCGGAAGCCACGCAACCGGCCCCGGCGACGGATGCGGCAGCGCAACTGGCCGGCGTGGGCGAACTGCAGGTCGGCGCGGCGTTCGGCCAGGGGCCGGGCGACGACGCCTTCGCCTCCGCCGGCATGCGCGAGCTGATGGAAGGCGACTGCGAATACTACGAAGGCGGCACGCTGCCGGCGGGCCTGTCGATGATGGTCATCGCCGACCATATCGCCCGTTTCGACGCCCACGACGAGCGCGCGCCGGGTGCCGACGGGCCGCCGCTGCCGTTCGGGCTGTGGGTCGGCATGACCGCGGCCGAGGCGCGCGGACGCCTGCCCGCCGGCGTGGTGGCCAGCCCGCACGCCTATGCCTCGCCCGATGGCGAGTACCTGACCTGGACCGACCCGCAGGCCCGGCTGGCCCTGCGCCTGGAAACCCTCGATGGCGTGGTGACCGCGATCTACTGGGGCCAGCCCGAAGCGGTCGAACTGATCGAAGGATGTGCCTGAGATGCCCGTGACCCGAATCGACGAATGCTTCGCCCGCCTGCGCGCCTCCGGCCGCAAGGCGCTGATCCCCTTCATCACCGCCGGCGACCCGGCGCTGGAAGCCACCGTGCCGGTGATGCACGCGCTGGTCGCCGCCGGCGCCGACGTCCTCGAACTGGGCGTGCCGTTCTCCGACCCGATGGCCGACGGCCCGACCATCCAGCGCAGCTCCGAGCGCGCGCTGGGGCGGGGCGCCGGGCTGCGCTATGTGTTCGACAGCGTGGCCGCGTTCCGGCAGCGGGACACCGCCACGCCGGTGGTGCTGATGGGCTACCTCAACCCGGTGGAAATCCGCGGCGCGGCACGGTTCGCCACCGAGGCGGTGGCCGCCGGCGTGGATGGCGTGCTGCTGGTGGACCTGCCGCCGGAAGAAGCCGCCGAAACTCGCGCCGCGTTCACCGCCGCCGGGCTGGCGCTGGTCCTGCTGGCCTCGCCGACCAGCAGCGAGCAACGGCTCGCCGGCCTGTGCGAGGCGGCGCAGGGCTACCTCTATTACGTCAGCTTCGCCGGCGTTACCGGTGCCTCCGAACGGCTGGACAGCGCCGCCGCCGGCGAGCGCCTGCGGTTGCTGCGCAGCCGGGCGAAAACGCCGGTGGTGGCCGGTTTCGGCATCAAGGACGCGGCCAGCGCCGCGGCGATGGCGGTCGATGCCGATGGCGTGGTGGTCGGCAGTGCACTGGTCGCGGCGATGGCCGGGGCCGCATCGGTCGAAGCCGCCGTGCGCGATGCCAGCGAGTTCCTCGCACCGCTGCGGCAGGCGCTGGACGCCTGAATCATGTGGCTATTGTAGGAGCGACGCGAGTCGCGATGGAGCTTTCCCGAGGAAGCCCGGTCGCGACTCGCGTCGCTTGTGTCATTTATCCCGTTACCGTTGCAGGTGAGAGCGGAGTGCGGCAGCCCGTTCAGTCGCGGTGCCAAGCAAGCACGTGTAGGAGTCAGGGGCGCCGCACTCCGTGCTCCCATCCTCAGCCCGAACAGTTGATCGGATCACAGTCCGAAGCGAACAAGCATGGGATCGATGGGAGTGCTCTCGTCCCCAGCTTACGTCGGAGGCGTGATGAATACCTGTGTCGGCATTGATGTTTCCAAGGATGAATTGGTCGTCCATGTCCTGCCCACGGAAGCGGCCCGCACGTTTCCCAACACGGC
>NZ_LDJP01000031.1 GCF_001431505.1 Stenotrophomonas daejeonensis
CGTCTCCCGCGGGAGACGGGCGCCGGCCTTGCCGTCAGGCGGTTCAGCGCGGCTTGCCGGGCACCGGGAACGGCGTGACCACCTTCTCGCCGGTGGTGGCATCGCGGATCGCCGACTGGCCCTTCTTCTCCACTTCCTCGATGCGCACGATGCTCTGCATCGGCAGGTGCAGCACCCGGGTATTGCCGAACTCCTCGCGCAGGCGCTCCTCGGTGGGGTCGACCACCAGCCCGTCGTGGACGTCGAACACCAGCTCGGCCACCTCGTTGAATCCCCACAGGTGGCTGCCGCCCACGCGCCGTGCATACAGCTCGTAGACTTTGCCGTGGTTGATGAAGGTGACCTTGTAAAGCGGTTTGCTGCCCATCGCCCAATTATAGGAGGGCAGGCCTAGAAGCCGTGGCGCTGGCGCAGCCGCCGGGCGATGGCCGCACGCACGTACAGGCCATAGACGATGCCGAACAGGAATCCGGCCAGGTGCGCCGACCAGGCCACCTTGCCGAAGCTCGGCCCGATGTAGGCGAACACCACCTGCAACGCCGCCCATACGCCGATCAGCAGGAACGCCGGCGCCCGCACGAATTCGAGGAACAGCCCCAGCGGCAGCACCACGCCCAGCCGCGCACCGGGGAACAGCGCCAGGTAGGCGCCGAGCAGGGCCGAGACCGCGCCGCTGGCGCCGATGATGATCCGGTCTGGCGTGCCCATCGCGTACAGCGCGGCCAGGTTGGCCGCCGCGCCGCCGAGCAGGAACAGCAGCAGCAACCGCCACGGCCCCAGCACGCGTTCGGCCGGCATGCCGAAGATCAGCAGGAACACCAGGTTGCCCAGCAGGTGCGACCAGTCCGCATGCAGGAACAGCGCGGTGAACAGCCGCAGCACGCTGCCGTCGCGCAGCGCCGCCCACCAGTCGCGGGGGTTCTCCAGCCCGGTGGACAGGGCGCCCCAGTCCAGCCACAGCGACTGCCGCGCCTCGTCCGGCCGCGAAACCGACCACAGGAACGCCAGCCACAGCACCGCCAGCAGCAGCGGCACCGCCCAGCGCAGGCCCGGTTTCTTGCGGGAGGGGATGGAGACGAACATGCGGTGGCAAGCCTACCGTGCCGGGGAGGGATCGAGGCGTTCCGGCACGGACAAAGCTGAATGCGCCAGCGTTATTGTTTAGTTAACGACGCTGGGTAATACTGCATACGGCGTCGTATGTCGGGAGGGAAACTCCGGCGCGTCCGGTACCGTATGGCGGCACCGTGACGCAGGCGCACACCGAATCATCACCGTCTTACGGAGAGAGCTTCCAATGCATACCGCTTCCACTTTCGCCCGCGTCACCGCCCTGGCCATCGGCATCGCCGGCATCCTGGCCATCGGCCACGCCGAAGGCGCCGCGTTCCAGCTCAAGGAAAACAGCGCCAAGGGCCTGGGCCGCGCTTTCGCCGGTTCCACCAGCGCCTGGGACGACGCTTCGGTCGTCGCCACCAACCCGGCCTCGATGCGCCTGCTCAACGGTCGCCAGTTCCAGGCGGACGTGAGCGCGATCAGCTTCTCGGCCAAGATGGAAGACATCTACAGCGCACGCAATGCCGGCCCGACCGGCGCGGGCACCGGCAGCCCGATCTCGGGTGGCAATGGCGGCGACGCGGGCATGATCGCCCCGGTTCCGGCGGCCTATTTCCACCTGCCGTTCGGCGAGAACGACAACATGCATTTCGGCGTGTCGCTGACCGCGCCGTTCGGCTTCAAGACCCAGTACGACCGCGATTGGGTCGGCCGCTACCACGGCACCAAGACCGACCTGAAGGCGGTCGACCTGGGTGCGGCGTTCTCGTATGACGTCAACCCGTACGTGTCCTTCGGCGCCAGCGTGTTCGTCGAGCACCTGACCATCGAACTGGCCAATGCCGTGGACTTCGGCGCGGTTGCCTACAGCGCCAGTGGCGGCGCCAGCGCCGGGCTGGGCATCGTCCCCGGCAGCGCGGATGGCTATGCTACCGTCGAGGGTGACAACAATGCGTTCGGCTACGTGATCGGCGGCACCTTCAGCCCGACCGAAGACACCAACATCGCGCTGAGCTACCGCTCCAAGGTCGAGCACAAGATCACCGGCGGCAAGGCACGGTTCGACGTGCCGGGCAACGTCGATGCCCTGCTGCACCTGAAGGCCCAGGGCCTGTTCATCGATACCAGCGGCAAGGCCACCGTGACCCTGCCGGCTTCGGCCACGTTGAGCGTGAGCCACCGCGTCAACGACCGCTGGACGGTGATGGGCGACGTCTCGCGCACCGCCTGGTCCACCGCGTTCGACCAGGTGACGGTGGACTTCGCTTCCAACCAGCCGGACAACGTGCTGGTGTTCGGCTACAAGGACACCACCTTCGGTTCGATCGGTACCGAGTACAAGCTGTCCGACACCATCACCCTGCGCGGCGGCGTGGCCTACGACGAGACCCCGACCACCTACTCGCACCGCGACGTGCGCGTGCCGGACGTGACCCGCAAGTGGCTGTCGTTCGGCCTGGGCTGGACCCCGAAGGAAAACACCGAGATCAACTTCGGCTACACCCACCTGTTCACCAACAAGCCGGCGATCAACGCCACCTCCAGCACCGGCAACGTGCTGCAGGGCAAGTACAAGGTGGGCGGCGACATCCTGGCCGCGTCGATCAACTACAAGTTCTGATCGAGGCCGCTTCGACCGTGGCAATGGAAAGCCCCGCGCAAGCGGGGCTTTCTGTTTGCCGGTCCCTGGCGCCGGAAGTTCAGCAGCCGTCGTCCAGGCCGCTGGCGTAACGCAGGCCCCGGCGCAGCTGGGTGAGGAAATCCGGGTCCGCGTACAGCGCGACGTCGTGGCCGAGGCCGGTGTACCAGCTGCGGCCGCCGTCGAAGGCATGGCACCAGCTGATCGGGTGGTCGTCGCCCATCGTGCCGCCCCGGTAGCGGCTTTCGTCCAGCGTGGCGAGCACCTGCACGCGTGGCCGCGGGTTGTCGCGGTAGTTGTACAGCTCGTCGCGCACCGCCCATGCCGGCCCGCTGGGCACCCCTTGGTGTTCGGGCTGCACGCGGCTGCTCTGCAGGCCTTCGGGATGGCTGTGGAACCAGGCGCCGACCAACTGCCCGTACCACGGCCAGTCGTATTCGGTATCGGCGGCGGCATGCACGCCCATGTAGCCACCGCCATCGCGGATGTACTGCTGCATCGCCGCCTGCTGCGCGTCGTCGAGCACGTCGCCGGTGGTGCTGGCGAAGACCACGGCGCGGTAACGGGCGAGGTTGTCGCGGGTGAACTGCGCGGCGTCCTCGCTGTGGTCGGCCTGCAGGCCCTGCTCGCGGGCAAGCCGCTGCACGGTCTGCACGGCGACCGGGATGGCGTCGTGGCGGAAGCCGGCGGTCTTGCTGAAGATCAGGATGCGCCCGGTTTCGTCGGCCTCGACCGGGGCACTGGAAAGCAGGGCGAGCAGCGCAAGGCTGCCGGCCAGAAAGCATGTGCTGCGCATGGACCGCTCCATTGCCGGATGACCGCGCCAGCCTAGCGCAGCGACGGCGTGTGCCGGGCCATGAAGCGGCAAGCCCCGCATGGGCGGGGCTTGCCGGGGTGTCGCGGAGGCGGGTGGATCAGTCGCCCAGGGTCAGCAGCGAGGCGTTGCCGCCGGCGGCGGTGGTGTTCACCGTCACCGTCTTCTCGGTGGCGAAGCGCAGCAGGTAGTGCGGGCCGCCCGCCTTGGGGCCGGTGCCGGACAGGCCCTGGCCGCCGAACGGCTGCACCCCGACCACCGCGCCGATCTGGTTGCGGTTGACGTAGACGTTGCCGACGTTGACCCGCGAGGCGATGCGATCGACGGTTTCGTCGATGCGCGAGTGCACGCCGAGGGTGAGGCCGTAACCGGTGGCGTTGATCTGGTCGATCACTGCATCCAACTGATCGGCCTTCCAGCGGATCACGTGCAGCACCGGCCCGAAGATTTCGCGGTGCAACTGGTCCAGCGACTTCAGTTCGTAGGCGCGCGGGGCGAAGAAGGTGCCGTGCGCGGCTTCGTCCGACAGTGGCGCGGTGGCGATCAGGCGTGCTTCGCCGTCCATGCGCGCGGCGTGGTCGGTGAGGATCTTCAGCGCGTCGGCGTCGATCACCGGGCCGACGTCGGTGGACAGCTCGCCGGGGTTGCCGACCTTCAGCTCGGCCATTGCGCCGGCCAACATGCCCATCACCTTGTCGGCGATGTCGTCCTGCACGAACAGCACGCGCGCGGCCGAGCAGCGCTGGCCGGCGGAGGTGAAGGCCGAACCAATCGCGTCCTTGACCAGCTGTTCCGGCAATGCCGAGGAGTCGGCGATGAAGGCGTTCTGGCCGCCGGTTTCAGCGATCAGCACGCCGATGGCGGCATCGCGCGCGGCCATCGCGCGGTTGATCGCGCGGGCGGTTTCGGTCGAGCCGGTGAAGGCGACGCCGGCCACGCGCGGATCGGCGGTGAGCGCCGCACCGACGGTGGCGCCATCGCCCGGCAGGAACTGCAGCACATCGGCCGGCACGCCGGCTTCGTGCAGCAGCTTCACCGCGTAGTAGCCGACCAGGTTGGTCTGCTCGGCGGGTTTGGCGATGACGCTGTTGCCGGCGGCCAGCGCGGCGCTGACCTGGCCGAGGAAGATCGCCAGCGGGAAGTTCCACGGGCTGATGCAGACGAACACGCCGCGACCGTGCAGTTGCAGCTCGTTGCTTTCGCCGGTCGGGCTGGGCAGCTTCTCGCCCGCGCCGAACTGCTCGCGCGCCTGCTTGGCGTAGTAGCGCAGGAAATCGACCGCCTCGCGCACTTCGGCGATGCTGTCGGGCAGGCTCTTGCCGGCTTCCTTCACGCACAGTGCCATGAACCCGGCGATGCGCGCTTCGAGCAGGTCGGCGGCGTGTTCGAGGATGGCGGCGCGGCTGGCGGCCGGGGTGCGGTTCCAGCCCGGCTGCGCGGCCACGGCGTTCGCCAGCGCCTGCTGCACGGTGGCGGCGTCGGCGGCCTGCCAGTGGCCGACCACTTCGCGGTTGTCGGCCGGGTTGGTCACCGGCTGCGCGGCGGCGGTGACGTTCGCGCCCGGCACCAGCGGCGCGGCCTGCCACGGCTTGATGGCGGCGTTGAGCTGCTCGGCCAGTGCACGCAGTTCGTTGTCGTTGGCGAGGTTGATGCCCATGGAATTGGTCCTGTCGTGGTTCTGGCTGCGCAGCAGGTCGACCGGCAGCGGGATCTTGGGATGCGCGATGTTGGAGGGCGCGACGGACGCGAACGAAGACACGGCTTCGACCGGGTCGCGGATCAAATCGTCGATGGACACGTCTTCGTCAGTGATGCGGTTGACGAAACTGGAATTGGCGCCGTTCTCGAGCAGGCGGCGCACCAGGTACGGCAGCAGGTCCTCGTGCGAGCCCACCGGCGCATAGACGCGGCACGGCACGTCGAGGCGGTCGGCCGGGATCACCTCGGCATACAGGTCGTCGCCCATGCCGTGCAGCTTCTGGTGCTCGTAGGTACGGCCCTGCGCGATCTGCTTGATCGCCGCGATCGTCGCCGCGTTGTGGGTCGCGAACATCGGGTACAACGTATCGGCATGGCCGAACAGGCGCTTGGCGCAGGCGATGTAGGACACGTCGGTGTTCTGCTTGCGGGTGAACACCGGGTAGCCGGGCAGGCCGTCGATCTGCGCGCGCTTGATTTCCGCATCCCAGTACGCGCCCTTGACCAGCCGCACCTGCAAACGGTGGCCGATGCGGCGGGCCAGATCGGCGAGGTAATCAATCGTGTACGGCGTGCGCTTCTGGTACGCCTGCACGACGATGCCAAAGCCTTCCCAGCCCTTCAGCGACGGGTCGCCGACCACGCGCTCGATGATGTCCAGCGACAATTCGAGGCGGTCGGTTTCCTCGGCATCCACGGTGCAGCCGATGCCGTAGCTCTTGGCCAGCTGCGCCAGTTCCAGCACGCCGGGCGCGAGGTCGGCCAGCACGCGCTCGCGCTTGGCGTGCTCGTAGCGCGGGTACAACGCCGAGAGCTTGATCGAGATGCCGTGCGATCGGGTCACGTCGCCGTCGGCCTTGCCGCCGCGGGCGAGGTTGTCCTTGCCGATGGCGTGGATCGCGCGCTTGTAGTCCTCCAGATAGCGCAGCGCGTCCTTCATGGTCAGCGCGCCCTCGCCGAGCATGTCGAACGAATAGCGGTAATTGCCGTTGTCGCCCTTGTGCGAGCGCGCCAGCGCCTCGTCGATGGTGCGGCCCATGACGAACTGGTGGCCCATGATCTTCATCGCCTGCCGCACCGCCAGCCGGATCACCGGCTCGCCGACGCGGCCGATCAGGCGCTTGAACGCGCCGTGCACGTCGCGCTTGGTGTCGTCGGCCAGATCGACCAGATGCCCGGTCAGCATCAGGCCCCAGGTCGAGGCGTTGACCAGCACCGAGTCGGACTGGCCCATGTGCCGCTTCCAGTCGGCCTCGCCGAGCTTGTCGCGGATCAGCTTGTCGGCCGTTTCCTGGTCGGGGATGCGCAGCAGCGCCTCGGCCACGCACATCAGCAGCACGCCTTCCTCGCTGCCGAGGTCGTACTGGCGCATGAAGGCCTCGATCGCGCCCTGGTCCTTGGCGCGGGCGCGCACGCGGCGCACCAGGTCGGCGGCGGTGGCCTGCACCTGCGCCTGTTCGGCGGCCGGCAGCCGCGCCTGCTCCAGCAGCTCGCGGACGTGGCTGGTTTCGTCCTTCAGCCAGGCATCGGTGATGGCCTGGCGCAGCGCGGACGGCGGCGCCGGCAGTTCGGCGGAGAGCAGGTTCCCGGGAGGAGGAGGGGTGGTGTTGGACGGTGTCGCGTTCATTGCGCATGGCCACGGTTGGATTCGGCCATTTTAATCCGGAAGAAGGGATTTCATAGTCCCTGCCGACCTTTCTTCATTGGTTGAAAGCACTGGCACACGGGTGATTCGCGGGTTTTGGCGGGGCTCGTTTTATTTGTGCCGATTCCGGCATTTAATCGGCCGATGTCGGAAATGTGGGCGGCGATTTCCATGTGCGCTGCAACATTCCACAAGCATGAACGGGAGCTTGCCGGTCCGGGGGCGCAGGGCTACCATCGAACGCGTTTTCCGCGGTAGGGACGCGGTTGCGACATGATCGAGGTGCTTCGGCAGGTTTCCGGCGACTCGCGTGCGCAGCTGGTGCTGCATCCCCCACGGGCGCTCAGCGCCCGGCAGTTCGTCCTGTTGTTTGCCGCGTTGGCGGGGTTGATGCTGTTCTCGGCCGGCCTGGGTTGGTTGTCCGGGAATGTCTTCGCCCCCGCCTTCGCGTTGTTGCACTGCTTCCTGGTGGGGGCGGCGCTGCGCGCCTCGTGGCGCAGCGGCGACCGCCGGGAAGAGGTTCGTGTAGGGCCGGACTGCGTGGAAGTGATTCCCGCGGCCGGTGGTCCGGCGGCATTCCGGGCGCATCCCTATTGGGTGCGCGTGGTTGTCGAGGAGGAACGGGTCCTGCTGGTTTCCAGCGGCAGGCGGGTCGAAGTGGGGAGTTTCCTCGCGCCCGCCGAACGCCGGGAGCTGGCAGCGACGCTGGCAGGCTTGCTCGCGGCCAGCGATGGCCGCAACCGATGACGTCAAGGGTCTAGGCAATGAAGCAAAGCAGTGTGTGTGGCAGGTTGTGCAACTCCGGGTTGGCGCTGGTGGCGCTGGCGCTGCCCACGGCGGCATGGGCCCAGGCGGCCGATCCGCAGCGGTGGCAACTCAACATGGGCAAGGGCGTCACCCATACCGCACGCATGGCGTGGGACGCGCACATGGTCGCGCTGTGGGTCTGCGTGGTCATCGGCGTGCTGGTGTTCGGCGCGATGGGCTATGCGATCTTCAAGTTCCGCAAATCCAAGGGCGCGGTGCCGGCGCAGTTCAGCCACAACACCAAGGCCGAGGTCGTCTGGACCGTCATCCCGATCATCATCCTGGTGGTGATGTCCTGGCCGGCCACGGCCAAGCTGATCGCGATGTACGACACCCGCGACTCGGAAATGACGGTGAAGATCACCGGCTACCAGTGGATGTGGAAGTACGAATACCTCGGCGAGAACGTGGCGTTCACCAGCCGCCTGGACCGCAACTCCGACCAGGTCCGCCAGAGCGGCGCGGTGCCGACGATGGCGTCCGACCCGCACTACCTGCTGGACGTGGACAACCCGCTGGTGCTGCCGGTGGACACCAAGGTGCGCTTCGTCATCACCTCCGACGACGTGGTGCACGCGTGGTGGGTGCCGGCGCTGGGCTGGAAGCAGGACGCGGTGCCGGGCTTCGTCAACGAGCGCTGGACCAACATCGAACAGGAAGGCATCTACCGCGGCCAGTGCGCCGAGCTGTGCGGCAAGGACCACGGCTTCATGCCGATCGTGGTCAAGGCCGTGTCCAAGGAAGCGTTCAAGTCCTGGCTGGCCTCGCGCAAGCCCGCCGCGGCCGAAGAAGCCGCCGAACCGGCCGTGGAGGAAGCGGCGCAGGACGCCGCCGACGCCCCGCCCGCCGAACAGCCGGCAACCGGCGCCTGATACTGGCGCGCGCCGGCCCGTGCCGGCGCGATGCCTGAAACTGGATAATCGAGGTTAGTTGCAATGGCAAACCACGCAGTCGATCACGCCGATCACCACGGCCACCAGCAGGGCTTCATCGAGCGCTGGTTCTTCTCCACGAACCACAAGGACATCGGCACGCTGTACCTGCTGTTCAGCTTCCTGATGTTCATCGTCGGCGCGTTCATGTCGGTGCTGATCCGCTGGGAGCTGATGGAGCCGGGCCTGCAGCACATGAAGCCGGAGTTCTTCAACCAGCTCACCACCGTGCACGCGCTGGTGATGATCTTCGGTGGCGTGATGCCGGCCTTCGTCGGCCTGGCCAACTGGATGATCCCGCTGCAGATCGGCGCGCCGGACATGGCGCTGCCGCGCATGAACAACTGGTCGTTCTGGCTGCTGCCGGTGGCCTTCACCCTGCTGTTGATGACCCTGTTCCTGCCCGGCGGCGCGCCGGCCGGCGGCTGGACCATGTACCCGCCGCTGTCGCTGCAGGGCGGCTACAACGTCGCCTTCAGCGTGTTCGCCATCCACGTGGCCGGCATCAGCTCGATCATGGGCGCGATCAACATCATCGCCACCGTGCTGAACATGCGCGCGCCGGGCATCGACCTGTTGAAGATGCCGATCTTCTGCTGGACCTGGCTGATCACCGCGTTCCTGCTGATCGCGGTGATGCCGGTGCTGGCCGGCGCGGTGACCATGCTGCTGACCGACAAGTTCTTCGGCACCAGCTTCTTCAACGCCGCCGGCGGCGGCGACCCGGTGATGTACCAGCACATCTTCTGGTTCTTCGGGCATCCCGAGGTCTACATCATGATCCTGCCGGCGTTCGGCGTGATCAGCGAGATCATCCCCACCTTCAGCCGCAAGCCGCTGTTCGGCTACCAGGCGATGGTCTACGCCACCGCGGCGATCGCGTTCCTGTCGTTCATCGTCTGGGCGCACCACATGTTCACGGTGGGCATGCCGCTGGGCGGCGAGGTCTACTTCATGTTCGCCACCATGCTGATCTCGATCCCGACCGGCGTGAAGGTGTTCAACTGGGTCAGCACGATGTGGAAGGGCGCGCTGACCTTCGAGACCCCGATGCTGTTCTCGATCTCCTTCGTGGTGCTGTTCAGCATCGGCGGCTTCTCCGGCCTGATGCTGGCCATCGTGCCGGCCGACTTCCAGTACCACGACACCTACTTCGTGGTCGCCCACTTCCACTACGTGCTGGTCACCGGTGCGGTGCTGGCGCTGATCGCCGCGGTCTACTACTGGTGGCCGAAGTGGACCGGCCGCATGTACAACGAGTTCTGGGGCAAGGTGCACTTCTGGTGGACGATGGTGTTCGTCAACCTGCTGTTCTTCCCGCAGCACTTCCTCGGCCTGGCCGGCATGCCGCGGCGCATCCCCGACTACAACCCGGTGTTCGCCGACTGGAACCTGATCAGCTCGATCGGCGCGTTCGGCATGTTCGTCACCCCGTTCCTGATGGCCGGTATCCTGCTGGCGTCGCTGCGCAGCGGCAAGCGCGCCGATGCCCGCGCCTGGGAAAGCGCCAAGGGCCTGGAGTGGACGGTGCCGTCGCCGGCGCCGGCGCACACCTTCACGGTGCCGCCGGTGATCCAGCCGGGCGACCTGGCCCACGACGACGTTTCGCACTGAGGAAGCGCACGGCATGAGCGGCAACGACCCGAAAACCGATGACCTGACGCTGCGCCGCCACCGTTCGCGGCGCACGGCGCTGGCCGTCGGCCTGGTGGCGGTGCTGATCTACGTCGGCTTCATCCTGTCCGGAGTGCTCGCGCATTGACCACGCCCGCGCCCACGCCGCGTCCCGCGCGCACTGCCGGCCTGCCCAGGCTGGTCGGCGTGGCGCTGGGCGTGTTCGTGCTGACCTTCTCGCTGGTGCCGCTGTACCGCATCGCCTGCGAGAAGGTGTTCGGCGTGCGCCTGGAGCGCGGCGCCAGCCAGGGCGCGGCGCAGCTGGCCGCCACCGGCAAGCGCACGGTGCGGGTGGAGTTCGACGGCGGCGTCAATTCCAAGCTGCCGTGGGCGTTCCACCCGGAAAAGCTGACGATGGACGTGGTGCCGGGCGAGCTGAACGAGGCGCTGTATTTCGCCCGCAACGACAGCGACCATGCGCTGGTCGGCAGCGCGGTGCCGTCGGTGGCGCCGGCGCGCGCATCGGGCTACTTCAACAAGACCGAATGCTTCTGCTTCACCGCGCAGACCCTGCAGGCCGGTGAGCAGCGCGATATGCCGGTGCGCTTCATCGTCGACCCGGACCTGCCCGAAGACGTCCGCACCATCACCCTGTCCTATACCTTCTACAAGAACGACGCGCTGACGACGCAACTGGCACCGGCCACCGCCGGCGGTTCGTCGCACGCAGCCCCCTGATCACGCACCCGGAAGCACACGCAATGGCCCACAACACGCCCGATGCCAACGTCTACTTCGTGCCGAGCAAGAGCAAATGGCCGTTTGCCGGCTCCGTTTCCATGCTGGTGCTGATGATCGGTGTGGCCAGCTGGCTCAACGACATCAGCTGGGGGCGCTGGACCTTCTTCGTCGGCCTGGCGATGCTGGTGTTCACCATGTTCCTGTGGTTCGGCGACGTGATCCGCGAGTCGGTGGCCGGCAACTACAACCGCCAGGTCGATGGCTCGTTCCGCATGGGCATGGTGTGGTTCATCTTTTCCGAGGTGATGTTCTTCGGCGCGTTCTTCGGCGCGCTGTTCTACACCCGCACCTACGGCGTGCCGTGGCTGGGCGGCGAAGGCCACGGCGTGCACACCAACGACCTGCTGTGGGCGGGCTATTCGGCGGCATGGCCGAGCAACGGCCCGGGCGCCATCGGCGGCGCCTTCCAGACCATCCCGGCCTGGGGCCTGCCGCTGATCAATACCCTGATCCTGCTGACCTCGGGTGCCACCCTGACCATCGCCCACCATGCGCTCAAGGCCGGCAACCGCAAGCAGCTGCTGATCTGGCTGGGGGCGACGGTGCTGCTGGGCTGCGTGTTCCTGTTCTTCCAGGCCGAGGAATACATCCACGCCTACAGCGCGCTCAACCTGACCCTGGGCTCGGGCATCTACGGCTCCACGTTCTTCATGCTGACCGGCTTCCACGGCGCGCACGTGGCGCTGGGCACGATCATGCTGATCGTGATGTGGTGCCGCGCCGCCAAGGGCCACTTCACCCGCGACAACCACTTCGGCTTCGAGGCCGCGGCGTGGTACTGGCACTTCGTCGACGTGGTGTGGCTGATGCTGTTCATGTTCGTCTACGTGCTCTGACGAAGAGCCGGGAACGGGAATCGGGGAACAGGGAATGCGCGATTGCGGAGGCGGGGAACGACGCTCGGTGTAGCGTCATTCCCTTGTCCCGTTCCCCGCTTCAGTCGACCACGCCGTGCGGCTTGATCCAGCCGCTGTAGATGCCCAGCACCACCAGCAGGATCAAGGCCACCGACAACACGATGCGCCGGGTCAGCGCGTTGACCGTGCGCTTGGTCTGGCCGCGGTCGATCATCAGGTAATACAGGCCGGCGCCCAGGTTCCAGACGATGACGATCAGAAACGCGATCACCAGCAGTGTTTTCAGTGAATCGTTCATGCGCGGCTCGGTGTGTGGGAAGGCCGCGTTATATCACCCGTTGCGGTGGCGATTGTCATGACGCGGCAGCACACGGTGTTCCTCAACTGGCTGCTGGCGCTGGCCGTGGCCGCGTGTTTCAGTGCCCTGGGCGCCTGGCAGGTGCAGCGCATGCACGAAAAGCAGGCGTTGCTGGCGCAGTTGCCGCTGGGCCGGGATGCGGCCGTATCGCTGGCGCAGGCACTGGACGAGCCGGAAGCGCTGCACTGGGTGCACCAGCGGATGCGCTTCCTGCCCGGCACGATCGTGCTGGACAACCAACTGCGCGATGGCCGTGCCGGAGTGAAGCTCTACCAGGCCGCGCGCGCCGAGGCGCCGGCCACCGCGGTGCTGGTCGACCTTGGCTGGCTGCCGCTGCCGGCCAACCGCGAGCTGCCGCCGATCCGCGCGCTGCAGGGTGAAATCGACGTGCAGGGGCTGTGGGCGCCGCCGCCTTCGGCCGGCATCGCGCTGGGCCCGGCGCTGGCGGCAACGGCGCAGCCGCAGGCATGGCTGGCCACGCGGCTGGACATGCCGGCCATCGCCGCGCAACTGGGGCTGGCGCCCGACGGGCTGGCCGGGCGGGTGCTGCGGCTGGACCCGGCGCTGCCGTTCGGCCACGAACGCGACCTCGACCTGCTGCCCAACACGCTGCCGCCTTCGCGCCACCTAGGTTACGCGGTGCAGTGGTTCGCGATGGCGCTGGCGGTGCTGGTGATCGCCGCCGTCCTGCAATGGCGCACGCGGCGGCGCGGCGGGCGCTGAACGCCAAGCCGTGGGAAAATGCCGCGCATGAACGCACTCACCCCCGAACAGCTGGCCATCCGTACCCGCGGCCGGCGTGTGCTGCTGCTGATCTTCGCGATGTTCTTCGGCTCGATGGCGCTGGCTGGTGCCCTGCGTTTCTCCGGCTGGATGCCGCAGATCAACCGCAACCACGGCCAGTTGTTGGAACCGCCGGTGGACCTGCGCGATGCGCGCCTGCAACTGGCCGACGGCACGCCCTACGCGTGGGACCCGGCCGCGCGCCATTGGCGCATCGCGCTGGCGCCGGCCGCCGGCTGCGCGCAGGAGTGCGTCATTTTGTCGCAGCAGCTGGACACGGTCTGGCAGCTGTTCGGCCACAACGCGGATAATGTCGAGATCCTCTGGCTGGGCATGCCGCCGCAACAGGCGGCCGCCATGCCCGCGCTGCGGGTGCTGAGCGCCGATGCCGCGACCCGCGCGAGGCTGCCCGGCGTCGACGACCCGGCCGGCACGCCGGTGTACGTGATCGATCCCAACGGCTTCGTGGTGCTGCGCTACGCACCCGGCTTCGATCCGGGCGGGCTGCGCACGGACCTGGCCCGGCTGCTGAAACTGAAGTGAGTTCCGTCCGAATGAATGCCCCTGCGCGTCCTGCGCTGCACCGCAATTTCCACCGACTGGCGTGGTTTGCGCTGATCATGACCGCCAGCACGATCCTGTTCGGTGCGTTCGTGCGCCTGTCCGACGCCGGCCTGAGCTGCCCGGACTGGCCGACCTGCTATGGCCGCGTCACCTGGCCGCAGACGCAGATGGAAGCGGCCCGGCACGTGGCCAGCGAAATCCGCCCGCTGGAAAGCCACAAGGCCTGGCGCGAGCAGGTGCACCGCTTCCTCGCCGGCCTGCTCGGCGTGGAGGTGCTGACGCTGGCGCTGCTGGCCGCGCGCCGCCGGCGCCGGGGCGTGCTGCAGGTGCTGGCCGCATCGGTACTGGTGGCGCTGGCGATACCGCTGTACATGCGCGGCGAGCACGTCGCCTCCAGCGCGCTGGCCATCGCCGGCGAGGCGATCCTGCTGCTGGCCGCGCTGCGCTGGTCCAACATCGACCTGTCGCGCGCCGCGGTGCTGACCCTGGCGGTGGTGATCTTCCAGGCGCTGCTGGGCATGTGGACGGTGACCTGGCTGCTCAAGCCGATCGTGGTGATGGGCCACCTGCTCGGTGCGATGCTGATGTTCGGCCTGCTGGTGTGGTCGGCATGGAAGGCCACGCACCTGCCGATCACCCTGGCCGAGGCGCCGCGCCTGCGCTGGTGGCTGCGCGCCGGCCTGCTGCTGCTGGTGCTGCAGATCGCGCTGGGCGGCTGGGTCAGCGCTAACTACGCGGCGCTGGCCTGTGGCGGCGGCAGCGCCGCGCTGGACAACTTCCCGCGCTGCGTCAGCCAGTGGTGGCCGCGGCAGAACTACGTCGAGGGCTTCACCCTGTGGCGCGGCATCGGCGTGGATTACGAGGGCGGGGTGCTCGACGGCGCCTCGCGCATCGCCATCCAGATGGCGCACCGGATGACGGCGGTGGTGGTCGCGCTGTACCTGCTGGCGTTGTCGGCGCGCATGTTCCGGCTGCCGGGCATGCGCGGCTGGTCCAGCGCGCTGGTCGTGCTGGTGCTGCTGCAGGTCACGCTGGGCATCCTCAACGTCAAGCTCGCCCTGCCGCTGGCAGTGGCGGTGATGCACAACGGCGGCGCGGTGGCGCTGTTGTTCGTGCTGGTTTCGCTGCTGGCGCGGCTGCGTGCACCGGAGTGATGGAATGAACGCAAGCCTGCGTGATTACTGGGACCTGACCAAGCCCAGGGTGGTGGCCCTGATCGTGTTTACCGCGCTGGTGGGCATGTTCCTGGCGGTTCCCGGCTGGCCCGACCCCGGCACCGCGCTGGTCGGTGCGATCGGCGTGCTCGGCATCTGGCTGGCGGCTTCGGCCGCAGCGGCGATCAACCAGTTGCTGGACGCGCGCATCGACGCGCGGATGGCACGCACCTCGTGGCGCCCGCTGGTGGTCGGCAAGGTGTCGTCGCGGCAGGTGCTGGTGTTCGCCGCGGCGTTGACCGCCCTGTCGATGACCATCCTCATGCTGTGGGTGAACATGATCACCGCGGTGCTCACCTTCGCCTCGCTGATCGGCTATGCGGTGATCTACACCGTGTACCTCAAGCACGCGACCTCGCAGAACATCGTCATCGGCGGTCTGGCCGGGGCGATGCCGCCGATGCTGGGCTGGGCCGCGGTCACCGGCATGGAGGGCGCGTCGGACTGGGCCTATGCCTCGCTGCTGGTGCTGATCATCTTCGTGTGGACGCCGCCGCACTTCTGGGCGCTGGCGATCTTCCGCCGCGCCGACTATGCCAAGGCGGCGGTGCCGATGCTGCCGGTTACCCACGGCGTGCCGCATACGCGCCGGCAGATCCTCGTCTACTCGGTGGTGCTGGTGGTGGTGACGCTGCTGCCGGTGGCCATCGAGATGAGCGGCGTGTTCTACCTCGGTGGCGCCACCGTGTTGAACCTGGTGTTCCTGTGGTACGCGTGGAAGATACAGAACCCGCCGGACGAGATGTTCAACATGAAGATGTTCGGCTACTCGGTGGTCTACCTGCTGGCGCTGTTCGCCTTCCTGCTGGCGGACCATTGGTTGATGCCCTGGGTGTAGGCACGCATTCGCTTGCCGTCCCGCAGGTGCGGGGCTTGCCCCGCACGGAGCTTCACCGGGAGAGCCTAGTGCGGGGCGCATGCCGTGCGGGCAACCGCGACGAAAGGCAGGGGTGGCCACCGCGCCGCTCGGCTAGGATGGGGCATTCCCGCTGTCGATGACGGTATCCCATGCGCCCCTTGTTCCTCGCCCTTGCCATGACGCTTGCCACGCCCGCTGTCCACGCCGAAAAGCTCACCCTGGAAGCCATCACCGGCAACGCGCCGCTGTCCGGGCCGACGTTGATGAAGCCGAAGGTCGCGCCGGACGGTTCGCGGGTGACCTTCCTGCGCGGCAAGGACAGCGACCGCAACCAGCTGGACCTGTGGGAATACGACATCGCCAGCGGCCAGACCCGGCTGCTGGTCGATTCCAAGGTGGTGCTGCCCGGCGCCGAGAACCTCAGCGACGAGGAGAAGGCGCGCCGTGAGCGCCAGCGCATCGCCGCGATGAGCGGCATCGTCGATTACCAGTGGTCGCCGGATGCGAAGACGCTGCTGTTCCCGCTGGGCGGCGAGTTGTACCTGTACGACCTCGGCAAGCAGGGCCGGCAGGCGGTGCGCCAGCTCACCCACGGCGAGGGTTTCGCCACCGACCCGAAGATCTCGCCGAAGGGCGGCTTCGTCAGCTTCGTGCGCGAGCGCAACCTGTGGGTGATCGACCTGGCCAGTGGCAGGCAGGTGCAGCTGACCGCCGACGGCAGCGACACGATCGGCAATGGCGTGGCCGAGTTCGTCGCCGACGAGGAGATGGACCGCCACACCGGCTACTGGTGGGCGCCGGACGACTCGGCTATTGCTTTTGCCCGCATCGATGAAGGCCCGGTGCCGGTGCAGAAGCGCTACGAGATGTATGCCGACCGCGTGGAGATGATCGAGCAGCGCTACCCGGCGGCCGGCGACCGCAACGTGCTGGTCAAGCTCGGTGTCGTCGCGCCGCGCGCCGGCGCCGCGCCGACGTGGGTCGACCTGGGCAAGGAGCAGGACATCTACCTGGCCCGCGTCACCTGGCGCGATCCGCAGCGCCTGACCTTCCAGCGCCAGAGCCGCGACCAGAAGCAGCTGGAGCTGGTTGAGGCCACGCTGGCCGACGGCAGCCAGCGCACGCTTGTCACCGAGACCAGCAAGACCTGGGTGCCGCTGCACGGCGACCTGCGTTTCCTCAAGGATGGCCGCTTCATCTGGTCGTCCGAGCGCAGCGGTTTCGAGCACCTGTACCTGGCCAGTGCCGACGGCGCCACGCTCACCGCGCTGACCTCCGGCAACTGGCCGGTGGACGGGCTGCTGGCGGTGGACGAGGACGCCGGTACCGTGTATTTCCGCGCCGGTGTCGAATCGCCGCTGCAAAGCGGCATCTACGCCGTATCGTTGGCCGGTGGCGAGCCGAAGCGGCTCTCGCGCAGCGCCGGCGTGCACAGTGCCGCGTTCGCCAGCAATGCCAGCGTCTATGTCGACAGCTGGTCCGATAGCGCCACGCCGCCGCAGATCGAGCTGTACCGCGCCAATGGCGAGAAGATCGCCACGCTGCTGGACAACGACCTCGCCGACCCGCAGCACCCGTATGCGAAGTACCGCGATGCGCAGCTGCCGGTCGAGTACGGCATGCTCACCGCCGCCGACGGCAAAACCGAGCTGCACTACAGCCTGATCAAGCCGGCCGGCTTCGACCCGGCAAAGCAGTACCCGGTGGTGGTGTACGTGTATGGCGGCCCGGCCTCGCAGACCGTCACCGACAGCTGGCCCGGTCGTGGCGACCACCTGTTCAACCAGTACCTGGCCCAGCACGGCTACGTGGTGTTCTCGCTGGACAACCGCGGCACCCCGCGCCGTGGCCGCGACTTCGGCGGCGCGCTGTACGGCGTGCAAGGCACGGTGGAAGTGGCCGACCAGCTCGAGGGCGTGGAATGGCTGAAGGCACAGCCGTGGGTGGATGGTGCGCGCATCGGCGTGCAGGGCTGGTCCAACGGCGGCTACATGACCCTGATGCTGCTGGCCAAGGCCTCGGACCAGTATGCCTGCGGTGTGGCTGGTGCGCCGGTCACCGACTGGGGCCTGTACGACACGCACTACACCGAGCGCTACATGAACCTGCCGGCGGCCAACCCGGAGGGCTACCGCGAGGCGCGCATCCTCAGCCACATCGACGGGCTGACCTCGCCGCTGCTGCTGATCCACGGCATGGCCGACGACAACGTGCTGTTCAGCAATTCGACCAGCCTGATGAGCGCCTTGCAGAAGCGCGGGCAGCCGTTCGAGCTGATGACCTACCCGGGCGCCAAGCATGGCCTGTCCGGCAGCAATGCGCTGCACCGCTACCGCGTGGCGGAGGCTTTCCTCGCCCGTTGCCTGAAGCCTTGAGCAGGTCGGGGCTACGTCCCCGACATTCCGGGAAAGCCCGCGTCGGGGGCGTTACCCCGACCTACTGGCTGGTCCTTCTCCCTCCGGGAGACAGCTTGGCAGGATTGCCAAGCTGCACGGCGAAGCCGCCCGCAGGGTGAGGTACAGGGATGTGCCGAATGCAGGTGCCCCGAAGGGGCGGATGAGGGGCGAACGAAGGCCAGATGGTCCAAAGTCACTGACTCTGTTCGCCCCTCACTCCAACCCCCGCTCCGCGCCCCAGCCCACGCCAGCAGCGTGGGCGCTCGACCGCACGCGCGCCAGTGGCACGCAAGCCGTGCGGCCTCGCCCCGATGGGAGAGGGGCTTGAGAGCCGGGGGCGTTACAGCAATCCGTCGCGCTTGACCGCGAGGTAGCGTTCCACCAGCGCCGCCGGCAACTCCTCTGCGGTGACGTCCAGCACCATCACCCGGTGGCTGCGCAGCGCCTCGTGGGCATCGTCGCGCTGCTGCAGGTAGCGGGCGATGGCACCGGCCTGCACGGCGTCGGGCAGGGTCTCGGCTTCGCGCGCGAGCGCGTCGTCCAGTTCGCGTTCGCGCAGGCTGGCCACGCAGACCAGGTGGCGCTTCTGCAGCAGGCGCACGGCGGCGAGCAGGTCCTCGATGTCCTCGTCGCGCACGTTGGTGACCAGCATCACCAGGCAGCGGCGCGGTTGCCGCAGCGACAGTTCGGTGGCGGCGGCGAGGTAGTCGGTGGCCACCGGCTGCGGCTGCAGGTCGTGGCTGGCGCGCAGCAGGGTGTCGATGGCGCCCAGCCCGCGTTGCGGCGCCACCCAGCGCGTCTGGCCGCCGCTGGCGAACAGGCCGACGCCATCGCCCTGGCGCAGCGCAAGGTAGGACACCACCAGCGAGGCGTTGAGCACGTGGTCGAAGTGCGACAGGCCGCCTTCATCGGCGAGCATGCGGCGGCCGGTGTCGATCATCATCAGCAGCTGCTGGTTCTTCTCGTCCTGGTATTCGCGCGAGATCAGCTTGCGTGCGCGCGAGGTGGCCTTCCAGTCGATCTGGCGCAGGCTGTCGCCGACGCGGTATTCGCGCATCTGGTGGAAGTCGGTACCTTCGCCGCGGCGGCGCTTGAGGTGGGCGCCGACCACCCGTGAGGCCATTTCCGCGCTGAGCAGTGCCAGCCGGGTGAGGGGAGCAAAGTTGGGGTACACGCGTACTTGTTGCACTGGGCCGGCGATGCGCGAGTGCCGCCACAGGCGCAACGGCGAGTGCAGGCGCAGCTGCACGCCGGCGAAGTTGAAGGTGCCGCGGCTGTCCGGGGTGAGGCGATAGCTGAAGCGGGTCTCGCTGGCGCGCGCCAGTTTCAGCCGGCGCGGCAGGCCGGTGGTGGTCCAGCCGCCGGGCACGAGGTCGAACACGTCCAGCCGTTGCGGGCCGTAGCCGTCCAGTTGCAGCCAGGTCTCACGCTCGATGCCCAGCGCCAGGGTGTCGGGCAGTTCGCGCCGCACCTGCGGGGTGGGCTTGCGCCGGAGCCACAGGGCATCGGCGAGGGCGAGCAGGCCGATGGTGCCCGCGGTCGCCAGCCATGCGCTGGTGGGCAGCAGGTGCAATGCGACGGGCAGGCCGAGCAGGCCCCAGAGTGCCAGCAGTGCAATCAGCAGCGGGGCGGGCCTCATTGCATCGCTCCCGTGGGTGATTGGAGGTTTGGAATCAAGTGAAGAAGCGCGCCGGTTGTTGCTGTTGCTGTTGCATGTGATTTTGCTTTTGCTCTTTGGCTTTTGACTTTCCGGGTTCCCTTCTGCAGCGACGGAGCTGACGGACAAGACCCCGCAAGGGGCGACGTGCATGGATGCACGTCGTTTTTCGACACGACAGGGATGTCGTGTCGAAAAATCCCGGCAGCGGAGTGGACCCGACGTGCGTAGCGCGTTGGGCGCGGAGGCAGGGCGTGCTTTCTTTTGGCTACCTTTTCTTTGCACGAGCAAAGAAAAGTAGCTCGCTCCCCGAGAGGGGAGCGAAAGCTTTTGTCATTGATTTTTTTCCAAGACGAGGAGAAGCAACGGCGAGAATAAAAGCAGGGACATGAAAGCAGAGCTTTCACTCCTGCTCCGCAGGAGCGAGCCACCTTGACCAGCCATTCGGCTGTTGAAAAAACGCCTCTTTGCTCGTGCAAAGAAACGTGGCCCAAAGAAAGCACGGCCGGACGCGAGCCGATGCGGCTGCGCCGCATCGGTCCCCTGCGCTCCTCGCGGGCCGGGGGGACGGCGCACAACTCGCTTCGCTCAGACACGTGCGCCTCTTCGCCCCCCGTCCCACTGCGGTGCTTGGCTCGCTTTACGGCAGGGGAAGTCAAAAGCCGAAAGGCAACAGCAACAGCAGAATCAGGAGCAACGGCACCCCTCTCCGGCCCTCCCCTTTCGCCTGCGGCGAAAAGGGAGGGGGTGGCGGAAGCGGATTGGCACGCGCCGGCGTTCACTTGCGCGGTGCCTCCACCTTGGCCAGCAGCGCGGTCAGCACGTCGTCGGCCGACTGGCCTTCGATCTGCAACTCCGGCGACAGCGCGATGCGATGCCGCAGTGCTGGCCGGGCGATCTCGCGCACGTCGTCGGGGGTGACGAAGTCGCGCCCGGACAACACCGCCTGCGCCCGCGCCGCGCGCACCAGCGCGATGCTGCCGCGCGGGCCGGCGCCCAGCGCGATGCCCGGCCACTTGCGGGTGGCCGCCACTATCCGCACCGCGTAGTCGATCACCTGCGGGTCGACGGTGATCGCCGCCACCGCCTGCTGCACTTCCACGACTTCCGCGCCGCTCATCACCCGCGGTACCTGCGACAGGTTGAAGTCGCCGGCGCTGCGGCCGGTGGTGATCGCCTCGACCATGCGCTTCTCGTCGTCCAGCTGCGGGTAGTCGATCAGGATCTTGAGCAGGAAGCGGTCCAGCTGCGCCTCCGGCAGCGGGTAGGTGCCTTCCTGCTCCACCGGGTTCTGCGTGGCCAGGGTCAGGAACGGCGGGGTCAGCGGGAACGCGCGGCCCTCGATGGTGACCTGGCCTTCCTGCATCACCTCCAGCAGCGCCGACTGGGTCTTGGCCGGGGCGCGGTTGATCTCGTCGGCCAGCAGCAGGTGGGTGAACACCGGGCCGCGGCGGATCTTGAAGCTCTCGGTCTTGGGGTCGTAGACGGCGTGGCCGCTGACGTCGCTGGGCATCAGGTCGGGGGTGAACTGCACGCGCGCGTAGTCCAGTTCCAGCGCCTGCGCCAGCGCGCGCACCAGCAGGGTCTTGCCGAGGCCGGGCACGCCTTCGATCAGCACGTGGCCGCCGGCCAGCAGCGCGATCAGGATCTGGTCGAGCACGTCGGCCTGGCCGATGAAGGCCTGGCCGACGTGCTCGACCAGA
>NZ_LDJP01000032.1 GCF_001431505.1 Stenotrophomonas daejeonensis
GCCGGGGCGCGGAGCGGGGGCTGGGGAGAGGGCTGGCGGAGTCGGTGGCACGACGCGCGCAGCCACGCCGGCCAGCGAATCACCCGCTATTCATTGATCCAAGGCACAATCCATCCCGATCCCCACAAGGCTCCTGCCCATGCGCATCCTGATCCTGTCCGCCGCCCTGCTCGCCGGCACCGCCGCCTGCACCTGGGTGCCGATCGAAGCCGGCGGCAAGGCCGTGCGCGTGCTGCCGGCCGGCCCGGTGGCGCCGGGATGCGTGGCCAAGGGCGAGATCGTGGTGACGGTCAAGAACAAGGTCGGCTTCTACAACCGCAACCCGCTGCGGGTGCAGGAAGAGCTGGAGACGCTGGCCCGCAACGAGGCGCCCAGCGCCGGCGCCAACGCCGTCCAGGCACTGGCCCCGCCGGCCGACGGCAGCCAGCGCTACAGCGCCTGGCAATGCCCGCCGCGCTGACGAGACATCTTCCTCTCGTAGGTGCGGGGCTTGCCCCGCACGGTACCTTGCCTGGAAAAGTCCCCGTGCCGGGCGAGCCCGGCACCTACGAAAATCGTGCGCATCGCACCGGGGCCCCGGCATCCATCCATACGCTCGGGTGGCGAATCGTTAAAGATGCGTCAAAAGGCGCCAGCCGGTAGAATAACGCCCCCTTCGCCTGAGTCCTGGCGTCTTCCATGCACTTCCAGAATGTCTCGATCGCGGGACTGGCGCACATCGATGCGCCGCACACGCTGACCTCCAAGGAAATCACCGAGCGGCTGCAGCCCACGCTGGACCGCCTGGGGATCCGCGCCGACATGCTGGGCGACATCGCGGGCATCCACGCCCGCCGCCTGTGGGACCAAGGCATGCAGGCCTCCGACGCGGCCACCCTGGCCGGGCGCAAGGCGCTGGAAGACGCCGGCGTCGCCGCCGAGCGCATCGGCCTGCTGGTCAACACTTCGGTCAGCCGCGACTACCTGGAGCCGTCCACCGCCTCCATCGTCTCGGGCAACCTCGGCATCGGCGACGACTGCGTCACCTTCGACATCGCCAACGCCTGCCTGGCCTTCATCAACGGCATGGACGTGGCCGCGCGCATGCTCGAGCGCGGCGACATCGACTACGCGCTGATCGTCGATGGCGAAAGCTCCAACCTCGTCTACGAAAAGACCCTGGAGCGCATGATGGCCCCGGACGTTACCGCGCAGCAGCTGCGCGACGAGTTCGCCGCGCTGACCACCGGCTCCGGCGCCGCGGCGATGGTGCTGGCGCGCTCGGAGCTGGTACCCGAGGCCCCGCGCTACCGCGGCGGCGTGACCCGCGCGGCCAACCAGTGGAACAAGCTGTGCGTGGGCAACCTCGACCGCATGGTCACCGACACCCGGCTGCTGCTGATCGAAGGCATCAAGCTGGCGACCAAGACCTTCGAGGCCACCCGCCAGGCGCTGGGCTGGGCGGTGGACGAGATCGACCAGTTCGTCATCCACCAGGTCAGCCAGCCGCACACCAACGCCTTCATCAAGGCCTTCGGCATCGACCCGAAGAAGGTGATGACCATCTTCGGCGAGCACGGCAACATCGGCCCGGCCTCGGTGCCGATCGTGCTGAGCAAGCTGCGCCAGCTCGGCAAGCTCAAGAAGGGCGACCGCGTCGCGCTGATGGGGATTGGTTCGGGCCTGAACTGCACGATGGCCGAGGTGGTCTGGTAAGCGCTCCAGCTCTTCCCGGCAAAATCCTCAAGCGCCCGCAGCCACTAACTGCGGGCGTTTTGCGTTGGGCGACATCAAGCATGCATGGAAGTCTTTCCTTGTTTGAACATGATTTCACCACAAGGAAAAAAAGTGGTAAAAATATTTCCTTGTAATGGGCTGGCCTTGCTGCAAGGAAAGTGACATGCCTGACAGGATCACAGGGCGTTACGTTGCCGGTTCACTGGCCGGCAGCCGTTATCAGGCCTTCATCCCCGATCCTCTGCCTCCCGAGCCGGGTCTGGATTTGTCGGCAGGCGAGCTGATAGCGCGCAAGGAGCGTGCCGACCAGGCCCTGGGGCGGCTGGATGGCATCACCATGATGCTGCCCGACCCGGAGCTGTTCCTGTACCAGTACGTCCGCAAGGAAGCATTGCTGTCCTCGCAGATCGAGGGCACCCAGTCGTCCCTGTCGGACCTGCTGCTGTTCGAGGTCGATGCCGCTCCCGGCGTACCCATCGACGACGTGGAGGAAGTCTCCAACTATGTCGCCGCCCTCAACCACGGCCTGCGCCGGCTGCGCGAGGATGGTTTCCCGCTGTCGCTGCGCCTGATCCGGGAGATGCATGCACTGCTGCTGCAGGGCGGTCGCGGGGCGACCAGGCAACCGGGCGAGTTCCGCAAGGGCCAGGTCTGGATCGGCGGCTCCTCGCCTGCACTGGCCCACTTCGTGCCGCCACCGCCCGAAGCGCTGCCCGACGCATTGGCGGCGTTGGAGCGATTCCTGCACCAGCCTTCCGGTCGCATGCCGCCTCTGGTGAAGGCCGCGCTGGCCCATGTCCAGTTCGAAACCATCCATCCCTTCAGCGACGGCAACGGCCGTCTGGGCCGCCTGCTGATTGCCCTGATCCTGTGCAACGAGGGCGTGCTGCGCGATCCGAGCTTGTACCTGAGCCTGTACTTCAAGCGCCGCCGCGCCGACTACTACGACCGGCTCAATGCCGTGCGGGTGCACGGTGACTGGGAAGGTTGGCTGGGCTTCTTCCTCGATGGCGTGGCCGAAACCGCGCAGCAGGCCGTGGATACCGCCCAGCGTCTGCTGGCACTGCTGGCCGAGGACCGCGCCCGCATCGCCACCCTGGGCCAGCGGGCAGGCAACGTCGGCCTGGTGTTCGAGCAGTTCGCCCGCCGGGTGCTGCTGACCGTGCCGCAGGTTGCCCCGCATCTGGCGCTCAGCCCGCCCACCATCCGCGCCGCCGTGCGCGCGCTGGAAGAACTGGAAATCGTCAACGAACTCACCGGCCAGCAGCGCCACCGCGTATTCGCCTATCAGAAGTACCTCGACATCCTCAGTGAAGGTGCACAGCCGCTGTGACCCTCACTGCCGCCAACGGAAAGCCCATGTACGAAAACGCCTTCAATTCCCTCGACCGTGTGATGCGCAACGACGAGGGCCTCGCCTCCGAACTGGACTACGCCGAGCAGACCTCCTGGCTGCTGTTCCTCAAATACCTGGACGACATGGAGCGCGAATGGGCCGACGAGGCCGCACTGGAAGGGCGCGACTACGTGCCGGTCATCGACCTCCCTTTCCAGTGGAAAACCTGGGCCGCGCCGAAGGGGGCGGACGGCAAACCCGACGCCAACGCCCTGACCGGCAAGGACCTGATCGGCTTCGTCAACGACGAGCTGTTCCCGTACCTGCAATCCTTCCACGAAGCCGCCGATGATGCCGATACCCTCGAATACAAGATCGGCGAGGTATTTGCCGAAATCGACAACCGCTTCCGCTCCGGCTATTCGCTGCGCGACGCACTGGACATCATCGACACGCTGGATTTCGGCAGCAGCCAGTCCAAGCACGAGCTCTCCGACCTGTACGAAACCCGCATCAAGCGCATGGGCAACGCCGGCCGCAACGGCGGCGAGTACTACACCCCGCGCCCGCTGATCCGCGCGATGATCCGGGTGGTCAAGCCGGTCATCGGCGAAACCCTCTACGACGGCGCCTGCGGTTCGGCCGGCTTCCTGTGCGAAGCTTATGAATACCTCAAGCGCGACGACCTTTCCGCGCAGGAGTGGGAAGCCCTCCAGAGCAGGACCTTCCACGGGCAGGAAAAGAAATCGCTGGCCTACGTGCTGGGCCTGATGAACATGATCCTGCACGGCGTGGACGCGCCCAACATCCGCCACACCAACACCTTGTCCGAGAATGTGCGCGACTACCGGCAGAAAGACCTGCACGACGTGGTGCTGGCCAACCCGCCGTTCGGCGGCGGCGAGCGCAAGGAGGTGCAGCAGAACTTCCCGATCAAGTCCGGTGAAACCGCCTACCTGTTCCTGCAACACTTCATCCGCAAGCTCAAGGCCGGCGGCCGCGCCGCCATCGTCATCAAGAACACCTTCCTGTCCAACACCGACAACGCCAGCGTCGAGCTGCGCCGCGAGCTGCTGGCTACCTGCAACCTGCACACCGTGCTCGACTGCCCGCAGGGCACCTTTCAGGGCGCGGGCGTGAAGACCGTGGTGTTGTTCTTCGAGCGCGGCGCGCCGACGCGCAAGGTCTGGTACTACCAGCTCGACCCGGGTCGCTCACTGGGCAAGACCAACCCGCTCAATGACGACGACCTGGCCGAGTTCGTCGCCTTGCAGGAAAGCAAGCCGGATACGCCGAAAAGCTGGATGTTGGACGTGGCGGAGATCGATGCAGCCACCTGCGATCTTTCCGTGAAAAACCCACATACCCCGGAACAAGCGCCGCTGCGCAGCCCAGAGCAGATCATTGCCGACATGCTGGCGCGGGATGAGGAAACGCGGGCGTTGTTGGAGGAAGTGAGGGGGTTGTTGTGAAAGAAGGATGGGTGGAAACAACGATCTCTGACATAGCTGAAGTTGCCCGAGGCGGGTCGCCACGTCCAATCAAGAGCTTCATTACAGATGGTCCGGGTGGCGTGAATTGGATCAAGATTGGCGACACGGAAAAGGGCGGGCGCTACATCGAATCCACAGCCGAAAAGATCAAGCCAGAGGGAATCAGGAGTTCGCGGTGGGTTGAGGAGGGGGACTTCCTCTTATCCAATTCCATGAGCTTTGGTCGTCCGTACATCCTGAAAACATCTGGCTGCATTCATGATGGATGGCTTGTATTGAAGCCGGATTACACGCGGGTGGATCAGGGCTATCTCTACTACGTACTCAGCTCTCCTAGCGTATTTCAACAATTCGATAGCCGTGCTGCGGGATCTACAGTCCGAAATCTTAATATTGACCTTGTGTCCGGGGTGACAATTTCGTTGCCACCACTGGACGAACAAAAACGCATCGTGGCGAAACTCGATCAGGCCTTCGCTGTCCTCGACCGCGCCCGCACCCATGCCGAGGCCAATCTGGCGGATGCTCTGAGCCTGTACTCTCGTGTTGTAGATAGCGAGTTATCCGATGACAAGCTGGGCCGGCTTGAGGGTCTGGGTTCTCATGTCGACCTGCTGACTGGGTTCGCATTCAAGAGCAAAGGCTATACGGATGATCCGGGCGATATCCGTCTGATACGAGGCGACAACATTGTGCAGGGCGAGTTTCGCTGGGCCGGTGTCAAGCGTTGGCCATCAAGCGAGAAAAGCATCTACTCGAAATACGAACTGGCGCTTGGTGATGTTCTGATTGCAATGGATCGTACATGGGTTAGTGCAGGCATCAAGTACGCCATCGTGGACGAGAAGGCGCTGCCTTCGTTGCTTGTGCAGCGAGTGGCAAGACTGCGAACGAAGTCCACTCTTTTGCCGCGTTATCTTGGCTATTGGATCGGGAGCCATGCCTTCGAAAAATACGTGCTCTCCATCCAGAAGGGGCTTGGTGTTCCTCATGTCAGCGGCTCGCAACTTGAAGGTTTCAACATCCGGGTTCCTTCCATTGAAGAGCAACGTGCCGTGATAGAGAGGTTGGATGCACTGTCGGAGCACCATTCAATGCTTGTCGCAGCATATGAAAGACAATTGGCAGAAGTCGCCGCTCTCCGCCAATCCCTGCTCCAGCAAGCCTTCTCCGGCCAGTTGACGTGACTTTCCTCCATGACTGATCCCAACACCTACAACCGCCCATGGAAGTCGTTCGATGAACAGCTCGCGCTGCTGGAGGCACGCGGCATGGCCGTGGCGGACAGGGAATGGGCGCTGGCGTGGTTGCAGCGGGTCGGCTATTACCGGCTGAGTGCGTATTGCTACCCGTTCCGGATATTCCGGCACGAGCAGGATGCGCAAACGAGCGCGATCCGGTCGGTGCGGACGGACGATTTCATGCCGGACACGGCGTTCTCCGACGCGGTGAACCTGTACCTGTTCGACCGCCGCCTGCGCGTGCTGCTGGCCGATGCGCTGGAACGAATCGAGGTGTCGTTGCGGGTGGAAGTGGCGTACCGGCTCGGCAAGGCCGATACCTTCGCCCACCTGCATGAAGCCAACTTCCACCCCGGGTTCCGCGACAAGCCGGATGCGCGCAGCGGCCAGACCGCGTTTGCCACCTGGCAGCAGAAGTATCAGGGTTTGGTGCAGCGTTCCCGCGAGGATTTCGTCAAGCACTACCGCGAAAAGCACGGCCCGGACATGCCGATCTGGGTCGCCATCGAGGTGTGGGACTTCGGCGCGGTGTCGCAGTTGCTGGCAATGATGAAGGTGCCCGACCAGCAGGCCATTGCCGCCCGCTATGGAATCGCCGATTGGAAGGCATTTGCGAGCTGGGTGCGTTCGCTCAGCTACCTGCGCAATCTGGTGGCCCACCATAGCCGGGTGTGGAACCGGAACATGGTCAGCTATCCGGTTCCCCCATCAACCGCGTGGCCGTCATGGGGCAGCGCATTCGAGGGACGGCGGGATTTGTTGACCAAGCCCTTCATCCAACTGGCAATGGTTCGCCATCTGGTTGGCGTGATATGCCCGGGAAGCGGCTGGCCCGAGCGCATGGCGGCGCATTTGCGGGCGTTTCCACGGCTGGTATCGAAACGGCAGCTGTCCATCGCCGACATGGGCGCTCCGGAGGGCTGGGAGGCATGGTGGCTGCCGGGACACGGGCAATAAGAACCCCCGCGTAAGCTCCGGGGAGCCAAGAGGCGGGGGTCATGTTGGGCGTGATCCTAACAGAGGGGACGATGGATTTCCATAACCCGGTAACGGGTTCCGACAATCGGTTAAATTCCTGAACATGATCGAGACAGAAGCCGACACCCGCGCCAACCGCATCGACCCGGTGCTGCGCGATGCAGGCTGGGGCGTGGTGCCCGGCTCGCACGTCGCGCGCGAGTTGAGCATCTCCCCCGGCCGCATCCTCGGTGGCGGGCAGCGTGCGGCTTCGTTGTCGGCGGACTACGTACTCAGCTATCGCGGTCGCCAACTGGCGGTGGTCGAGGCCAAGCGCGCCGGGCTGGGGCATACCGTCGGCGTGGGCCAGGCCAAGCAGTACGCGGGCCTGCTCAAGGCGCGCTTTGGCTATTCCACCAACGGCATCGGCTGGTACGGCGTGGACATGCACACCGGCAGCGAAGGCGATATCGCCCTGCCGTTCCCTTCGCCGCAGGAGTTGTGGCTGCGCTGTTTCCCCGACGGCAACGACTGGCGCGAGCGCTTCGGCGCGGTGCCGTTCGAGACCGGCGGCGGCAAGTGGCAACCGCGCTACTACCAGCACAACGCCATCACCGCGGTGCTGGACGCCATTGCCCAAGGGCGCGAGCGCATCCTGTTGACCCTGGCCACCGGCACCGGCAAGACCTCGGTGGCATTCCAGGTCGCGTGGAAGCTGTTCCAGGCCAAATGGAACCTGAGCCGCGACCCGGTGCGCCGCCCGCGCATCCTGTTCCTGGCCGACCGCAACATTCTGGCCAATCAGGCATTCAATGCTTTCAGCGCGTTCCCTGCCGATGCGCTGTGCCGGATCAGCCCGGACGAGATCCGCCGGCAGGGAAAGATTCCACGCAACGCCAGCGTGTTCTTCACCATCTTCCAGACCTTCATGACCGGCGAGGGCGAGTTCACCTTCGAAGGTTACGAGCCGGACTTCTTCGATTTCATCGTCATCGACGAATGCCACCGCGGCGGCGCGCGCGACGAGAGCACCTGGCGCGGCATCCTCGACTATTTCAAGCCCGCCGTGCAGTTGGGCCTGACCGCCACGCCCAAGCGCGACGCCAACGCCGACACCTACGCCTACTTCGGCGAGCCGGTCTATGCCTACGCGCTGAAGGAAGGCATCAGCGATGGCTTCCTGACCCCGTTCAAGGTGCGGCGGATGGCCTCCACGTTGGACACCTACCGCTTCTCCGACGAAGACGAGGTGGTGTCCGGCCAGATCGACCCGGAGCGGGAATACACCGAAGCCGATTTCAACACGCGGCTGATCATCGACCAGCGCGAGCTGAGCAGGGTGCAGGAGTTCATGGACCAGATCGACCAGCGGCAGAAGACGCTGGTGTTCTGCGCCACCCAGGCGCACGCCGCGCGGGTGCGCGACTTCATCAACCAGGTGAAGGACAACCCGGACCCACTGTATTGCCAGCGCGTGACCGCCGACGACGGCAAGCTCGGCGAGAAGCACCTGGAGGATTTCCAGGACAACAGCAAGACCCTGCCGACGATCCTGACCACCTCGCAGAAGCTGTCCACCGGCGTGGATGCGCTGAACATCCGCAACATCGTGCTGCTGCGCCCGGTCCGCTCGATGATCGAGTTCAAGCAGATCATCGGCCGCGGTACCCGCCTGTTCGATGGCAAGGATTTTTTCACCATCTACGATTTCGTGAAGGCCTACGAGCACTTCAGCGACCCGGAGTGGGATGGCGAGCCGCTGCCGCCGGAGCTGCCGGGGGAACCGAGCGGCCCCCGCGAGCCGGGCGAGCCGCGTGACCCAGCCGGAGGAACGGGGGGCGAGCCGGGGGGTGTGCGGGAGCCGAAAACCGAGGTTGTGGTGGTGAAGCTTTCGGCCGGAAACGAGCGCCGGATCCATTACGTGGGGGCGACCACCTACTGGTGGCATGGCCGCATGATCACCGCGCAGGAATTCATGCAGAAGCTGTTCGGTGACCTCGGCCAACTGGTGGTTTCGGAAGACGAACTGCGCGCGATATGGAGTGACCCGGAGCGACGTGAAGGCTTTCTGCAAAGGCTGGCCGACCTGGGCTATGACGCCGACCGGCTGGACGACATGCGCCGCCTGATCGACGCACCCAATAGCGACATTTTCGACGTATTGGCCTACGTGCGCTTTGAACTGGCACCGCTTGCGCGTTCCGAGCGCGTACGCGCCGCCCGCGACACCGGCCTGGAAGGCTGTGAGCGCGAGATGCGCAGCTTCCTCGATTTCGTGCTGGGTGCCTACGAACGCAATGGCATCGCGGAGCTGGCACCAGGAAAGGTCGGGGACTTCCTGCGCATCCGCTATGGCGGCATCAATGACGCCAAACGCATGCTGGGAACGGTGGAACAGATTCGCTCGGCCTTCGTGGGCATACAGGCGCACTTGTTTCGTTGAAGCGGATGGGGCAAGTGCAGCGTTGCTCAGGCGTGTGGCAGTGCGTGAGAAACACTGTCGCCCGCCACCAACTCGAACCGGAGCGTGCAGCCCACCGCCGCCGCCGCCCGGCTCAGGGTGTCCAGCGTCAGCGCGGTGTCGTTTTCGTCCAGCACCCGGTTCACTGCCGCGCGGCTGGTGCGCATGCGCGCGGCCATTTCGGTCTTGCTGACGCCGCCTTGTTTCATCGCCTCGGCCAGTTGCCATGCGATCACGCGCTTGGCGGCGATGGCGGTGGCTTCTTCCAGCAGGCCTTCTTCGGCGAGGAAGTCGTCGAAGCTGGAGCCGATGTGGGTGTTCCCGTTCATGCGTGGACCTCGTTCCTGCGTTGCTTCGCCAGTTCCAGTTCGTCCCTTGGCGTCTTGTCCGATTTCTTGATGAAGCCGTGGAGCAGCACCCTGTTCATTCCGGCCAGCGTGAACAGCACACGGGCGATGCCTTCGGGGATGCGGCTGCGGACTTCCCACAGTTGCGTGTCCAGCTTGCGCACCAGCGGCATGCCGAGCGGCCAGCCTTCCTGCACGGTCTTGATATCCGCGCCGATGGCCTGCCGCGCGCCCGGTGAAAGTTCATGTTTCAGCCATTCGCGTACCGGCTCCCTGCCGGAGGTGGAACGGTAGAAGCGGGCGTCGAGGATCAATGGAGGCATGGCGATTGTATCAATATAGATACGTTTGGCAAGGTGCCTCCAGCCTGTCGGCTGGTCATGCCGGGCGGTATCGGCGCTTTTCCCTGCGCGGCTTAGGGAAGTACTGCGCCTGAGTGGTTCAACCGCGTAATGCGTCTGCCACCCGCGCCCGCAGCACCGGCAGCAGTTCGCTCTCGAACCACGGGTTGCGCGCCAGCCACAGCCGGTTGCGCGGGCTGGGGTGGGGCAGGGGCAGGACGCCGTGCTGCAGGTGCTGGCGCCAGGCCTGCACCGTGTCGGTGAGGGTGCGGCCACGGCGGTTGCCGAGCAGGCCGGCCTGGGCGTACTGGCCGATGGCCAGGGTCAGGCGCAGCTGTTCCAGTCGCGGCAACAACTGCGGGTGCCAGGTGGGGGCGCATACGGGGCGCGGTGGCAGATCGCCGCTCTTGCCGGTGCCGGGGAAGCAGAAGCCCATCGGCACGATGGCGATCCTTTCTGCGTCGTAGAAGAGGGTTTTATCGATCCCCAGCCAGTCGCGCAGGCGGTCGCCGCTGGGGTCGTTGAAGGGGATGCCGGTTTCATGGACGCGGCGGCCCGGTGCCTGGCTGACGATCAGCAGGCGAGCGCGCGGCGAGGCTTGCAGCACGGGCCGGCAGCCCAGCGGCAGGTGGGTTTCGCACAGGCGGCAGGCGCGCACGCGCGCCATCAGGGCGTCGAAGGATTCGGTCACGGTCGTCCCGGCGTTGCAGCACGCCATTGTGCGCCATCCGTGGCGGCCGGCCCGGCTGGCGCATTGGCCTACAATGCGCGCCCTGTCCGCGATTGCGTGAAACCGCCCGATGCAGTTCCCCGGTTACCCCGCCACCACCCATCGCTTCGAGGTCCGTCCCGGCCTGTCGATGAACTACGTCGACGAGGGCCCGCGCGATGGCGAGGTGGTCGTCATGCTGCATGGCAATCCGTCGTGGAGCTATTTGTGGCGGCATCTGGTCAACGGGCTGAGCGATAAGTACCGCTGCATCGCGCCCGACCACATCGGCATGGGCCTGTCCGACAAGCCGGACGACAGCCGCTACGACTACACCCTGCAATCGCGGGTGGACGACATCACCGCGCTGCTCGACCATCTCGGCATCACCGGCCCGATCACGCTGGCGGTGCACGACTGGGGCGGCATGATCGGCTTCGGCTGGGCACTGGGCCACCATGCGCAGGTCAAGCGGCTGGTCATCACCAATACCGCCGCGTTCCCGCTGCCGGCGGAAAAGCCGATGCCGTGGCAGATCGCGATGGGCCGGCACTGGAAGCCGGGCGAGTGGTTCATCCGCACCTTCAATGCGTTCTCCGCCGGGGCCTCGTGGCTGGGGGTGTCGCGGCGGATGCCGGCCGCCGTGCGCCACGCCTACGTTGCGCCTTACGACAACTGGGACAACCGCATTGCCACCATCCGTTTCATGCAGGACATCCCGCTGTCGCCGGCCGACAAGGCGTGGCCGCTGCTGGAACGCGCCGCCGCGGCGCTGCCGTCGTTCGCCGACCGCCCGGCGTTCATCGCGTGGGGGCTGCGCGACATCTGCTTCGATCACCACTTCCTCGCCGGCTTCCGCAAGGCGCTGCCGCAGGCCGAGGTGATGGCGTTCGAGGACGCCAACCACTACGTGCTGGAGGACAAGCACGAGGTGATCGTGCCGGCGGTGCGGGCGTTCCTGGAGCGCAATCCGATCAGTTGAGCGCGTTTGGTAGGAGCGCACCTTGGTGCGCGATAGGGCTTTACCGGTAGAGCCTCATCGCGCACCAAGGTGCGCTCCTACGGAAGGCTTATGCGGCGACCGGGGTATTCGGCGGCGACGATGGGCTGTTGCCGTTGTCGTCCGGGTGGTCGTCGTCGTTGTCCGCCTCGTCGCGCCAGCGCCAGTCGGCCAGTGTCAGCGGTTGCATGCCGTGGGCGATGCGCGCGCGGTCGCATTGCGAGCTGGCCTTGCCGTATTCCCACGAAGCATCGACCTCGCGGCACACGCTGGGCCGGTTCGGATGGATCGTGCAACGCGAATACACGCCGATTTCCGAGTCCAGTGCCACGCAGCGGATCGGGTCGGAATAGGTGCCGCGCATGCACAGCCGGTGCGCGTCCAGCCGCTCGGTCAGCTGGTGCGGCACGCCGCCTTCGGTGACCTCGTCCGATTCCATCCAGTGGAAGGCGACGCGGTATTGGGTGCAGCAGGCACCGCAGGTCAGGCAGGGATGGGGCATGGGTGCCGGCCTTCGGGCGGCTGCTGGAAAGAGGCGGGCGGGAAATTTTCCACGCCACCGGGCCGCGCGCAAGAAGTTTCCGCAGCGGCGACAATAGGAAGATGAACGAACCCTGCAACATCGCCGCGCGTCTGCCCGAGCTGGCGCGCGAACGCCCCGGGCAAATCGCCATCCGCTGCCCCGGCAAGCCCGGTGCCGGCGGCATGGCCGCCTACGACGTCACCCTCGACTACCGCACCCTGAATGCGCGCAGCGACGCCATCGCTGCCGGGCTGGCCGCCCACGGCATCGGCCGCGGCGTGCGCACGGTGGTGATGGTGCGGCCCGGGCCGGCGTTCTTCCTGCTGATGTTCGCGCTGTTCAAGAGCGGCGCGGTGCCGGTGCTGGTCGATCCGGGCATCGACAGGCGCGCGTTGCGCCAGTGCCTGGACGAAGCGCAGCCACAAGCCTTCGTCGGCATCCCGCTGGCGCACGTGGCGCGGCTGCTGCTGGGCTGGGCGAAATCGGCCACGCGGCTGGTTACCGTCGGCACGCGCTGGGGCTGGGGTGGCACCACGCTGGCGAGGGTCGAGGCGGCTGGTGCCGGCGCCGGCTCTCAACTGGCCGATACCGCGCCCGACGACATGGCCGCCATCCTGTTCACCAGCGGCTCCACCGGCGTGCCCAAGGGTGTGGTCTACCGCCACCGCCATTTCGTCGGCCAGGTGGAACTGCTGCGCAATGCCTTCGGCATGCAGGCCGGCGGTGTCGATCTGCCGACCTTCCCGCCGTTCGCGCTGTTCGATCCCGCGCTGGGGCTGACTTCGGTCATTCCCGATATGGACCCGACCCGACCGGGCAGCGCCGACCCGCGCAAGCTGCACGATGCCATCATCCGCTTCGGCGTGACCCAGTTGTTCGGCTCGCCGGCGCTGATGCGGGTGCTGGCCGAACACGGCCAACCGCTGCCGGGCGTGACCCGCGTGACCTCGGCCGGCGCACCGGTGCCGCCGCAGACCGTGGCGAAGATGCGCGAACTGCTGCCCGAACACGCGCAGTTCTGGACGCCCTACGGCGCCACCGAATGCCTGCCGGTGGCGGTGATCGAAGGCCGCGAGCTGCAAGCCACCCGCGAGGCGACGGAGGCCGGCGCCGGCACCTGCGTCGGCCGCGTGGTGGCGCCGAACGTGGTGCGCATCATCGCCATCGACGATGCGCCGATCCCCGACTGGAGCGGCGTGCGCGAACTGCCGGCGGGCGAGGTCGGCGAGATCACCGTGGCCGGCCCCACCGCCACCGACAGTTACTACAACCGCCCGCAGGCCACCGCCGCGGCGAAGATCCGCGAGGGGCTGGCCGATGGCGGCGAGCGCATCGTGCACCGCATGGGCGACGTCGGCTGGTTCGATGAACAGGGCCGGTTGTGGTTCTGCGGGCGCAAGACCCAGCGCGTGGAAACCGCCGCCGGGCCGCTGTACACCGAGCAGGCCGAGCCGGTGTTCAATACCGTGCCGGGCGTGCGCCGCACCGCGCTGGTAGGCGTGGGCGAGCTGGGCGGGCAGCTGCCGGTGCTGTGCTATGAACTGCTGCCCAGCGCCGATGTAGCCGTGGTCGAGCCGCAGCTTCGCGCGCTGGCGGCCAGCCACCCGAAGCTGGCCGGCATCGGCCACTTCCTGCGGCATCCGGCGTTCCCGGTGGACATTCGCCACAATGCCAAGATCGGGCGCGAGAAGCTGGCGGTCTGGGCTGCGGGTTTGGTGTAAAGCCCAAAGCACCCCTTCCCAGCCCTCCCCTGCGCTGCGCGCAAGGGAGGAGGTAAGAGCAGTTCGCTGCGAGCTGTCAGCTTTGCTCCCTCCCTTTCGCCGCAGGCGAAGGGGAGGGTTGGGGAGGGGTAGCTTTTGTGCTTCCCAACAGAAAAAACAGTCATGGACGAACTCCGCCGCCGTGCCCGGCATCTGCGCAACAACGCCATCGGCGCCGAGCGTCATTTGTGGCAGCACCTGCGCAATCACCTCCTCGCTGGTCATCGTTTCCGCAGGCAGATGCCATTGGCCGGTTACATCGCCGATTTCGCCTGCCCGGCCCTGAAACTGGTGATCGAGCTGGATGGTGGCCAACACACGGAACATGCCGCCTACGACGCGCGGCGTACCGAAATGCTGCAAGCACATGGCTACCGGGTGCTGCGCTACTGGAACGACGACGCGCTGGTGAGGACGGCGGCGGTGCTGGAGGATATCCTGCGTGCGATCGAGCAGGGCAACGGCACCCCTCCCCAACCCTCCCCCTCGCCTGCGGCGAAAGGGAGGGGGCGCAATGCTTCGGCCTCGCAGAGGAGGGCTGGGGAGGGGTAGCTTCAAAGCAACAGGACAGCAAAAGCGAATGAAGATTCTTGTTACCGGCGGCGGTGGTTTCCTTGGCCAAGCGCTGTGCCGCGGCCTGGTCGAACGCGGTCATGAAGTGTCGAGCTTCAACCGCGGCCACTATCCGGCGCTGGCCGCGCTGGGCGTGGGCCAGATCCGCGGCGACCTGGCCGACGCCAACGCAGTGCACCATGCCGCCGCTGGCGTCGACGCGGTGTTCCACAATGCCGCCAAGGCCGGCGCATGGGGCAGCTACGACAGCTATTTCGACGCCAACGTGGCCGGTACCCGCAACGTGCTGGAAGCCTGCCGTGCGCATGGCATCGGCAAGCTGGTCTACACCTCCACGCCCAGCGTGACCCACCGCGCGACGCATCCGGTCGAAGGGCTGGGCGCGGACGAGGTGCCGTATGGCGAGGACTTCCAGGCGCCGTATGCCGCGACCAAGGCCATCGCCGAGCAGGAAGTGCTGGCCGCCAACGGCCCGCAGCTGGCGACGGTGGCGCTGCGCCCGCGGCTGATCTGGGGGCCGGGCGACCAGCAACTGGTGCCGCGGCTGGCCGAACGCGCCCGACAGGGCCGCCTGCGCTTCGTCGGCGACGGCCTGAACAAGGTGGACACCACCTACATCGACAACGCCGCGCAGGCGCATTTCGACGCCTTCGACCATCTGGCGCCGGGCGCGGCCTGCGCCGGCAAGGCCTACTTCATCTCCAACGGCGAACCGCTGCCGATGCGCGAGCTGCTCAACAAGCTGCTGGCCGCGGTGGGCGCACCGGCGGTGGACAAGTCGATCGGCTTCAAGGCCGCCTACCGCATCGGCGCGGTCTGCGAGAAGGCCTGGCCGCTGCTGCGCCTGCGCGGCGAGCCGCCGATGACGCGCTTCCTCGCCGAGCAGTTGTGCACGCCGCACTGGTACTCGATGGAGCCGGCGCGGCGCGATTTCGGCTACGTGCCGCGGGTATCGATCGCCGAAGGGCTGCGGCGGCTGGCCGCGGCGTGCTGAGCGTGGCGACCATCATGCGGCGATCACGTTTCCGTCACCGTGCCACCACCGCGAATTGCCGAGCATGGAGCCCTGATTCTGCAACCGGGACATCGCCATGCTCCATTACGCCGTCGTGTTCTTCGTCATCGCCATCATTGCCGGCCTGCTGGGTTTTTCCGGCATTGCCGGCGCGGCCAGCAACATCGCCTGGATCCTGTTCGTCGTGTTCCTGATCCTTGCGGTGATCTCGCTGTTCCGCAAGAAAACCTGACTGCTTTGCAAAGTTTTTGATGCTCCTTCTCCCAGCGGGAGAAGGTGCCCCGAAGGGGCGGATTAGGGGTGATCGGAGTCCATGATGTTTGAGCCATCGGGACACCATTGCCCCTCACCCCAATCCCCGCTCCGCGCCCCGGCCCACGCCAGCGGCGTGGGCGCTCAACCGCACACGCGCCAATGGCGCGCAAGCCGTGCGGCATCGCCCCGATGGGAGAGGGGCTCGAAAACTCAGGCCGGGGTGATCGAACTGCGCAATGCCTTGTCGGCGGCGTGGCGCTCCAGCGCCAGTTCGACCAGGCGCGTGATCAGCGACGTGTAGTCCAGCCCGCTGGCGCCCCACAGCTTGGGATACATGCTGATGCGGGTGAAGCCGGGCAGGGTGTTGATCTCGTTGATGACCACTTCGCCGGAGGGGGTGAGGAACACGTCCACCCGCGCCATGCCGGCGCAGTCCAGCGCCTGGTAGGCACGGATGGCGATGGCGCGGATGCGCTCCTGCGCTTCGGCAGGAATATCGGCCGGGATCACCGTCTCGGCGCCGTTGGCGCTGATGTACTTGGTGTCGTAGGCATAGAAGTCGTCGTGCACCACCACCTCGCCGCAGACGCTGGCCTCGGGGTGGTCGTTGCCCAGCACGGCGCACTCGATCTCGCGCCCGGCAATAGCCGACTCCACCAGCACCTTGTGGTCGAAGGACAGCGCCAATGCCATCGCCGCGTGGAACTCGCCGGCATCGCGCACCTTGCTCACGCCCACCGAGGAGCCTTGGTTGGCCGGCTTGACGAACAGCGGCGTACCCAGCTCCGCCACCAGCGCGTCATAGTCGGCCGCGGCCGCGCTGGAGCGGTTGAAGCACACGCACGGCGCCACCGGCAGCCCGGCGTCGCGCAGCAGGCGCTTGGCCACGTCCTTGTCCATCGCCACCGCCGAGCCGAGCACGCCGGAGCCGACGAACGGCAGGTTGGCCATGCGCAGCAGGCCCTGCAGCGAGCCGTCCTCGCCGAGGGTGCCGTGCACGATCGGGAACACCACGTCGATCTGCGCCAGCGCCGTGGCCGGGTCGGAAGGCACCAGTTGCGCCTGCTCGCGGCCGGGCAGCACCGCCACCGCGTTGCCGGAGCGGTTCAGCGCGATGCGCGCCGGGTCCTCGGCGTTGAGCAGGAACTGCTGCGGGTCGCTGACGTGCCAGTGGCCCTGCTTGTCGATGCCGATCAGGCTGACGTCGAAGCGCTGCTTGTCCAGTGCGTCGAGGATGTTCTTCGCCGATTGCAGCGAGACCTCGTGCTCGGCCGAACGACCGCCGAAGATGATGCCCACCCGGGTCTTGCCCATTGCCTGTTGCTCCTGCCGATTGCGCTGATGCGGGTGCGCATAGCATGGGGGAACGGCCGGGAATGGGGAACAGGGAACGGGGAATGCGGGTTTGCCGGGCACCCCGTGCGTTCACCCGCTTGCCCGGCTGCACGGCAACCTCCGGCAAACGGAAACCCGTCATTCCCCGTTCCCCGCTTCGGTAGAATGCCGCCCATGTCTGCCTCCCCTCTCGATTTCATCAAGCCGCTGGCCGGCCGCGCGCTGGAAAGGGCGCTGAACCACGCGCTGGCGCTGGACCCGGATACCCGCGCCGCGCTGGCCCCGCTGGACGGCCAGTGCATCGCCCTGACCCTGGAATCGCCGCCGCTGGCGATGCAGGTCGGCGTGGACGGGCAGCGGCTGACGGTGGGCCCGGTGGACGCCGCGCGCGAGCCGGATCTGGCGGTGCGCAGCACCCTCGGCGGGGTGCTGGCGCAGCTGCCGTTCATGGCCAATGCGCGCCGCGCCGGCCATGCGCCGGGCGGGCGGGTGAAGGTGTCCGGCGATGCCGAACTGGCGCGGCGCCTGCAGCAGCTGGCCACGCGCTTCGACCCGGACTGGCAGCAGCCGTTCGTCGGCGTGTTCGGCGAGGTGCTGGGCGTGCAGGTGGCGCAGGCCCTGCGCACGGCGCTGGCGCAGGCCGGCCGCGGCGCGAAGGACCTGGCGCGCACAGCGGCCGAATACGTCACCGAGGAATCGCGCGACGTGGTGCCGCGCGCCGAACTGGAGGCCTTCCACGACGACGTGGACGTGGTCCGTGACGACGTGGAGCGGCTGGCCGCGCGGGTGGCGCGGCTGCGCCAGCGCAGCGGGGCGCGGGCATGAAGGCGGTGCGCGCGATGTTCCGCGCCAACCGCATCGGCCGGGTGATCCTGCGCTACCGGCTCGACGCGCTGCTCGACGGCACCCCGGTCGAGCGCTGGCTGCGGCTGGCCAAGCCGTTCGTGCCGCGCGCGCGCGGCGACATCGCCAGCCTGTCACGCGGCGCGCGGCTGCGGCTGGCGCTGCAGGAGCTGGGGCCGATCTTCGTCAAGTTCGGGCAGATCCTCTCGACCCGCCGCGACCTGGTGCCGCCGGACGTCGCCGCCGAGCTGACCCTGCTGCAGGACCGCGTGCAGCCGTTCGACGGCGAACGCGCGCTGCAGATTGTCGAACAGGCGCTGGGCCTGCCGATCACCGAGGCGTTCGCCAGCTTCGACACCACGCCGCTGGCCTCGGCTTCGATCGCGCAGGTGCACGAGGCCACGCTGCCCGGCGGCCGGCAGGTGGTGGTCAAGGTGCTGCGCCCGGACATCGAGAAGCAGATCGCCGGCGACATCGCCCTGCTCAAGTCGCTGGCCGCGCTGGTCGAGCGCACCCACCCGCGCGCCGACAAGATCCGCCCGCGCGAGGTGGTCGCCGAGATCGAGACCACGCTGGCCGCCGAGCTGGACCTGCAGCGCGAGGGCGCCAACGCCAGCGTGCTGCGCCGCTTCTGGCTGGATTCGGACGACCTGTACGTGCCGGAGGTGATCTGGACCCACACCGCCGAGCGCGCGCTGACCCTGGAACGGGTGTGGGGCATCCCGTCGGACGACGTCGCCGCGCTGGACGCGGCCGGCATCGACCGCAAGGCGCTGGCGGCTAAGGGCGTGCGCGTGTTCTACACGCAGGTGTTCCGCGACAACTTCTTCCATGCCGATGCCCACGCCGGCAACATCTGGGTCGATACCGACTCGGCGCGGCGCGACAACCCGCGCTTCATCGCGCTGGATTTCGGCATCATGGGCCAGCTCTCGGAACAGGACCAGTTCTACCTGGCCGAGAACTTCATGGCCATCTTCAACCGTGACTACCGGCGCATCGCCGAACTGCACCTGCAGGCGCAGTGGATGCCGGCCACGGTGCGCATCGACGAGCTGGAGGCGGCAGTGCGCGCGGTGTGCGAGCCGTACTTCACCCGGCCGCTGTCGCAGATCTCGCTGGCCGAGGTGCTGGTCAAGCTGTTCCGCACCGCGCAGCGCTACCAGCTCACCCTGCAGCCGCAGTTGATCCTGCTGCAGAAGACGCTGCTCAACATCGAGGGCGTCGGTCGCCAGCTCGACCCGCAGCTGGACATCTGGGCGGTGGCCAAGCCGGTGCTCGAACGCATCCTGCGCGAGCGCTACAGCCCGCGCCGCGCGCTGAAGGAGCTGGGCAAGCGCCTGCCGGAAATCATGACCCAGGCGCCGGACATGCCGGCGCTGCTGCACAGCTGGCTGAGCCAGCAGGTGCAGGGCAAGCACGAACTGGCGATGCGCTCGCAGGACATCGTCAACCTCGACACCACGCTCAAGCGCCTGCAACGGCGCGTGGTCACCGCGGTGGGCGGCGCCGGGCTGCTGGTGGTCGCCGCATTGCTGCACGGCCTGCACGCCAGCGGTCCGCAACTGGCGTCGATGCCGCTCTGGTCGTGGATCTGCGGTGGCGTGGGCATGCTGGCGCTGGCCTCGGCGTGGCTGCGCCGGTGAGTGAAGCCACGGACGTCGTGGCGGACGTCGTCTCCGAACCGCTGCCGCTGCTGTACCAGGACCCGTGGCTGGCGGTAGTGGACAAGCCCGCCGGGCTGATGGTCCACGACAGCAAGCTGGCCCGTGGCGAGGACGATTTCCTCGCCGACCGCCTGCGCGAGCAGCTGGGCCGGCCGATCTTCCTCGTGCACCGCCTCGACCGCGCCACCAGCGGCTGCCTGCTGCTGGCCTTCGACCGCGACACCGCCAGCGCGCTGGGCAAGACGCTGATGGGCGGCGAAGTGGAAAAGGACTATCTGGCCATCTGCCGTGGCTGGCCGGCGGAAGAAGCCTTCACCGTCGATCATGATCTCGACGGCGGCCCCGGCAAGCCGGTGAAGAAACAGGCCATCACCCATTTCCAGCGGTTGTCGACCGGCGAATTGCCGGTGCCCTCGAACGGCTTTGAAACCTCGCGCTACGCGCTGCTGCGCTGCCGGCCGCAGACCGGCCGCTTCCGCCAGATCCGGCGGCATTTGAAGCATGCGTTCCATCACCTGATCGGCGACACCAGCCACGGCGACGGCCGCCACAACCGCACGTTCCGCATGCACGGCGTGCACCGCATGTTGCTGCACGCGCAGCGGCTGGCGTTCCCGCATCCGCAGGATGGCCGCCGCATCGAAGTGGTCGCGCCGCTGGATGCGGAGTTCCGCAAGGCGTTCCAGCTGCTGGGCTGGAACGAAGCGCCGTAGGGCTTCAGGGGGCCATGCCTCCGACGCTCCCCACGTCGAAGGTTGCCCGCGTCCCCGCGTCCCCGCGTCGGCCACGTAGGGCCGACCTACCCTGGCTGGCAGCCGTGAAACCATGTCCGGCATGGCGTAGGCCGGGGCTACGCCCCCGGCGCACAGGCTACTCCGTCATGCACCGGATTCGTTCCGGCTCACGTTTCCCCCGACCTTCCGGGTAGATGCCGCGTGCCTTCCATGCGTGCACGCTTGACCACCGCCAATCCATCGCATCCTCGACCAGTCCATGCTTGACCGGATTGAAATGCAGGTAGTCCAGATGACGGGCGAAATCAGCGTCGTCACGGATGATGTGGTCGTAGTAGCGGGGTTGCCACAGCCGTCGCCCGGTTTCGGCGGAAAGCCGGGCCATTGCCGCGCGCTTGAAACTGCCCACCAGACCGGGAATCGCCACGCCGACGCGTGGGGCGAGCAACAGGTGCAGGTGGTCGTCGAGCAGGACATGGCCCTTGTGGGTGAACGGATGATGGCCGCGGGTCTGGCGCAATGCATCGAGCACGATGTCGCGGGCGTTGTGGATTGCCAGCCATGGCCTGCGCCCGGCGGTGGCCAAGGTCAGGAAAACCGTCTGGCCTTCCATGAAGTGGCGGCGATAGCGTGGCATGGAGGCAGCGTCGATGCGTTGTTCGACGCGCGCCATTGCCGGATATGGACTGCCGGGTATCGGCGGATGCCGTTGGATACCCTCGGGTATTCGGCGACTTTGCGAAGAGGCACGCCATGCCGGAGTCGTAGGCCGGGGCTACGACCCCGGCGGGCTGTTCGGCCGGTATTCGGGAACCCTGTCCGGCAGGGTGCTGTCGGGGGCGTAGCCTCGACCTACGAATAGATTTCAGCCGGCCCGCAGCGCGGCCAGCACGATCAGCGCCAGCGCGCAGGCGATGCCGCCCAGCCACGCCAGGCTGCGCAGCGGCGGCTTGTCGGCGACGTAGAACAGGCCGTGCAGGACGCGGAAGGCGACGAAGGCGAGGGCCAGCCCGTTGACCGTCTGCGCGTCCACCCCGGCCAGTTGCGCCAGCACCACGCCGGCGGCGAACGGCGCGAACGCCTCGAAGGCGTTCAGGTGCGCGGCATGGGCGCGCTGCACCAGGTAGTCATTGCTTTTGGCAGCCCATGCACGTGGGTTGCGGTTGTTGTAGCCGGGCCGGGCCGCCTTGGCGACCACCGCCCAGAGATAAGGCAGCACCGCGGCAACCAGCACGCACCAGTAGGCGATCGACATGGCCAGCTCCTTCGCAAGGGAAGTGGCCAGCCTAGCCGAAGCGCCGCCCGGCGTCGCGCACCGGCCATACCCGGTACGAGGCGACGACGCGCCCGATACAATCGGCGGCGATGACCACCCCGCAACTCATCGTCGATGCCACGCTGGCGATTCCGGAAACGGAGATCGTCGAGCGCTTCGTGCGCGCCAGCGGTGCCGGCGGGCAGAACGTCAACAAGGTATCCAGCGCGGTCGAGCTGCGCTTCGACGTGGCCGGCTCGCCGTCGCTGCCGGATGCCCTGCGCGCGCGGCTGCTGGCACGGCGCGACCGGCGCCTGACCGACGCGGGGGTGCTGGTGATCGACGCGCAGCGCTTCCGCACGCAGGAGCGCAACCGCGCCGATGCGCGCGAGCGGCTGGTCGCGTTCATCCGCGCCGGGTTGGCGGTGCCGAAGGCGCGGGTGGCGACCAAGCCGACCTACGGCTCCAGGCTGCGCCGGCTGGACGAGAAAAAGGGGCGCGCGCAGATCAAGCGCGGCCGTTCGCAACGCAACTGGGAGTAGCGCTTGGACAACGCCCCATCGCACCGCAGCCCGCCGCTGGTGCCACCGGTCCCGCCGAGCGTGCCGCGCGGCCGCTCCACCGCGTTCGGCCGCTGGCTCGGGCGCAACGTGCTGCGCCTGGGCGGCTGGCGCGTGGCCGGGCCGCTGCCCGACCTGCGCAAGGCGGTGGTGATCGCCGCGCCGCACTCGTCCAACTGGGACGGCATCTGGGGGTTGGCGGCCAAGCTGGCGCTGGGCGTGGAGGCGCGCATCCTCGGCAAGGACAAGCTGTTCTGGTGGCCGCTGGGCGCGGTGCTGCGCAGCTTCGGCGTGGTGCCGCTGGACCGCAGCTCGCCGCAGGGCACGGTGGGGCAGGCGGTGGCGATGATCCGGGACAACGAGCGCATCTGGTTCGCGCTGGCGCCGGAAGGCACGCGCAAGCCGGTGAAGGACTGGAAGACCGGCTTCATCCGTATCGCGCGGATGGCGCAGGTGCCGATCGTGCCGGCCTATTTCCACTACCCGGAAAAGACCATCGGCTTCGGCCCGCCGTTCCGTACCAGCGGCGACGATGCCGCCGACATGGCCGCCATCCGCCAGTGGTACCGGCCGTGGCGGGGCCGCAACCGCGGCACGGGTTGAACGATGGGCATCGCGCTGGTCTGGCTGCGCGACGACCTGCGCCTGGACGACCAGCCGGCCCTGCGCGCGGCGCTGCAACGCGGCCTGTCGCCGCTGCCGGTCTACATCCATGCGCCGGAAGAAGAGGGCGCATGGGCGCCCGGCGCCGCGTCGCACGCATGGCGCCGGCGCTCGCTGGCGGCATTGGCCAGCGAACTGGAACGCCGCGGCTCGCGCCTGTTGCTGCTGCGCGGGCCCACGCTCGATGCCCTGCAGGCATTGGCCGCGCGCACCGGTGCCGAAGCGGTGCTGTGGACGCGGCGCTACGAGCCGGCCGTCGAGCAGCGTGACGCGCGGATCAAGCGCGACCTGCGCCAGATCGGCCTGCATGCGGAAAGCTTCAACGGCGCGTTGCTGTTCGAGCCGTGGGAACTGGCGACCCGGCAGGGCGACCCGTACCGGGTGTTCACGCCGTTCTGGAAATCCGCGCGCGCGGCATGGCGGGTGCCGGCGACGTGGGATGCGCCGGCACGGTTGCCATCGTTGGCACATGCAGACCTGCCCGCCGGCGAGCGACTGGACGAACTGATGCCCACCCCGGCCCCGGCATGGGACGCCGGCTTCTGGCAGCGCTTCACACCCGGCGAGCAAGGCGCGCGCGCGGCGCTGCGGCGGTTCATCGACGACGCACTGCACGGCTACGCGCAGGCCCGCGATTTCGCCGCCGAGGCCGGCACCTCGCGGCTGTCGCCGCACCTGCATTTCGGCGAAGTGTCGGTGCGGCGCGTGGTGGCCGAAGTGCTGGCCATGGGCGACGCCATCGGCGAGGCCGACCGCGACCGCTTCCTCGCCGAACTGGGCTGGCGCGAGTTCGCCCACCACGTGCTGCACCACTACCCGCAAACGCCCGACCGCAACCTCGACCCGCGCTTCGACGATTTCCCTTGGGCGGCTCCGGACGAAGCGCTGCTGGAAGCATGGCGACATGGCCGCACCGGCGTGCCGATCGTCGATGCCGGCATGCGCGAGCTGTGGCACACCGGCTGGATGCACAACCGCGTGCGCATGCTGGTGGCCAGTTGGCTGACCAAGCACCTGCGCCAGCATTGGCGGCATGGCGCGCGCTGGTTCTGGGACACGCTGGTGGACGCCGACCTGGCCAACAACACCCAGGGCTGGCAATGGAGCGCGGGTACCGGCGCCGACGCGGCGCCGTACTTCCGCGTGTTCAACCCGGCCACCCAGGCGCGCCGCTTCGACCCGGATGGGGCCTACATCGCGCGCTGGGTGCCGGAACTGGCGGGTCTGCCGCCACCGGCGTGCTTCGCGCCGTGGGAGCACCCGGAACCGGCGCGGCGGCTGGCGCCGGGGTATCCGCCACGGCCGCAGGTGGACCTGGCCGCCGGCCGCGCCGATGCGCTGGACGCCTTCGCCAGCCTGCGCCGCGGCGCGGTGCAGCGGTAGGAGCGCACCTTGGTGCGCGATGGGGCTCTACCGGGAATGCCCCATCGCGCACCAAGGTGCGCTCCTGCCGGGGCAGCATTGCCGCCACCATCGGCACATGCCAGCCATGGCGCGAAGGAGTAGGGTTTGCGGTTTCACCGCACACTACGCAGGAGCACGTTCCATGTCGCGCACCGTCATTCTGGCCGCTGCCATCAGCCTTGCGCTGGCGGCCTGTTCCGGCAAGGAGTCCAACGCACCCGTGAATACCGACAGCACCGCCGGGCAGCCGGCCGAGGCCTCGACCAACCCGTTCATGGCCGCCAGCACGCTGCCGTTCCAGGCACCGGCCTTCGACAAGATCAAGGACGGCGACTACCTGCCGGCCTTCGAGGAAGGCATGCGCCAGCAGCTGGCCGAGATCAAGCGGATCACCGACGACACCGCGCCGGCTACCTTCGACAACACCCTGCTGCCGCTGGAGAAGTCCGGTGCCATCCTCGACCGCACCAGCCGCGTGTTCTTCAGCGTGGTGCAGGCCGACACCAACCCGGAGCGGCAGAAGATCCAGGAAGAGGTGATCCCGAAGCTGGCCGCGCACGGCGACGCGATCCACCTCGACGCCAAGCTGTTCGAGCGGGTGAAGGCGGTGTACGACGGCCGCGCCGAGGCCGGGCTGGACGCCGAGCAGCTGCGCGTGGTCGAGGAAACCTACAAGGGCTTCGTCAAGGCCGGTGCCCAGCTCGGCGACACCGACAAGGAAACGCTGAAGCAGTACAACGCCGAGGAAGCCACCCTCGCCAACGACTTCCACAACAAGCTGGTCGCGGCCACCGCCGCCGGCGCGGTGGTGGTCGATGACAAGGCGCGACTGGCCGGCCTGAGCGATGGCGACGTCGCCTCGGCCGAGGAAGACGCCAAGGGCCGCAAGCTCGACGGCAAGTGGGTGCTGGCGCTGCAGAACACCACCCAGCAGCCGGTGCTGATGTCGCTGCAGGATCGTGACCTGCGCGCGAAAGTGCTGGAAGCCTCGGAAACCCGCACCGAGCAGGGCGACGCCAACGACACCCGCAAGATCATCCAGCGCCTGGCGCAACTGCGCGCGGCCAAGGCCAAGCTGCTCGGCTTCCCGAACTACGCCGCCTACAACCTCGGCGACCAGATGGCGCAGACCCCGGCCAACGCGCTGAAGCTGCTGACCGACACGGTGCCGGCGGCGACCGCCAAGGCGCGCGGCGAGCTGGCCGAGATCCAGAAGGTGGTCGACGCCCAGAACGGTGGCTTCAAGGCCACCGCCTCGGACTGGGACTTCTACGCCGAGCAGGTGCGCAAGGCCAAGTACGACCTCGACGAATCGCAGATCAAGCCGTACTTCGAGCTGGACAACGTGCTGCAGAACGGCGTTTTCTTCGCCGCCAACCAGCTCTACGGCATCACCTTCAAGGAGCGCAAGGACATCCCGGTGTACCACCCGGACGTGCGCGTGTTCGAGGTCAGCGACGCCGACGGCCAGCCGCTGGCGCTGTTCTACGCCGACTACTACAAGCGCGACAGCAAGAGCGGCGGCGCATGGATGGACGTGTTCGTCGAACAGGACGGCCTGACCGGCACCAAGCCGGTGGTCTACAACGTGTGCAATTTCACCAAGCCCGCCGCCGGGCAGCCGGCGCTGCTGAGCTGGGACGACGTGACCACCATGTTCCACGAGTTCGGCCACGCCCTGCATGGCATGTTCTCGAACACGAAGTACCCGAGCGTGGCCGGCACCGGCGTACCGCGTGATTTCGTCGAGTTCCCATCGCAGTTCAACGAGCATTGGGCCTCGGACCCGAAGGTGTTCGCCAACTACGCCAGGCACTACCAGAGCGGCGAGGCGATGCCGCAGGCGCTGGTGGACAAGATCGCCAAGGCCCGCACCTTCAACCAGGGCTACGCCACCACCGAATACCTGTCGGCGGCGCTGCTCGACCTGGCCTGGCACACGCAGGGCGCCGACGCGCCGTTGCAGGATGTGGACGCCTTCGAGGCCGCCGCGCTCAAGCGCTTCAAGGTCGACCTGCCGCAGGTGCCGCCGCGCTACCGCAGCAGCTACTTCGACCATATCTGGGGTGGCGGCTATTCGGCCGGCTACTACGCCTACTTCTGGGCGGAGATGATCGACGACGACGCCTTCGAGTGGTTCGAGGAGAACGGCGGCCTGACCCGCGAGAACGGGCAGGTGTTCCGCGACAAGATCCTGTCCATCGGCAACACCCGCGACCTGGCCACCGCCTACCGCGAGTTCCGCGGCAAGGACCCGAGCGTGGAAGCGCTGTTGAAGAACCGCGGGCTGAAGTAAGCGCCGCGCCGCGGGAACGGGAGGGGCGACCCTCCCGTTCCGCATCGGCCATTCCACGGCTGGGCCATGATCATCTCCGCCTCCACCGATTACCGTGCCGCTGCGCGCCGCCGGTTGCCGCCGTTCCTGTTCCACTACATCGACGGCGGCGCCTATGCCGAGCACACGCTGCGGCGCAATGTCGCCGACCTGGCCGACGTCGCGCTGCGCCAGCGCGTGCTGCGCGACATGGCCGAGTTGAGCCTGGAAACCCGGTTGTTCGGCGAAACGCTGGCGATGCCGGTGGCGCTGGCGCCGGTCGGCCTGACCGGTATGTACGCGCGCCGTGGCGAGGTGCAGGCCGCGCGTGCGGCCGACAGCCGCGGCGTGCCGTTCACCCTGTCCACGGTGTCGGTGTGCCCGATCGAGGAAGTGGCGCCGGCGATCAAGCGGCCGATGTGGTTCCAGCTGTACGTGCTGCGCGACCGCGGCTTCATGCGCAACGTGCTGGAGCGCGCGCAGGCCGCGGGCGTGGCCACGCTGGTGTTCACCGTGGACATGCCGGTGCCGGGCGCGCGCTACCGCGATGCGCACTCGGGCATGAGCGGCCCGCACGCGGCGCTGCGCCGCTACCTGCAGGCCGCGACCCATCCGCGTTGGGCGTTCGACGTCGGCCTGCGCGGCCGTCCGCACGACCTGGGCAACATCTCCGCCTACCGCGGCGACCCGACCGGGCTGGAGGACTACATCGGCTGGCTGGCGGGCAACTTCGACCCGTCGATCTCGTGGAAGGACCTGGAATGGATCCGCGCGTTCTGGAAGGGGCCGATGCTCATCAAGGGCATCCTCGATCCGGAGGACGCGCGCGACGCGGTGCGCTTCGGCGCCGACGGCATCGTGGTGTCCAACCACGGCGGGCGCCAGCTCGACGGCGTGCCGTCCACCGCGCGGGCGCTGCCGGCCATCGCCGATGCGGTGCGGGGCGAATTGAAGATCCTCGCCGACTCGGGCGTCCGCAGCGGCCTGGACGTGGTGCGCATGCTGGCCCTCGGCGCCGACACGGTGCTGCTTGGCCGCGCCTTCGTCTATGCGCTGGCTGCGCAGGGCGAACGCGGCGTCGCCCACCTGCTCGACCTGATGGCGGCGGAAATGCGCGTGGCGATGACCCTGACCGGCGCGCGCCGTATCGCCGACATCGGCCGCGATTCGCTGGCGCGGATTCCCGGCTGAAACAGGTTGGCGGCCGCGGACCGACGACGCCGGATGGCGGATCGAAGGCAGGCCGCCAAGCAGTACCTCAGGGCCATGTCGTGGTCGTAGGCAGGGCTTATGCTCTCCCCCGGTCCAGTCCGATTGCAGGATGCTCCGTGCGCCTTGACCCATCGCCCACGCCATCGCCGCCGTCCAGCCCGTTGCCGGTGCTGAAACCACGCGCATGGCGCTGGCTCACCTGCCTGTGGCTGGCGTGCGCGTGCGGGTTCGCCACGGCGGCCGCGGCGGCCCCGCCGGCCGCGGAGTCCGCGCGGCCGCAGGTGCTGGTGTTGCTGTCCTACCACCCCGGCTTCAGCTGGGAGGAGCGCATCCTCGACGGCCTGCGCGAGTGGGGCGGTGCCGGCGAGCGACCGGTGTTCCATGTCGAATGGATGGACGCCAAGCGCCATCCCGATGCCGCGCAGCGCCAGCGCCTGACCGACTACCTCGGCGGGAAGTACGCCGGCCAGCGCTTCGACCTGGTCGCCACCGTGGACGACGATGCGCTGGCCTTCGTCATGCAGCACGCGGCCCTGTTCGGCGACACCCCGGTGGTGTTCAGCGGCCTCAACGCGGCGCCGGAACCCATCATCGGCACGCGCACGAACGTCACCGGCATCCTCGAACGCTTCGACCTCACCCGCACCCTCGACATCGCGCTGAAGCTGCACCCGCATACGCGCCGGCTGCTGTTCATCACCCCCGACGACGACAACGGCGCGGCGCTGCGCGACACCGTCGATGCGGCGCTGGCGCGGCTGCCCGGCCACCCCGGGGCCGAGCACTGGCGGACCGCGTGGCTGGAACAGGTGGCGCCACGGCTGCCGCGGCTGCCCGGCGACACCCTGGTCTTCGCCCTCGGCAGCCTGCCGGTGCGCGCCGGCGAGCTGCCGCTGGAGCCGGAGTTCGTGCCGGCCTGGCTGCGCGCGCGCACCGGGTTGCCGGTGTACAGCGACCTGGACACGGCGGTGGGCCACGGTGCGGTCGGCGGCTACATGAACAGTGGCCTGGAAACCGGCCGCCAGCAGGCGGCGATGGCGCGGCGGCTGCTGGCCGGTGAGGCCGCCGCCGGCATCCCGCTGGTGCGCGAAACGCCGCTGGCGCTGCTGTTCGACACCGCGGAGCTGCGCCGGCTGGGCGTGGACATGCGCGCCCTTCCCGCCGGCAGCACGCTGGTCAACGCCCCGCCGTCGATCTTCGCCCGCGAATACCGCGCGCAGCTGCTGGCCATCGTCGTGGTGGTGCTGATGCTGCTGCTGGTGGTGGTCGGGCTGGTGGTGCGCAACCGCATGCAGGCCGCGCGCCAGCGCGCGCTGCACCACCAGGCCACGCACGACGAGTTGACCGGCCTGCGCAACCGCAACGGCCTGGCCGAGCGACTGCAGGCGCTGCCGCAGGCCGCCGCCGAGGACGAGCGGGTGGCGTTGGTGATGCTCGGCCTGAACCACTTCAAGTTGGTCAACGACACCTATGGCCATGCCTTCGGCGACAAGGTGCTGGTGGCGGTGGCCGGGCGCCTGCGGCAGTGCTGCGGCGAGCGGGAAACGCTGGTGCGGTTCAGCGGCGATGCCTTCGTCATCATGGCCCGGCTGCCGGACGCGGCCGACCTGCAGCGGCTGCACGCGCTGTGCGATGCCCTGTTCCAGCAGCCGTTCCTGATCAACGGCCGGCGCATCCCGATCACCGCGGCCTTCGGCCTGAGTTCCGCGCCGCTGCATGGGCTGGTCCCCGGCAGCCTGCTGCGCGAGGCCGACGCCGCCATGTACGAGGCCAAGCGCAACCGCGGCGCGGGGCTGGTGGTCTTCGACCGCGGCATCCACGAGCGCGCCGCGCGCCAGTTCCGGATCGAGGCCGGCCTGCCCGAGGCGATCGAGCACGGCCAGATCGAGGTGCACTATCAGCCCATCCACGACATCCAGCGCGGCTGCGTCGCCGGCTACGAGGCGCTGGCGCGCTGGCGGCACCCGGAGCTGGGCTGGATCCCGCCGCCGGAGTTCGTGCGCGCCGCGGTCGAGACCGGCCACGTCGGCGCGCTCACCCGCTGCATCCTGCGCAGCGCCTGCCGGGCCTTCCTGCCGCACCTCGGCAACCCGTGCAGTCCCTACCTGGCGGTGAACGTGTCGGTCAGCGACATCTACGCCAGCGATTTCCCGGCGCAATTGGCGCAGGTGCTGGCCGAGGTCGGCATGCCGCCGCAGCGGCTGGTGCTGGAAGTGACCGAGGACATGCTGCTGGGCGACCAGCAGCACGTGGCCGCCGTGCTCGAACAACTACGCGGGCAGGGCGTGCGCATCGCCATCGACGACTTCGGCACCGGCTATTCCTCGATGGGCTACCTGTCCAGCTACCAGGTCAACCTGATCAAGATCGACCAGTCCTTCGTGCGCCGCCTGCTCGACAGCCCGTCGGACCGCAAGATCGTGCGCGCCATCGTCTCGATGGCCGGCGACCTGGAGCTGGACGTGGTGGTCGAGGGCGTGGAAACCGAAGCGCAGATCGAACTGCTGCAGGAGCTGGGCTGCCGGCTGCTGCAGGGCTACGTCTTCAGCCGCCCGCGCCCGGCGGCGGAATGGGCGGCCGACGCGCTGGCCGGCTGCTGAGGCAGCTGCGGCATGCTTTCGCAGGTGCCGGGCGGCTTCACCGGGAAGGCTTCATGCGGGGCAAGCCCCGCATCTACGGGAAGCCGGCATTCACCGTAGGTGCCGTGCTTGCCCGGCACGGGCTCACGGGGTCCATTGGCGGCTTCAGCGCTCCGAATGCCCGGTGTCGTCGTACTGGCGCGGGGCGAACAGGTCCGGGCGGATCAGCTCGATGAAGGCGCGCGCTTGCGGTGACAACACCTTGCCGCGGCGTACCGTCACCCCGTAGCTGCGCTTGGGGAAATAGCGCGCCATCGGCCGGATCGCCAGCCGCTCGCGGTCGCCGTCGTTCAGGCACAGCGCGGTGACGATGGAGATGCCCATGCCCATCGCCACGTACTGCTTGATGACCTCCCAGCCGCCCACTTCCAGCGCTACGGTGTAGGGCACGCGGTGGCGCTGGAACACCAGGTCCACCAGCCGCCAGGTGATCTGCCGCTTCGGCGGCAGGATCAGCGGCCAGGGCGAAAGATCTTCCAGCGTCAACTCGCGCTTGTCGGCCAGCGGGTGGCCGTGGGGGGCGATCAGCACCTGCTCGAAGTCGTAGACCGGCGCGTAGCTGAGGTCGGCCGGCACGTCCAGCATCGAGCCGACGGCGAGGTCGGCGGCATCGCTGCGCAGCAGCTCGTTGCCGTCGGCGCTGATCGCGTCGTGCAGGGCCAGCCGCACGTCGGGGTGGCGGCGGCGGAAATCCTCGACGATCTTCGGCAGCAGGTAGAGGATGGTCGAGGAATTCGCGGCGATCGTCAGCTCGCCCGCGTCCAGCCCGCGCACCTTGTCGCGGAAGCCGGCTTCCAGCCCGTCCAGGCTCTCCACCAGCGGCTGTGCCATCTCGTACAGCAGCTGGCCCTCGCGGCTGGGCACCAGCCGTCGCCCGCTGCGCTCGAACAGCACTACCCCCAGCTCCCGCTCCAGTGCCTGCAACTGCAGGCTCACCGCCGGCTGGCTGACGAAAAGCGCCTCGGCCGCACGTGAAACCGAACCCAGCCGGACCGTCTGGCAGAACGCGCGCAGCGGCTTGAGTCGGTCGGATTTGTAGGAAAAACGCGGGTTTGCGGGTTTCTTCGCAGGCATGGCGAGACACTATTAGCACAATTTATATATCGCATTGCAAAAACTGCATTGTCGAATAATTGATTGCGCAGCACGGTGGAGCTCCCCGACAAACGCAGGGTTCCGCCATGTCCGCCGTCGCCTCCGCCATTCCCGCCACCGCCCACGCCGTCCGCCCGACGCCGGGCATCACCGTGACCGAGCGGCTCGCCGGCCAGTCGGCGCTGCTGCCGGCCGGGGTGCTGGCGCTGCTGGTGTCGCTGCACCGGGCGGTGGAGCCGGAGCGGCAGGCGCGACTGGCCGCGCGCCGCCAGCGCCAGGCGTTCTTCGACGGCGGCGGGCTGCCGGACTTCCGCGCCGACACCGCCGCCATCCGCGAAGGTGACTGGCAGGTGGCGCCGATCCCGGCCGCGCTGTCCGACCGCCGCGTCGAGATCACCGGCCCGACCGACCCGAAGATGGTCATCAACGCGCTGAACTCCGGCGCCAAGGTGTTCATGGCCGACTTCGAGGATTCCACCTCGCCCACGTGGCGCAACCTGCTGGCCGGGCAGCAGGCGCTGTCCGCGGCAGTGCGCGGCGATCTGGATTACACCGCACCCAATGGCAAGCACTACACGTTGCGCCCCTACGAGGAGCAGGCGGTGCTGATCGTGCGCCCGCGCGGCTGGCACCTGGACGAGAAGCACGTGCGGGTGGACGGCCAGCCGATCGCCGGCGGCCTGTTCGACGCGGCGGTGTTCGCCTTCCACAATGCCCGCGCGCTGATGCGCAAGCAGCGCGGCCCGTACTTCTACCTGCCCAAGCTGCAGTCGATGGAGGAGGCGGCGCTGTGGGAAACCGCGCTGTCGCACATCGAGGGCATGCTGGGTTTGCCGCACGGGCAGATCAAGGTCACGGTGCTGATCGAGACGTTGCCGGCGGTGTTCGAGATGGACGAGATCCTGCACGCATTGAAGGAGCGCATCGTCGGCCTGAACTGCGGGCGCTGGGACTACATTTTTTCGTACCTGAAGACCTTCCGCCGCCACCGCGACAAGGTGCTGCCCGAGCGTGGCCAGGTGACGATGACCCAGCCGTTTTTGAAGGCGTATTCGGAACTGCTGATCCAGACCTGCCACAAGCGTGGCGCGCATGCGATGGGCGGCATGGCCGCGCAGATCCCGATCAACCACGACGCCGCCGCCAACGAACAGGCGATGGCGCGGGTGCGCGCGGACAAGCTGCGCGAGGTGACCGCCGGCCACGACGGCACCTGGGTGGCGCACCCGGCGCTGATCCCGGTGGCGCGGGCGATCTTCGACGAACACATGCCCGCGCCGAACCAGCACAACGTGCTGCGCCGCGACGTGCAGGTGACGCGCGACGACCTGATCGCCCCCTGCACCGGCACCATCACCCGCGCCGGCTTCGAGAACAACGTCGAGGTGTGCGTGCGCTACATGGCCGCATGGCTGGACGGCAACGGCTGCGTGCCGATCCACAACCTGATGGAGGACGCGGCCACCGCCGAGATCAGCCGCAGCCAGCTGTGGCAGTGGCTGCACGCCGGCAACCAGCACCTGGACGACGGCACCGCCATCGACTTCGCCCTGCTCGACGCCAGCCTGCGCGCGCTGCCGGCCCGGCTCGGCGACACCTCGGCGCTGCCCGGCGGCACCCGCATCGCGCAGGCCATCGCCCTGCTCGACGAACTCAGCCATGCCGACGAACTGGCCGAGTTCCTGACCCTGCCCGCCTACCGGCAGATCGACTGACCCGGCCCTCGTGAAACCGCTCTCGTAGGTGCGTGGCTTGCCCCGCACGAGGCATTACCGGGAAAGCGCCATGCGGGGCAAGCCCCGCATCTACGCGCTTCCCCGGTGCAGGAATCGAGAGAAGCCCCATCGCGCACCAAGGTGCGCTCCTACACAAACCCCGCGCCACCCCAATCCCACTGGAGAACCCCCATGAGCAAGCTGCCGACCGCCGAACAGATCCAGCACGACTGGGACACCAACCCGCGCTGGAAGGGCGTGACCCGCAACTACACCGCCGCCGACGTCGTGCGCCTGCGCGGCACCGTGCACGTCGAGCACTCGCTGGCCCGCCTCGGCGCGGAAAAGCTGTGGAACTACCTGCACGAGAAGGATTTCGTCAACGCGCTGGGCGCGCTGACCGGCAACCAGGCCATGCAGCAGGTCAAGGCCGGCCTCAACGCCATCTACCTGTCCGGCTGGCAGGTGGCGGCCGACGCCAACCTGGCCGGGCAGATGTATCCGGACCAGTCGCTGTACCCGGCCGACTCGGTGCCGGCGGTGGTCAAGCGCATCAACAACACCCTGCTGCGCGCCGACCAGTTGCACCACGCCGAGGGCAAGGACGAGATCGACTTCCTGCAGCCCATCGTGGCCGACGCCGAGGCCGGCTTCGGCGGCGTGCTCAACGCCTTCGAGCTGATGAAGGCGATGATCGAGGCCGGCGCCGCCGGCGTGCACTTCGAGGACCAGCTGGCGGCGGTGAAGAAGTGCGGGCACATGGGCGGCAAGGTGCTGGTGCCGACCCGCGAGGCGATCGAGAAGTTGAACGCCGCGCGCTTGGCCGCCGACGTGCTGGGCGTGCCGACCCTGCTGGTGGCGCGCACCGACGCCGAGGCCGCCGACCTGCTGACCAGCGACATCGACGGCAACGACCAGCCGTTCACCACCGGCGAGCGCACCGTCGAAGGCTTCTTCAAGACCCGCAACGGCCTGGACCAGGCCATCAGCCGCGGCCTGGCCTACGCGCCCTACGCCGACCTGGTGTGGTGCGAGACCGGCAAGCCGGACCTGGAATTCGCACGCAGGTTTGCCGAGGCGATCCATGCCAAATACCCGGGCAAGCTGCTGGCCTACAACTGCTCGCCGAGCTTCAACTGGAAGAAGAACCTGGACGACGCCACGATTGCCAAGTTCCAGAAGGAGATCGCCAGCTACGGCTACAAGTTCCAGTTCATCACCCTGGCCGGCTTCCACGCCCTGAACTACTCGATGTTCAACCTGGCCCACGGCTACGCGCGCCGGCAGATGAGTGCCTTCGTCGAGCTGCAGGAGGCCGAATTCGCCGCCGCCGACAAGGGTTTCACCGCGGTCAAGCACCAGCGCGAGGTCGGCACCGGCTACTTCGACGCGGTGACCCAGGCGATCCAGCAGGGGCAGTCCTCGACCACCGCGCTGACCGGCTCCACCGAGGAGGAGCAGTTCCACGGCGACCGGGCGGCCGCCTGACCGGTCCGTAGCGGCCGGGAGGATGGAGGAACGGGCGACCTGCGGGCCGCCCGTTTCCGTATCGAAATGCGCGCGCAGTCCCTGCGGATTGCGATGTGCCGCACGCTTTCACCGGTGCTATGCTGCCCGGATGACCCGCAGGAGCGGGGATTACCGGGGCGGCAGGGGCGGGAGATGAACGGCAACGGGGCTGCAATCAGGGCGGATGAACACGAGCAGAGCGTCGCCGCCACGGCGATGGCCGAGATCGTGCATCCGGTGCTGTCGCCCGCCGAAGCCGCCCTGTTCGCCGAATTCGGCCACGTGCGCGAGGTCCCCGCCGGGCAGGTACTGTTCCACAGCGGCGAATTCGGCAGTTCCATGTACGTCATCCGCAGCGGCATCGTCGACCTGGATTTCGGCGAGGACCTGATGGTCAAGTACCTCGGGCCGGGCGAATTCTTCGGCGAACTGGGCCTGCTGATCGGCAACCACCGCCGCGGCGCCGACGCCCAGGCCTCCACCGACGTGGTGCTGCTGGAACTGGGCCACGACGACTTCCAGCGGCTGGTGGACCGCGCCCCGGGCCTGATCGCCTATTTCCTGCGCCGCACCATCATGCGCGTGGTGTCCAACGAGCAGCTGCTGATCCGGCAGTTGCGGCACCGCAACCACGACCTCGAAGCGGCGCTGGACAACCTCTACACCACCACCCACCAGCTCAACCACACCGAGGAGCTGGTGCGCACCGACGAACTGACCGGGCTGGACAACCGCCGCGGCCTGACCCTGTACCTGCAGGAATGCCGGCAGTCGCGGCGCATGCCGCCGCAGGGCCTGCTGCTGATCGACTGCGACCATTTCAAGCACATCAACGACGAATACGGCCACCTGGTCGGCGACCGCGTGCTGCAGGCGGTCGCCAACATCCTGCGCTCGGTGGTGCAGGTCGACGGGCTGGCCTGCCGGCTGGGCGGCGACGAGTTCTGCCTGCTGGTGCAGGAAGCCGATGCGGAGAAGCTGGCGCACGTGGCCGGCTTCATCCTGCAGGCGGTGCACGGGCTGCTGGAACGCGCGCAGCCGGTGCCGCGGATCTGCCCGGTGAGCATCGGCGCCTGCCTGCTCGACCCGCGCAGCGACTGGAACGACTGGTACGCGCTGGCCGACAGCGCGATGTACGAAGCCAAGCGGCTCGGCGGCAACCGGCTGCAATGGCCGCGGGATTGGCTCGGGGCGAACTGACGTGCTGCCGGAGCTGGCCATGCAGGATGCAGGGGGAACGCCGGCGACTCCCGCGCCGCAGGTGCGCACCCTGCTGCTGACCGACCTGTGCGACTCGGTCGCGCTGGTGGAGAAACTGGGCGATGCCGCCGCCGCCGAGCTGTTCCAGCAGCACGACCGTCTGGTGCTGCAACTGCAGCAGCAATGGAAGGGGCGGCTGATCGACCGTTCCGACGGTCTGCTGCTGTTGTTCGAGCGCCCGATCAACGGCCTGGCCTTCGCCATCGACTACCTGCGCGGCCTGCGCGAGCTGGGCCGCGCCCGCGGCCTGGTGCTGCATGCCCGCGCCGGCATGCACGTCGGCGAAGTGCTGACCTGGCACAACAGCGCCGAGGCGGTGCAGGCCGGCGCCAAGTCGCTGGAAGTGGAAGGCCTGGCCAAGCCGCTGGCGGCGCGGCTGATGGCGCTGGCCCGGCCCGGGCAGATCCTGCTGTCGGCGGTGGCCGAATCGCTGACCCGCCGCGCGGTGCCGGAGCTGGGCGAGTCCGGCGGGCAACTGCTGTGGAAGTCGCACGGGCGCTGGCGTTTCAAGGGCGTGCCCACCGCGCAGGAAGTGTTCGAAGCCGGTGTGCCGGGCTTCGCCCCGCTGCGCATGCCGCGCAGCTCGCCCAAGGCCCGGCGCGACCTGCCGTTGTGGCGCAGTCCGCTGGCGCTGGTGGCCGAAGCGGCCCTGCTGTTGGCGCTGGGTGTCGGCCTCTGGTTCGCTACCCGCCCGGAGCCGGCCATCGCCTTCGCCGAGCGCGACTGGGTGGTGATGGGGGACGTCGCCAACAGCACCGGCGAATCGGTGTTCGACGCGTCGATCCGCCAGGCGGTCATGCTCGGGCTGGAACAATCGCGCTATGTGAACGTGTTGTCCGAAGGCAAGGTCCGCGAGAGCCTGGAGATGGCCAGGAAGCCGGCTGATGCCACGCTCGACCGCAGCCTGGCGGTGGACGTTGCCATCCGCGAGGGTGCGCGCGCGGTGCTGCTGCCCGTGGTGACGCGGCATGGCGATGGTTACCGGATCGCCATCGACCTGGTGGATCCGAACGCGGACAGCGTGGTGCGTACCTATCATGCCGTCGCCACCGCCCCGGACAAGGCCGCCGCCGCCGTGGACGATGTCCTCAACCAGTTGCGCAAGGGGCTAGGGGAGTCGGTTGCCGAGTTGCAGAAGTCGATCCCGTTGTCGCGCGCCTCCACCGGCAGCCTGCGCGCGCTGCGTTCCTATGCACTGGCGGAAACCGCGATGGGAAAGCGCAGTTTCGAGGAGGCGCGCAACCTGTACCAGGCCGCGGTGGAGATCGACCCCGAATTCGCGCTGGCCTACGCGGGGCTGGCGAAGCTGCACGCCCGCATCGGCGAGATGCAGCCGGCGCGCGAACAGTTGCAGAAGGCATTGGCCTTGCAGTCGCACCTGCCGCATCGCGAACGTCTGTACCTGAAGGCATGGCAGGCCGAGCTGGAACCCGGTGGCTGGCCGCTGGAGAATTGGCGCGCCTTGGCCAGGCTCTATCCCGACTCGTTCGCCGGTCTTTCCAATACCTCCTGGTACCTGCTCCAGGACAATCGTTTCAGCGAGGCCGAGCCGTTCGCCCGCGCGGCAGCAGTGCCGCAGGACCACCTGCGGATCTACCCGATGGTGCAGCTGGGCCAGATTCATATAGCGCTCAACCAGCCCGAACTGGCACTGCGAACCCTGCGCCAGGCACACGAGCTTGAGGGTAAAGGCGATGCCGATGATGCTGAGGTGGATGCATTGGTCGCGTTGCGGCGCAACGAGCAGGCCGAGCAGCTGCTGGCCAGGCTCGACAACGGCGGGGATTCGCTGCAGAGCCTGATGAACTTGCGTGCGCGCCTGCTGGTGCAAGCGGACCGGGACGATTGCGCTGCGATGCGGGCGACCGTGGTGTCCGACCGGACCAAACCGACCGTGGCTTATCTGCAGATCCACCAGCAATTGCTGTATGCCAGCATTGATGTGCTTTGCAAAAAGGACGGGATTACCCGGCTGGATGCGATTGCCAAGCAGCTTTCTCCCCTGCTGCGGAAGACGGACGATCCGGCGTGGCGGGACCACAACCTGCAGATGCTGGCCCTGATCTACCTGGCGCAACGCCAGGGACAGGGTGCCTTGGCTTCACGCCTGTTGCGTGAAAACCATGACGTGATCGAGGCGCAGCGCAGCCCGGTCGTCGCCAAGTGGTATCGCCTCGTGCAGGCGATGGCGTACCTGCAGGACGCCAGGGCTGATGCTGCGATAGCGGCCCTGCAGCCATTGCTGGATGGCAGCGAGCCCGTGCAGGCCCATGTGGTGTTGCTGGAGTCGCATCGCCTGTCGGGAGACGCCGCTGGGGCCAGCCGCCAGCGGCAATGGTTGCTGGCCCATCGCGGCCAGGCCATTGCCGAACTGATGGCGATGAAGGTGTTGCAGCCACTCAACGTGCATGACGTCGCCATGGCGGCGTCATCGGTGGATGATCTCTCTGCACCTTGATGGGCGTTAATCAACCGATGGCGTCGCCGACCTTGCCGGCCTCGAAGCAGAACACCACCGTCATCGGCATGGTGGATGCAGTCAGATAAGCTTCCAATTCGGCACGCACCTGCTGCAATTCTTCCGGTGATGCCAGCATGTCGACCTTTAGACACTCGTGGTGATCGACATCCATGCCGAGGGAAGCCAGCGCCGCAGCCGGGTCGGTGGTGAACGACGTGCGGAATGCGGCATCGTCGATCAGATGATCCAGCAAGGTGGACGCTTCGGAGGGAGTCAATCGACTTGCAGTCATGGCGCTTTTCCAAGGTGAGAACGTGATATCGGCCGTGATCGGGGCAAGTTGAGCAACCCGTGGAGCGGGCGTGGATATGCGGCACGATGGGGTATCGTGCGACCGCCATGCCGGCCGGCATGGAATGATCCGGGAAGCCGCCATGCGTGTCCGCCGTTGTACCCACCTGTTGCTGGAACCGCGCGAGCGGGTTTCGTTCGGCCTTGCCGCAATCCTGCGTGGCAAGGCCGAGGTGGACAGCGAGGTGGCCTGGGTCGCCCTGGCCGCGCATCTGGACCAGGCCGTTGCCGTGGATGCGGCCGAGTGTGCCCTGCTGGGTGCGTTCAGCGCCCGGCGCTGGCAGGAACCAAGCGAGCAGCAATGCGCCTCGCCGGCAGTGCTGCGGTTGCTGGAACTGGGGCTGTTGCTGGGCGACCAACCCGAGCATGCGCGGCATCTGGCGCGTGACCAGGCCATGTGTGACGCGCACTGGTGGCCGCTGGCGGCAGTGGCGCACCGGCATTCGCGCTGGCAGGGCGTGGACAGCGTCGGCGACATGCATGCGCGTGGCCTGGTCACGGCCAATGACCTGCGCCGCAATTTCGGCGCACCGCCACCGGCGGTACAGCCGCGCGATGGCAGCTATGCGCCGCTGCCAAGGCAGGCCGACGACGCATTCGATGCATTGCTGGGGCGCCGTGCCACCTGCCGGAACTTCGATCGCGATCGTCCCTTGCCGCTGCCCTCGCTGGCACGGCTGCTGCAACGGACGGTGATGGCGCAGGCCACCGTCGAGGCCGCGCCGGATACCGTGTTCCTGAAGAAGCACGTTCCTTCCGGTGGCGGCCTGCACCCGGTGGAAACCTATCTGCTGGTGCAGAACGTCGAAGGCCTTGCTTCGGGCTTCTATCACTACCACCCGGTCGAGCATGCGTTGCTGGCGCTGCCTTCGCCGCCCGCTGCGGAACTGGCCCGGCTTGCATGCACGATGCTGTCGGGCCAGGAGTGGTTCGCCGATGCCCCGGCGATGCTCGTGCTGGCGCCGCGCTTCGAGCGCTGCTTCTGGAAGTACCGCAACCATGCCAAGGCCTACCGCGCCGTGCTGCTGGACGTGGGCCACGTGTCGCAGGCGTTGTACCTGTGCGCCACCGAGGCAGGCCTCGGCGCTTTCGTTACCGCCGCGATCAACGAGGCCGACACCGACCAGGCGCTGGGCCTGGATGGCGTCCGGCAGGGTGCCGTGGCGATCTTCGGTGTCGGCTGGCGCGCGGTGCGGCAGCAGACCACCGAGTTCGATCCGGCACACCGCGTGTGGGGGTGATCAGTCCGCCTCGAAATCCACCAGCATCGCGCCGTCGCCCACCTGGTCGCCGGCCTTGACCCGGAACCACTGCACGCTGCCGTCGGCCGGCGCCTGCAGGGTGTGCTCCATCTTCATCGCCTCCATCACCAGCAGGGGCGTGCCGCGGGCGACGCGGGTGCCGGGTTCGGCCAGCAGGGCGATGACGCGGCCGGGCATCGGCGCCAGCAGGCCGCCGCCTTCGGCTGCCGGTTGGTCGGCGTCGGCCACCGGGTCGTGCAGCTCGAAACGCAGCGGGCGGTCTTCGCCGAACAGGTACAGCGCACCGTCTTCGACAACATGGTCGCCGCGCCGGAGCCGGCCATCGACTTGCAGGGCGAAGCACCGGCCATCGGCCCGTCCGCTGACGGCGATCACGTCGTCTTCCAGTTCGACGCGCCAACCATCGTCATTGGCATGCAGTACGGCGGTGCGCCGTTGCTCGCGGTGTTGCAGCAGCACGCGGCGTGGCGCGCGGCCGCACAGACGCCAGCCGTCATTGTGTTCCCAGGCTGAGGCAGTGGTGGGTGCGGGTGCGCTCGGCTGCGTCGCCAGCACCGCCGCGATGGCCCAGTCGGCCGCGTCGGGCTCGGCGTGCTGCACATCCAGCGCCTCGCGTTCGCGCTCGATCAGCGCGGTGTCGAGATTGGCGCTGCGGAACGAATCGGTCAGCACCAGCCGGCGCAGGAACGCCGCGTTCGTGGTCACGCCGACCACCTGGCACTGCGCCAGCGCCCGCTGCATGCGCCGCAGCGCGCTGTCGCGGTCCACGTCATGGACGATCAGCTTGGCGATCATCGGGTCGTAGTACGGGCTGATCGCATCGCCCTGCTCGACACCGGCATCCACGCGCACGTGCCCATCGGCGGCCGGCAGGCGCAGGTGGCGCAGGGTGCCGGTGGAGGGCAGGAAGCCGCGGTCGGCGTCCTCGGCATACAGCCGCGCCTCGATGGCGTGGCCGTGGATATGCAACTCCTCCTGTGTCTTCGGCAGCGGCTGGCCGGCGGCTACGCGCAGCTGCCATTCGACCAGATCGGTGCCGGTGATCAGCTCGGTGACCGGGTGTTCCACCTGCAGCCGGGTGTTCATTTCCATGAAATAGAAATCACCGATAGGCGAGGCGATGAACTCCACCGTGCCGGCGCCGATATAGCCGACCGCGCGCGCGGCATCGGTAGCGGCCCTGCCCATCGCCGCGCGGCGCTCGGGCGTCATGCCCGGCGCGGGCGCTTCCTCCAGCACCTTCTGGTGGCGGCGTTGCACCGAGCAGTCGCGCTCGAACAGGTACACCACGTTACCGTGGCCGTCGCCAAACACCTGGATCTCGATGTGGCGCGGGCGCTCGACGTACTTCTCCACCAGCACGTGCGCGTTGCCGAACGCCGATTGCGCCTCGCGCTGGCAACTGGCCAGCGCCGCGTCGAAGTCCGTGCTGGCTTCGACCTTGCGCATGCCCTTGCCACCGCCGCCGGCGCTGGCCTTGATCAGTACCGGGTAGCCGATGGCGTCGGCCTGCGCGCGCAGGAAATCGGCGTCCTGCCGCTGCCCGTGATAACCCGGCGTCAGCGGCACGCCGGCCTGCTGCATCAGCGCCTTGGCCGCGCTCTTGTCGCCCATCGCGTCGATGGCGCTGGCCGGCGGGCCGATGAAGACGATGCCGGCCTCGGCGCAGGCGCGGGCGAAGCCTGCATTCTCGGACAGGAAGCCGTAGCCGGGGTGGATCGCCTGCGCGCCGCTGCGACGGGCGGCGTCGAGGATCGCCTCGCCGCGCAGGTAGCTTTCCGCCGCGGGCGCGGGGCCGATGTGGATGGCTTCGTCGGCCAGCCGCACGTGGCGCGCGTCGCGGTCGGCGTCGGAATACACCGCCACGGTGGCGATGCCGAGGCGGCGGCAGGTGACGATGACGCGGCAGGCGATTTCGCCGCGATTGGCGATCAGGATCTTGTCGAACATGGCAGGTCTCCGCTCGCCGTTACATGCGGAACACGCCGAAGCGCGTGTCCTGCGTGGGTGCGTTGAGGCTGGCGGCCAGCGCCAGGCCGAGGATGCGGCGGGTGTCGGCCGGGTCGATCACGCCGTCGTCCCACAACCGCGCGCTGGCGTAATAGGGGTGGCCTTGCTGCTCGAACTGCTCGCGGATCGGCGCCTTGAACGCCTCTTCCTCGTCGGCCGCCCACTGCCCACCCTTGCCTTCGATGCCGTCGCGCTTGACCGTGGCCAGCACGCTGGCGGCCTGCTCGCCGCCCATCACGCCGATGCGCGCGTTCGGCCACATCCACAGGAAGTGGGGCGAATAGGCGCGGCCGCACATGCCGTAGTTGCCGGCGCCGAACGAACCGCCGATCACCACCGTGTACTTCGGCACCCGTGCATTGGCCACCGCCATCACCAACTTGGCCCCGTCCTTGGCGATGCCGCCGTGTTCGTACTTGCGGCCGACCATGAAGCCGGTGATGTTCTGCAAAAACAGCAGCGGGATGCCGCGCTGGCAGCACAGTTCGATGAAGTGCGCGCCCTTGAGCGCGGATTCGGAGAACAGGATGCCGTTGTTGGCGATGATGCCGACTGGATGCCCGTGTACGTGTGCGAAACCGGTCACCAGCGTGTTGCCGTAGCGCGGCTTGAACTCGTCGAAGCGCGAGCCATCGACGATGCGCATGATGACCTCGCGCACGTCGTACGGTTTGCGCGTGTCGGCGGGGATCACACCGTACAGTTCACGTGCATCGAACAGCGGTTCTTCACTCGCCTGCAACGCCACGCCCGGTTCCGGCTTGCGCCAGTTGAGGTTGGCGACGATGGCGCGCACCCGTGCCAACGCCTGCAGGTCGTTGTCGGCCATGTGGTCGGCGACGCCGGAGACGCGCGTGTGCACGTCGGCGCCGCCCAGCTCCTCGGCGCTGACCACCTCGCCGGTGGCCGCCTTCACCAGCGGCGGGCCGCCGAGGAAGATCGTGCCCTGTTCCTTGACGATGACGGTTTCGTCGCTCATCGCCGGCACGTAGGCGCCGCCGGCGGTGCACGAACCCATCACGCAGGCGATCTGCGGGATGCCCTGCGCCGACAGGTTGGCCTGGTTGTAGAAGATGCGGCCGAAGTGGTCGCGGTCGGGGAACACCTCGTCCTGCAACGGCAGGAAGGCGCCGCCGGAATCGACCAGGTAGATGCACGGCAGCCGGTTCTGCTGCGCGATTTCCTGCGCGCGCAGGTGCTTCTTCACCGTGACCGGGTAATAGGTGCCGCCCTTGACCGTGGCGTCGTTGGCGACGATCAGGCATTCCACCCCGGACACGCGGCCGATGCCGGCGACCATGCCGGCGCCGGGCACCGGATCGTCGTACATGCCGTGCGCGGCCAACGGCGCGATTTCGAGGAACGGGCTGCCGGGGTCGAGCAGGGCGTCGATGCGCTCGCGCACCAGCAGCTTGCCGCGTGCGGTGTGCTTGGCGCGTGCCGCCTCGCTGCCGCCAAGGGCGGTGCGTTCCAGCGTCGTGCGCAGGTCATCGACCAGCGTCTGCATCGCTGCGCGGTTGGCTTCGAAGGCGTCGCTGCCGGGTTGCAACTGGGATTTCAGTACGGTCATGGCGGTGGTTCCTGCTGTTCCCTTCTCCCATCGGGAGAAGGTGGCGCGAAGCGCCGGATGAGGGGTGAACGGAGTCCGTGATGCCCGAACCATAGGGACTCCATCGCCCCTCTCCCCAACCCCTCTCCCGCAGGGAGAGGGGCTTTGAGTCACGCAGTGCGCTGGAACAGCTCGCGCCCGATCAGCATGCGCCGGATCTCCGAAGTGCCCGCACCGATCTCGTAAAGCTTGGCATCGCGCCACAAGCGCCCGGCCGGGTACTCGTTGATGTAGCCGTTGCCGCCGAGGATCTGGATCGCCTGCCCCGCCGCCCACGTCGCCTTCTCGGCCGAATAAAGGATCGCGCCGGCCGCATCCTGCCGCGTGGTGCGGCCCTGGTCGCAGGCTTTCGCCACCGCATACACATAGGCGCGGCAGGCGTTGAGGCCGACGTACATGTCGGCAATCTTGGCCTGGATCAACTGGAACGTACCGATCGCCTCGCCGAACTGCTTGCGCTCGTGCACGTAGGGCAGCACCACGTCCAGCGCCGCGGCCATCAAGCCCAGCGGGCCGCCGGACAGCACCACGCGCTCATAGTCCAGCCCGGACATCAGCACCTTCACGCCGCCGCCCACGTCGCCCAGCACGTTCTCGGCCGGCACTTCGCAGTCCTCGAACACCAGCTCGCAGGTGTTGGACGAACGCATGCCCAGCTTGTCCAGCTTCTGCGCGGTGGAAAACCCCTTCATGCCCTTTTCGATGATGAAGGCGGTGATGCCGCGCGAGCCGGCGTTGGCATCGGTCTTGGCATAGACCACCAGCACGTCGGCGTCCGGGCCGTTGGTGATCCACATCTTGTTGCCGTTGAGCACGTAGTGGTCGCCGCGCTTGTCGGCGCGCAGCTTCATCGACACCACGTCCGAACCTGCGCCCGGCTCGCTCATCGCCAGCGCGCCGACGTATTCGCCGCTGCACAGCTTCGGCAGGTACTTGTGCTTCTGCGCCTCGCTGGCGTTCTTGCGCAGTTGGTTGAGGCACAGGTTGGAGTGCGCGCCATAGGACAGGCCGATGCCGCCGGAGGCACGCGAGATCTCCTCCATCGCCACCACGTGCGCCAGGTAGCCCATGCCGGTGCCGCCGTACTCGGCTTCCACGGTCATGCCCAGCAGGCCCTGCTCGCCGAGCTGGCGCCAGAGTTGGTTGGGGAAATGGTTGGTGGCGTCGGCCTCTTCGGCCAGCGGTGCGATCTGCGCGGCGGCGAACTGCGCCACGCTCTCGCGCAGCAGGTCGATTTCTTCGCCCAGGTCGAAGGACAGGGTAGGGACGTGCATGAAAGCTCCGTTGCGGCATGGCGGGAAGGCGCACCCGGATGGGGGGCGACGGCGGGCCGTCGGTGCGGGCGTTCGGGTGCAGCCTAGCGGCTTGGATCAAAAAAGTGAATACTGATTCAAGAATTGAACCATGAGTCACCCAATGGCCTACAAGCGGTCGCAACTGATGGAACGGCGCCTGGCCGGCAACCGCGAGCGCATCCTCGCCGCCGCACGCCGGCTGGTCGCCGCCGGCGGCTACCGCAACGCGCCGGTCACCGCCGTGGCCGCCGAGGCTGGGGTTTCCACCGGGCTGATCTACCGGCACTTCCCGTCCAAGGCCGAGCTGTTCGTGGAAGTGCTCACCGCCGCGGTCGAGCATGAGCTGCGTATCCTTTCGGCCATCGCCGACGAACAGCTTCCCGCGGCGCAGCGGCTGCAACGCGCGGTGGCCTCGTTCGTGCGCCGCGCGCTGGCCGGCCCCGGCCTGGCCTATGCCTTCATCGCCGAGCCGGTGGACCCGGAAGTGGAGGCCGAACGCATCCGCTGCCGGCGGCTGTTCGGCGACGTGTTCCGCCGCATCCTCGAAGACGGCGTGCGCGGCGGCGAGTTCCCCGCGCAGGACCTGGACGTCGGCGCGGCCTGCATCGTCGGCGCTTTCACCGAGGCGCTGGTCGGGCCCACCGCGCCCAGCCGCGACGGCCAGCGCGACGGCGAGCACCTGGTCGAGGCCATCGCCGCGTTCTGCCTGCGTGCGGCCGGTGCGTGACCGGCTCGCCCGTTGTGGCCGGTGCCCGGCGCTGGTTTATACTCGACGAGTAGCTGTGGTCCATCGACTACTCGCCAGGGGTAAGAAGACGTGCGGAATTACGACCTCGAATTTCTGAAGCGGTTCTCCATCGTGATCGGCGTGCTGACCGTCATCGCGATCGGCCTGATCTTCTTCGCTTCGTTCCTGCAGGGGGCCATCCCGACGGAAGAGTCGGCCAATGCGGTCAAGCGCACCGAGGAGCGCATCGCGCCGGTCGGCGCGGTCTATGCCGGCAGCACCGGTGCCGCGGCGCAGGCCGCCGCCGCCGAAGCCGCCGCGGCCAAGGCCGCCGCCGGTGGTGGCGCCTACGACGGCACGCTGGACGGCAAGGTGATCTTCGACAAGCTCTGCACCGCCTGCCACCTGACCGGCGTGGGCATGGCGCCGACGCTGGACCACGCCCACTGGGACAGCCGTATCGCCCAAGGCACCGAAACGCTCTACAAGCACGCCATCGATGGCTACACCGGCCCGGATGGCGGGGTGATGCCGCCCAAGGGCGGCAACCCGGGGCTCAGCGAAGAGCAGATCCACGCGACCGTGGACTGGATGCTGGCCAACCTGAAGTAAGCTGCTTCCGCAACGAAGCCGCCGCGCCGCCTTCCGGGCGGCGCTTTCGTTTCCGTCCCCGTGAAGTTGCCGCCCATGTGCAGATCAGCCGTATTCCTTGCCATCGCCGCGATGGTTGCCATCCCGGCGTACTCCGCCACTCCGCCACCGCTTGCCATCGGCGTGGTGCAGGGCAGCGGCGAGCGTAGCCCGCACGACGGCGAGCGCGTCACGGTCGAAGGCATGGTCACGGCTGACCTGCGCGCGGGATTGGGCGGCGTGTTCGTGCAGGACGCCGGCGATGGTGATGCGACCACGTCCGACGGCCTGTTCGTGCGGATGGGGCCGGAACCGGCCGCGCGGCAGGGTCAGTGGCTGCGCATCACCGGCACCGTGCAGGAGCAGGCCGCCGGCAAAAGCGACAACAGCCTGACCACGTTGCAGGCCGACAAGGTCGTGGCGATCGCCGCGCGCCCGGCGCCGGCGGTGACCGTGTTGCAGGACGTGCCGGCCAGTTGGGAAGCACTGGAAGGCATGCAGGTGCGCATCGCCATGCCGCTGACCCTGGCCGGCCAGGATGGATTGCAGCGCTATGGCGAACTCACCGCCGCCTTTGGTGGCCGCCTGTGGCAACCCAGCGAGCTGGCGGTCGCCGGTAGTGCCGAACATGCGGCGGTGGTGGCCGACAATGCGCGTCGTGGGTTGCACCTGGACGACGGCAGCAGCAAGCGCAATCCCGACAGCGTGGCCTACCTGCCGGAAGGCGCGGTGCTGCGTGCCGGCATGCAGCTGCAAGGCGTCGAGGGCGTGGTCGACCAGCGTTTCGACGACGGTTACCGGTTGCAGCTGACCCGTCCGCTGCAGCTGCCGGCGCTCGAGCGCCCACAGCCGCCGCAGGTGGCGGGTGGCCTGCGCATCGCCGCGTTCAACCTCGAAAACTACTTCAACGGCAATGGCCGCGGCGGCGGCTTCCCGACCCTGCGCGGCGCGAAAACGCAGGAACAGCTGCTGGCACAGCAGGCCAAGCTGGTCGCCACCATCGGCAGCCTCGGCGCCGACGTGGCCGCGCTGATGGAACTGGAGAACGACGGCTACGGCCCGGATTCGGCCATCGCGCAGCTGGTGCGCGCGCTCAATGCGGCGGCCGATGGCGGCGACTGGCAGTTCGTCGATGCCGGCAAGGGACCGGGCGACAACCCGATCCGCGTCGGCATCATCTACCGCGCCTCGCGCATCACCCCGCTGGGCAAGCCGGCGGTGCTGGAGCGCGAACCGTTCGGCGAGCGCAGCCGCGTGCCGCTGGCGCAGGCCTTCCGCATGGGTCGCAAGGGCAAGCCGTTCGTGGTGGTGGCCAACCACTTCAAGTCCAAGGGCTGCTCCGATGCGACGGGCGCCGATGCCGACCAGAACGACGGCCAGGGCTGCTGGAACGCGACCCGCGTCGAATCGGCACGGCTGTTGAACCAGTGGTTGCAGGGCGACCCGACCGGCAGCGGCAGCCGCGACGCGGTGCTGCTGGGCGACTTCAATGCCTACGCGATGGAAGACCCGATCCGCCGCTTGCAGGCCGATGGCTGGCAGGATGCGTTCAAGGTGGCCGGCGTGGTGCAGCCCTACAGCTACGTCTACAACGGCCAGACCGGCCGCCTCGACCACGCCCTGCTCAATCCGGGCATGGCCGCAAGGTTGAAGGGTGCGGCCGAATGGCACATCAATGCCGACGAGGCCGATGACGTCGGCTACCCGGGCCGCAACCTGCCGGGTCCGTGGCGCAGCTCCGACCACGACCCGCTGCTGCTGGGCTTCGACGACCCGTAGGCGGATGCCCCGCCGCAACCGGCGCGTGGCTCAGCCGTGGCCGTGCCGGCGGCGCAACGCGTTCCACAGGTGGGTGCCGGCCAGCATCAGGCTGCCGGCGACGGTCAGCCTGGTTTCGGCCTTGGCCAGTGGCCAGCCAAGTGCGCCCGCCGCCAGCAACGACAGCCCGCCGCCCGCCAATAGCCACATCGAACCGGGCAGGGCTTGGCGCCGGTGCGTGCGCCACAGCGCGTAACAGGTCACGGGCAGGGCCAGGGCGACGAACAGCCCGTGCACCCATTCGGCCTCGCTCCAGGCGCCGAGCAGCGGCAGCAGCGAGGCCAGCAGCGGCAGCGCCAGACAGTGCAGCAGGCACAGGCCCGACAAAGCGATGGCCGAGGCATCGGCCCAGGTGGCGGCATTCTTCATCGCTATTTCCTTTGTTGTTTTGTTACATAGTAACAAAATAATCCGGAGCCTTCGCCATGCTTCCGCCGCCAACGAAGCCTGCGTTGGATGCCCGGCTGACCATGACGAGGAATGGGTTGGAACCCGACGGCGATCAGCCGGCGGCGCCGCGTGCGATCAATGCGATGGCAATCACCGCCAGCCCCAGCCCGATGCGGTTCCAGCGGCTGGTCGTCTCGCCGAAGGCGAAGATGCCCACCAGCGCGCCAAGGCAGACCACGCCGATGTTCATGCCGGCGAAAATGGTGGCCGGGCTGTGCGGCAGCGCCTGGTGCGCGCGCACGTAGAACAGGATGTTGCCGAAGTTGAGCGCGCCCAGCAGCAGGCCGAAACCGAGGTTGCGCGCGCCCAGCCGGCTGCGGCCGCCGAAGTGGCGTTGCAGTTGCCACCCCAGCATCAGCACGAAGGCGATGGCGAAGCTGGCCAGCAGCGCGGCGGTGGCCGGCGTGCCGGACAGCGCCACCTGCTTGAGCAGCACGTCGATCAGCGCGAACCCCACCCACACCGCCAGCAGCCAGCGCCAGCCGCCGGGCGCGGCGACCGTGGCCTCGCCGCTGCGCGCGCTGACCCCGACGATCGCCAGCAGCCCCAGTCCCAGCCCGGCCAGCTTCCAGCCATTGGCGTGTTCGCCGAACAGCACGAAGGCCGCACCCAGCGACAACAGCAGCGACAGCCGCTGCGCCACGTCGCTGCGCACGATGCCGGCCTCGCGCACCGCGCGCGCCAGCACCAGGAAGATGCCGGGCAGCGCCACCGCCAGCCCGAGCAGCGCCGGCCACGGCGCATGGCCGCCCCGCAGCGATTGCAGCGAGGGCTTGAGCAGCAACAGCGACAGCACGCTGGCGGCCAGGTAGTTCCAGGTCACCGCCTGGGCGATGTCGATGCCGCGCCGCGGCGCCAGTTTCAGCAGGACCGAAACCAGCACGCTGCAGACAACGCTCGAAACCAGGAAGTGCATCGCGTCGGGGCTACCGTGGGCAAGGGGCGGCGATGAAGCCGCCGGGCGGGGCCGGTATCATGCCCGAATGCAGACTCCCACATTCCCCACCGAATCGGCGGCGCTGGTGCTGGATGGCCCGGCCGGGCCGCTGGAAGTCGCCGTCGACCCGGCCGACGCCGAGGCCGTGCCGCAGTCCGCCGTCGCCGTCATCTGCCACCCGCTGTCCACCGAGGGCGGCAGCATGCACAACAAGGTGGTGACGATGGCCGCGCGCGCGCTGCGCGAGCTGGGCGTGACCACGGTGCGCTTCAATTTCCGCGGCGTCGGCGCCTCGGCCGGCACGTTCGACAATGGCGAAGGCGAGCAGGACGACCTGCGCGCGGTGGCCGCATGGGTGCGCGCGCAGCGCCCGGACTGCGCGTTGTGGCTGGCCGGCTTCAGCTTCGGCGCCTACGTCTCGCTGCGCGCCAGCGCCGCGCTGCAACCGCAGGCGCTGATCTCGATCGCGCCGCCGGTGGGCCGCCGCACCTGGGATTTCGACGGGCTGCAGCCGCCGGCGAACTGGCTGGTGGTGCAGGGCGATGCCGACGAAGTGGTCGATGCGCAGGCGGTCTACCAATGGGTGGAGTCGCTGGCCAGACCGCCGCAACTGGTGCGCATGCCCGACACCAGCCATTTCTTCCATCGCAAGCTGATCGACCTGCGCGGCGCGATCCAGCATGAAGTGCGGCGCTGGCTGCCCGACGGCAGCTGCTGAGCATGACGGCGACGACCCCTTCGCAGCGCTACGCCGCCGGCGTGGCCCGTGGCGACTGGCGCGACGACCCGGCCCAGCATGCGGCGCTGGCCGAGCTGGACCGCATCCACGAGGCCCTCGTCGATACCGAGCAGGACGGCTGGCTGGACCGGCTGTCCGCCTTCTGGAAGAAGCCCGAGGCGGTGCCGGGGCTGTATTTCTGGGGCGGCGTCGGCCGCGGCAAGACCTTCCTCGTCGACCTGTTCTACGACGGCCTGCCGATCAGGCAGAAATACCGCACCCATTTCCACCGCTTCATGCGCGGCATCCACGAGCGGCTGCGCGAGCACCAGGGCCAGAGCGACCCGCTGGCGAAGATCGCCCAGGAATGGCGCAACAACCTGCGCGTGCTGGTGCTGGACGAGTTCTTCGTCACCGACATCGGCGATGCGATGCTGCTGGCGCGCCTGCTCGAACGCCTGTTCGCCGAGGGCGTGACGCTGGTGACCACCTCCAATACCGCGGTGGAGAACCTGTACCTCGACGGCCTGCAGCGCGACAGCTTCCTGCCGGCCATCGCCCTGTTGCAGAAATACTGCGTGGAGCTGTATGCCGAGGGCACCGAGGACTACCGCATGCGCGCGCTGACCCGTTCGCCGGTGTACCGCGCGCCGCTGGAAGGCGACGGCGATGCGTGGCTGGCCGGGCGTTGGAAGGAGCTGAGCGGCGGCGAGGACGCGCGTGCCGGCAACATCGTCATCGAGGGCCGCAAGATCCCGGTGCGCGGGCGCGGCAAGAGCATCGTCTGGTTCGATTTCCCGGCGCTGTGCGAAGGCCCGCGCGGGCCTTCGGACTACATCGAGATCGCGCGCGAGTTCAACACCGTGCTGCTCGGCGGCATCCCGCACTTCGACCGCATGAACGAGGACGCCGCGCGCCGCTTCGTCAACCTGATCGACGAGCTGTACGACCGCCAGGTCAACCTGGTGTGCACCGCGCAGGACGCGCCGCCGCTGCTGTATACGGGCACCCGCCTGGCCGGCGCCTTCGAGCGCACCGCCAGCCGTCTGATCGAGATGCGGAGCGCAGAGTACCTGGGTACCGCGCACCGCCATTGAGCGGTGCGCTCCGGCAAGCGGGCGTGATTTCCGGAAATAAATAGCTTGCTATTGAATTTCTCACGATGTAGATTGAGGGCATGGCCTCCCGCACCGCCGCCGCCGATCCCTCGCTGCTCCGCCTGGACAGGCAGCTGTGCTTCGCGCTGTATTCGGCGAACCTGGCGATGAACAAGCACTACCGGCCGCTGCTGAAGGAGCTGGGCCTGACCTATTCGCAGTACCTGGTGATGCTGGTGCTGTGGGAGCGCGACGCGCTGACCGTCTCGGAGATCGGCGAGCGCCTGTTCCTGGACTCGGCCACGCTGACCCCGCTGCTCAAGCGCCTGCAGACGGCCGGCCTGGTCACCCGCACCCGCGCCCGCGAGGACGAGCGCCAGGTGATCGTCGCGCTCACCGCCGCGGGCCGCGCGCTGCGCCGCAAGGCCGAACGGATCCCGGAGCAGGTGATGTGCGCGGTCGGCTGCGCGCTGGACGAACTGGCCGCGCTCAAGCGGCAACTGGAAACCCTGCGGCTGAACCTGGAGCAGGGGCCATGAACCGAACGCGACGCTTTCTTCCGTCTTAAAAATAGCGTGCTATTTGATAGCAAATTAATATTGCCGCCCGTGGCGCCCGGCACCCCCTTTCCCAGCGCGCCACCCGAGTACCGGAGAAACACCATGTCACTGGAAAAAGTCGCCTATACCGCCCAGGCCCACGTCACCGGGGGCCGCCAGGGCCGCGCCCGCGGTGAAACCGGGCTGGAACTCGAACTGAGCACGCCCACCGAGCTGGGCGGCGCCGGCGGTGCCGGCACCAATCCCGAGGAGCTGTTCGCCGCCGGCTACGCGGCCTGCTTCATCGGCGCGCTGAAACTGGTGGCCAGCCGCGGGAAAGTGTCCTTGCCGGGCGAGGTCTCGATCGACAGCCAGGTCGGCATCGGCCCGCTGGGCGACGGCTTCGGCATCCAGGTCGAGCTGCGCGTGCGCGTGCCCGGCCTTGCCCGCGAGCAGGCGCAGGCGCTGGTCGACAAGGCGCACCAGGTGTGCCCGTACTCCAACGCCACCCGCGGCAACATCGACGTGAACCTGGTCGTGCTCGACTGAGCCTCGCGGCCGGCCTTCTCCCTTGTCCCGCGCAGGGGCAGGGGAGGTGGGCCAGCCGAACCGGAGATGACCGGGCGCCGGCCCGATGCCGGCGCTCGACCCCATCGACGGCAATGGTCCGTTCCTGCCTGTGGATGCAACGACGCACCCCCAGTGGAGGAACCAATGAAACACGCATGCCCGTCCCCCCGCCGTCTGCCGGCTTCCTCGATGGCGTTCGCCCTGACGCTGCTGGCCGGGTGGCCGGCGCTTGCCGCCGAACCGCTGTGGCCGCAGCCCGCCGGCGTGGTCCCGGCACAGGCAGCACAGGTGCAGCACCCGCGGCGCCAGCGCCAGACCGCGCCGAACTTCCGCGCACCCGCGGCCACCGTATGCAGCGACACGCCACGGATGCGCGAGGTGGCCGATCCACAGCCGCAACCGCCGCGCCGTGAACGTGCGGAGCCGGTACTGGCGGAGAAGGCGCTGCATGACGGGGTGCGGCTGGAAGCCGCCCCATCGCCGCCGGCCCCGCCCGCGCCGATGCCGGCCGCCGCGCTCGATTCGGTGGTAGTCAGCGGCGCCCGTGCCGAGCGCTTGTCGCCGCCGCGCAGGCCGCTGCCGCCGATACGCCGGCAGCAGGCGCCGGTGACCGCCGGCGTGGTCGATGACAACGCCGACTTCGGCGGTTTCCTGCAGCTCCTGCAAGGCCATGACGAGTCGGTGCGGTTGGGGCGCGACGTGACCGTGCGCCAGCGCCTGCGCGTGGTCGATGCACAGGGCCGGGCGGTGCCCGACGCCGAGGTCGCGGTGGCCTCGGCCGATGGCGCGCGCATGTGGGCGCGTACCGATGCCGGCGGCCAGGCGTGGCTGCACCTGAACGCCTTCGACGACCGCGATTCGGCCAGCTACCGCATCGACGTGCGCCGCGATGGCCGGCAGGCGCAGGTGCAACTGCGGCGCGGGCAGAAGAACGCGCTGGAAGTGGTGCTGCCGGTGCAGGCGACGCCCGAACGGGCGCGGCTGGACCTGGTGTTCATGGTCGATGCCACCGGCTCGATGGGCGACGAGATCGACAAGCTGCGCGGCTCGCTGCGCGACATCGTGCGCGGCATCGAGCAACTGCCCTCGCGCCCGGACGTGTGCCTCGGGCTGGTCACCTACCGCGACCGCGGCGACGACTACTTCGTGCGCAGCTGGGACCTGACCGGCAATGTCGCCGCGTTCCAGCAGGTGCTCGACGGCGTGCGCGCCGGTGGCGGCGGCGACATGCCCGAGGCGATGAACGAAGCCTTCGACCACGCGGTGCAGGCGCTGGACTGGCGCGGCCCGGCGACCACGCGCCTGCTGCTGTCGCTGGCCGACGCGCCGCCGCACATGGACTATCCGCAACCGCATTACGACCAGACCATGCTCGCGGCGCTGGGCAAGGGCATCAAGGTGTTCAGCGTGGCCGCCTCGGGGCAGGACAGCACCGGCGAGATCGTGCAGCGGCAGATCGCGCAGTACACCGGCGGGCGCTTCATCTTCCTCACCTACAAGGATGCGGCCGACCCCGGCAGCGGCCCCGGCGGCGAGACCGTGCACGAGGTGTCCAATTACTCGGTGGATACGCTTGACAAGCTGGTGGTGCGGCTGGTGCGCGAGGAACTGGCGCAGTTGCCGTAGCGCCGGGTCTTGGCCCGGCGGGGGCATTCCCTGCGACAACGCCGGGCTTTCGAAGGTAGGTCGGGGCTACGCCCCCGACATCCGGCCAACTCGAGCATGTCTTCGTCGGGGGCGTAGCCCCGACCTACGGCAGGGTGATGCCGTTGTCCGGCGCCAGTTCCTTCGCCACCGGCGCCGGCGCATCGTCGCCGCTGACCCGCATCATCCGCAGCGGCTGGCCGTCGTAGCGGAACTCGAGCGCCGACTGTATCCGGTCCAGTGCCAGCACCTGGGTGCACAGGGACTGCGCATGCTGTTCCAGGGCGCGTGCGCGCGCTTCGATCTTCGGCTCGAGCTCGGCCTCGATCTTCTCGGTGCGTTTCTCGATGCGTTCCTCGCCGCCGGTGAGCATGGTCCACAGCACGCCGCGGGCGATGGAACCCTTGAGCGATTCGGCCGCATCCTGCACGCGCTGGTCGAAGCCCTCGCCGAACAGGTCCTGCTCCCAGCGCCCGCGGCCGATGGTCGAGGCGACGAAGCGCTCGGCGTCCCTGCGCAGGACGCGCACCTTGCGCGAATCGAACTTGCCGGTCAGGGAGCCATGGACGACGTCCAGCACGTCGAAGCTGATCCCCACCGATTCATTGGCGATGCCGGTGACCGCCGGCATCAGCTGGCGCACCCCGGCCTCGAGCACGCGCAGGCGTTGCGCATCGGCGTCGCTGACCGCCTGCATGTGGCCGTCGATGCTCAGCTGGCCGTCGTGGAACACGATCTCGCGCGGGGGGGTGTCGTGCCGGCGCAGCCAGATGCCGCCGCCATCGACCAGCACGTCGTAGTCGGTGCCGACCCCGCACTGGCTGGAGGACAGTTCCGGCGACTTCAGCGTGTCGGCGCGGGCGGCCAGCGGCGGCAGGGCGAGCAGGGCGGCGGTGAGGAGCAGGCGGCGCATGGGGACATCCGTGTTCGGGCGGGCGTGGGCGCAGCATCGCCGACGGGCCTGGCGGCAGCGCCCGCCGGAAGTCATGGCGGTGCAACCGGACGGTTGGACGATGAATGCGCAGGGAGTTTTCCCACCCTTGAATCGGCTTCCCGGGGCTTGACTGCGCAACCGCGGCGAGCAGGCCAACGCGCCCGTGCCGGCCCCGGCAGGGCAGATCGCTTGCGCCCCAAGGGAAACGCGGTTATCCACAACATTTGGCGTTGACCCCGTCATTTACCCCCACTATCTTGTGGCCCGTCGGTTCCGGGGATTCCCCGGATTGAAAGGGAAGCCGGTCCAAACCCGGCACTGCCCCGCAGCGGTAGGTGGAGACGAGGTCGCGATTTCGCACTGGGGCGGTGGCCCTGGGAAGCGGCGGCCAAGGTGGCCGGGAAATATTCCCGCCGCATCCACGAGTCCGAAGACCTGCCGACAGCCGCGCGATGCACGCCGCGCGGTGCCGGCCGCGGAATCTCCGGGGGGAGATGGCTGGTGCAGCAGGGCCTCCCGCATGGTTTCCATGCCGGTCGCAGGCCGTGCGACACCGCGCTCCCACCCTGTGCTTCCGATGCCATCCGCGCCTGCGAGGGACAGGCCGGGCCCGTGCATCCCCGCATGGAGACGCCAGATGTCGCAGACCCCGACCGCCGAAGCAGTGGCCGCCACCCCGGCTTTCGACCTCACCCCGCCGCCGACCGCCACCGCCATGAGCGTGGCCAAGCGCAACGGCAGCACCGAGCCGGTGGACCTGAACAAGATCGTGCGCGCCATCCAGCGCTGCTGCGAGGGCCTGCATGCGGTCGATCCGATGCGCGTGGCCACCCGCACCATCTCCGGCCTGTACAACGGCGCGACCACGCAGGAGCTGGATGAACTCTCCATCCGCACCGCGGCGCTGCTGATCGGCGAAGAGCCCGAGTACGGCCGCCTGGCCGCGCGGCTGCTGGCGAATTTCATCGCCAAGGAAGTGTCCGGGCAGGAAATCCACGCGTTCTCGCAGTCGGTGGGCCGCGGCCATGAAGTGGGGCTGATCAACGACCGCCTGCTCGGCTTCGTGCAGACCAACGCGCGCAAGCTCAACGACGCCATCGACCCGTCGCTGGACTTCAACTTCGACTACTTCGGCCTGCGCACGCTGTACGACCGCTACCTGCTGCGCCACCCGCACACGCGCAAGGTGATCGAGACGCCGCAGCAGTTCTTCCTGCGCATCGCCAGCGCGCTCTCCGAGGACGTGCCCGAGGCGCTGGCGCTGTACCAGCGGCTGGGCAACCTCGACTACCTGCCGTCCAGCCCGACCCTGTTCAACGCCGGCACCTGCCACGAGCAGCTGTCCTCGTGCTTCCTGCTGGATTCGCCGCAGGATTCGCTTGAATCCATTTATGCGAAGTACGGCGACATCGCGCAGCTGTCCAAGTTCAGCGGCGGCATCGGCGTGAGCTACACTCGCGTGCGCTCGCGCGGCTCGCTGATCAAGTCCACCAACGGCCACTCCAACGGCATCGTGCCGTGGCTGAAGACGCTGGATTCGTCGGTGGCCGCGGTCAACCAGGGCGGCAAGCGCAAGGGCGCGGCCTGCGTGTACCTGGAAACCTGGCACGCCGACATCGAGGATTTCCTCGAACTGCGCGACAACGCCGGCGACGATTCGCGCCGCACCCACAACCTCAACCTCGCCAACTGGGTGCCGGACCTGTTCATGCAGCGCGTGGAGGCCGACCAGGAATGGTCGCTGTTCGACCCGCGCGTGGTGCCGGAATTCACCGACCTGTACGGCGAGGCGTTCGAGCGCGCCTACCTGCAGGCCGAAGCGCAGGGCAAGGCCGCGCGCACCCTTCCGGCGCGCAAGCTGTACGCGCGGATGATGCGCACCCTGGCCGAGACCGGAAACGGCTGGATGACCTTCAAGGACAAGTGCAACCGCGCCAGCAACCAGACCCTGCGTGCCGGCAACGTGATCCACCTGTCCAACCTGTGCACCGAGATCCTGGAAGTCACCAGCGCCGAGGAAACGGCGGTGTGCAACCTCGGTTCGATCAACCTCGGCAACCATCTCGACGAGCACGGCGACTTCGATTTCGACAAGCTGGCCGAAACCGTGCGCCTTGCGGTGCGCCAGCTCGACCGGGTGATCGACCTGAATTTCTACCCGATCGAAACCGCGCGCCGCGGCAACCTGCGCTGGCGCCCGGTGGGGCTGGGCTGCATGGGCCTGCAGGACGTGTTCTTCCGCAAGCGGCTGGCGTTCGACTCCGACGCCGCGCGTGCGCTGTCGGCGAAGATCGCCGAGGAAATCTACTTCCACGCGCTGGAGACCTCGTGCGAACTGGCACAGGAACGCGGCAGGCATGCCTCGTTCGCCGACACCCGCGCGGCCAGCGGTGCCTTGCAGTTCGACGCCTGGAACGTGGTGCCGGCCGACGCCGCGCGCTGGGATGCATTGCGCGAGCGCATCCAGCAGCACGGCCTGCGCAACTCGTTGATGATCGCCATCGCCCCGACCGCGACCATCGCCTCGATCGCCGGCTGCTACGAGTGCGTGGAGCCGCAGGTGTCCAACCTGTTCAAGCGCGAAACCCTGTCCGGCGACTTCCTGCAGATCAACCGCTACCTGGTCGGCGAACTCAAGCAGCTCGGCCTGTGGACGGCGGAGATGCGCGATGCGATCAAGCTGGCCGACGGCTCGATCCAGAACATCGCCCAGATTCCCGAAGCGCTGCGCACGGTCTACCGCACGGTATGGGAGCTGCCGATGCGCTCGCTGATCGACATGGCCGCCGGCCGCGGCGCCTTCATCGACCAGTCCGCCTCGCTCAACCTGTTCATGGAAAGCCCGAACATCGGCGCGCTGTCGTCGATGTACATGTACGCATGGAAGCAGGGCATCAAGACCTGCTACTACCTGCGCTCGCGCCCGGCCACCAAGATCGCCAAGACCACCGTGTCCAGCTACACCCCGACGCAGGCCGTGGCCTGCTCGCTGGAGAACCCGGAAGCCTGCGAAGCCTGCCAGTAAACGCCTGAATCCCCTCTCCCCGCGGGAGAGGGGTTGGGGTGAGGGTACGGCGAAGCCGCCCTCACCACCTTGCCGAACCCTCACCCGGCGCCCCGCGCCACCTTCTCCCGAGAGGAGAAGGAAATGGAGTCACCCCATGTCCGCACAACCCCGCCAGATGCTGCTCGATCCCGGTTTCGAACTGACCCTGCGTCCGATGCGTTACCCGGATTTCTACGAGATGTACCGCAACGCGATCAAGAACAGCTGGACGGTGGACGAGATCAACTTCCAGATCGACATCACCGACCTGCACCACAAGATGTCGCCGGCCGACCGCCACCTGATCCACCGGCTGGTCGCGTTCTTCGCCACCGGCGATTCCATCGTCTCCAACAACCTGGTGCTGAACCTGTACCAGCACCTCAACGCGCCCGAGGCGCGCATGTACCTGTCGCGCCAGCTGTACGAGGAAGCGCTGCACGTGCAGTTCTACCTGACCCTGCTCGACAACTACCTGCCCGACCCGGAGGAGCGCTTCAAGGCCTTCGCCGCGGTGGAGAACATCGAGTCGATCAAGAAGAAGGCCGATTTCTGCTTCAAGTGGATCGACTCGATCCAGGGCCTGAAGCGCATCGAGACGCGCGAGCAGCGCCGCCAGTTCCTGCTCAACCAGATCTGCTTCGCCGCCTGCATCGAGGGCCTGTTCTTCTTCGCCGCCTTTGCCTACGTCTATTACTTCCGCTCGCGCGGCCTGCTGCCGGGCCTGGCTTCGGGCACCAACTGGGTGTTCCGCGACGAGAGCTGCCACATGGAGTTCGCCTTCGAGTGCGTGCGCACCATCCGCGCCGAGGAGCCGGACCTGTTCGACGCGCGGATGGAACAGCAGGTCTACGACATGCTGGAAGAGGCGATCGAATGCGAGGTGCAGTTCGCCGAGGACGTGCTCTCCGGCGGCGTGGCCGGTATCTCCACCCGCGACATGCGCCAGTACCTGCAGCACTGCGCCGACAACCATTTCGCCAAGCTCGGCATGGCCAGGAAGTACAACGTGCGCAATCCGCTGCCGTTCATGGAGCTGCAGGACGTGCAGGAGCTGACCAACTTCTTCGAGCGCCGCGTGTCGGCCTACCAGGTCGGCGTGCAGGGCGAGGTCGCCTTCGACATGAACTTCTGAAGCAGGGCGGGGGAAACCCCGCCGGTCCGGGCGTGGCACCATGCGGGTGTCACGCCCGGCATCGCCGCTCCTGCGTATCCTGCACCACGCCGCCGCACTCCACGATCCCGCCATGAACGCCGCCGACACCACCGTCCCGCCCACCGAAGTCCGCATGGCGGAAATCGTCTTCCCCAACCACACCAACCACATGGGCACCCTGTTCGGTGGCCAGGCGCTGGCGTGGATGGACAAGGCCGCCTTCCTCGCCGCCGCCCGCTACTCGCGCCGCACGGTGGTGACCGCGCGCTCGGACCAGGTCGATTTCAAGCTGCCGATCCGGGTCGGGCAGATGGTGGAAACCATCGGCCGGGTGGTGCGGGTCGGTCGCAGCTCGATGCACGTGGAGGTGGAGCTGGTCACCGAGGACCTGCTCAGCGGCGCGCGCCAGCTGTGCACCAAGGGTACCTTTGTGATGATCGCGCTGGATGCCGAAGGCCACCCGACCGGGGTGCCGGTGCTGCCGCTGCCGCGGGACTGAACCGGGGCGCCGCTTCGGCCCGGCCGCCAAGACGCAGTGATCCACCGGCCCGGTTGATGCGCCGGCCGATGGACGCTGCAATGGCGCACCCCATCGCCGGACCCCCCTTGCCGTGAGCCTGTTGTTTTCGCCGTTGCAGCTCGGCCCGTTGTCGCTGCCCAACCGCATCGTGATCGCGCCGATGTGCCAGTACGCGGCCGAGGACGGCCGCGCCAGCAGCTGGCACGACCAGCACCTGGGCATGCTGTCGCAGTCCGGCGCCGGCCTGCTGATCCTCGAAGCCACCGCGGTGGCGCCGTGCGGGCGCATCAGCTGGGCCGACCTGGGACTGTGGGACGACGCCACCGAGGCGGCGCTGGGCGAGGTGCTGGCCTCGCTGCGGCGCTGGTCGCCGATGCCCATCGGCATCCAGCTGGCCCATGCCGGGCGCAAGGCCTCGACCGCGCGCCCGTGGGAGGGCGGTGCCGCCATCGCCCCGGACCAGCCGAATGGCTGGCAGGTGCTGGCGCCTTCGCCATTGCCGTTCAACGAAGGCGATCCCGTGCCGCAGGCACTGGACGCGGTCGCCATCGACGGCGTGGTGGAAGCGTTCGCCGAGGCCGCCCGGCGCGCGGCGCGGCTGGGCCTGGAGTTGATCGAGATCCACGCCGCGCACGGCTACCTGCTGCACCAGTTCCTGTCGCCGCTGAGCAACCGCCGCGACGACGCATACGGCGGCCCGCTGGAAAACCGCATGCGGCTGGTGCTGCGTGTGTTCGACGCGGTGCGCGCGGCGGTGCCGGCCGGCGTCGCGGTGGGCGTGCGCATCTCCGCCACCGACTGGGTGGAGGGCGGCTGGGACGTCGCGCAGAGCATCGCGCTGGCCCGGGCGCTGGAAGCGCGCGGCAGCGATTTCATCCACGTCTCCAGCGGCGGGCTCGACCCGCGCCAGCAGATTCCGGTCGGCCCCGGCTACCAGGTGCCGCTGGCCGAGGCGATCAAGGCGCAGGTGCGCACGCCGGTCATCGCCGTGGGCCTGATCACCGAGGCGCGGCAGGCCGAGGCGATCCTTGCCGAAGGCCGTGCCGATGCCATCGGCATCGCCCGCGGCATCCTCTACGACCCGCGCTGGCCGTGGCATGCGGCAGCCGAACTGGGCGCGAAGGTGGAAGCCGCACCCCGCTACCGGCGTTGCGAGCCGCACGGCGTGCGCGGGTTGTTCGCGTAGGTGCCGGGCTTGCCCGGCACGGGCTTTGCCGGGAAGGTCCTGTGCGGGGCAAGCCCCGCACCTACAGGGGTCGTCTTTGCGTAGGCACCGGGCTTGCCCGGTGCGGGCTTTGCCGGGAAGGCACTGTGCGGGGCAAGCCCCGCACCTACGGGGATCGTCTTTGCGTAGGTGCCGGGCTTGCCCGGCACGGGCTTCGCGGGGAATGCCCCATGCGGGGCAGGCCCCGCATCCACGGGAATTCGCCTTTTCGCGGGCACCGGGCTTGTCGTTTGGTTTCCCCGGAAAATTTTGCCCGCCGCTAGACTCGGCGCGATGCGCCCCGACTACATCCTCACCCTGTCCTGCCCGGATCGCACCGGCATCGTCTACCGCGTTTCCGGCCTGCTGTTCGAGGCCGGTTGCAACATCCTCGACGCGCAGCAGTTCGGCGACGAGGAAAGCGGCCGTTTCTTCCTGCGCGTGCACTTCGACATGGCTTCGGCAGGCGAGGAGCCGGCAGTGCGCGAGTGCCTGCAACGGCTGGGCGAGGACTACGCGATGGACTGGCAACTGCACGACGCGCGGCACCGTGCGCGCCTGCTGGTGCTGGTCAGCAAACAAGGGCACTGCCTCAACGACCTGCTGTTCCGCGCGCACAGCCGCCAGTTGCAGGTGGAGGTCGCGGCGGTGGCGTCCAACCACAGCGATTTCGCCGCGCTGGCCGGGTCCTACGGGATACCGTTCCACCACCTGCCGGTGAGCGCGGACAACCGCGCGCAGCAGGAGCGGCAGATCCTCGATCTGGTCGAGCGCGAGAACATCGACCTGGTGGTGCTGGCGCGCTACATGCAGATCCTCTCGCCACAGCTGTGCGCGGCGCTGGCCGGGCGCGCGATCAACATCCACCACAGCTTCCTGCCCAGCTTCAAGGGCGCCCAGCCCTACCACCAGGCGCATGCGCGCGGGGTCAAGATCATCGGCGCCACCGCGCACTACGTGACCTGCGACCTCGACGAAGGCCCGATCATCGAGCAGGACGTGGCGCGCGTGGACCACGCGATGACCCCGCGCGACCTGGTGCGGCTGGGCAGCGACACCGAATCGCTGGTGCTGGCCCGTGCGGTGCGCCGCCACGTCGAGCACCGCATCCTGCTCAACGCGCATCGCACGGTGGTGTTCCGGTGATGCCGGTTGCGGGTCTGCTGCCCGCCTGCAGGTGGGTGCCGGCCGTTGGTCGGTACTGTCGAACGGCCGGCAGTGAGCCCATCGTCGCTTCGCGCCGCCGCCACGACCAACGGTCGGGCGCTACCGGGATACCACGAGGGGAAGAGAGTCCCTGGCGGTATCGCCGCAATCAAAGAACCGCAATTCCGGCGGCGGCGAGCGCCTGCCGCGTGGCGGCGTCGTTGCCCGCATCGACCGGGCGCGTCAGGTCCCAGTGGAAACCCACGCGGAAGCCGGCTTCCACCGCATCCTGCGCGCTCCACAGCACGCAGTAGTCGCGCGCCAGCCCGCACACGTGCACTTCGGCGATGCCGCGTTCGCGCAGCCAGCCGGCCAGCCCGGTGGCCGGGCGGCCGCCGTCCGGGCCGACGTTTTCGCGAAAGGCGCTGTAGGAATCCACCTGCCGGTTGCTGCCCTTGCGCAGGATCAGGTCGGCGCGGTTCCAATCCACTTGCGGATGCAGCGCCGCGCCGGTGCTGCCCTGCACGCAGTGGTCCGGCCACAGCGTCTGCGGATGGCCGTGCAGTTCGATGGTCTCGAACGGCGAATGCCCGGCGTGCCGGCTGGCGAACGAGGCATGGTCGGCCGGGTGCCAGTCCTGCGTGGCGACGACGGTGGCATAGCGGCGCGCCGCCAGCAGTGCGGCGATGCCCGGCACGATGGCGTCGCCCTCGGCGCAGGGCAGCGCGCCGCCGGGCATGAAGTCCGGTTGCAGGTCGATGACCAGCAGGGCGGTGTCGTTGCGGTGCATCGCGCAGGTTCCGTGATGGGGGCGACTACTGTAGCGCCGCCATCGTGCATTGCCCGACGCACCGCTTCGTGAGAGGCCACACGGCTGCAAGGTCTACACTGCGGTGGACCGTGATGACGCGCCGGAGGCGACGATGATCCAGTGGTGGGAAATGGGCCTGCGGCTGCTGCTGGCAGCCTTGCTGGGTTCGGTGATCGGCATCAACCGCGGGCGCCTGGAATGGGCGGCCGGGCTGCGCACGCACATGCTGGTGTGCGTGGGCTCGGCGCTGGCGATCATCGTCTCGGCCTTCGGCTTCTTCGACGTGCTGGGCCAGCCCAACATCGTGCTCGACCCCTCGCGCATCGCCGCGCAGGTGGTCAGCGGCGTGGGTTTCCTCGGTGCCGGCACCATCCTGTTCCTGCAGCGCGAGCAGGTGATCCGTGGGCTGACCACGGCGGCGGGCCTGTGGGCGGTAGCGGCGGTTGGCCTGGCCGCTGGCGCCGGCCTGTACGCCGCGGCGGTGATGGCCACGGCGCTGATGTGGGCGATCCTGGCCCTGCTCAAGCCGTTGGAACAACGCTACCTGCGCCGCCGCGCGCGCAGCGGCCGCCTGCGCCTGCGCGTGGCCGCCGGCACGCCGCTGGCGCGGGTGGAAGCGGCGGCCGCCGACGCCGGCCTGCCGGTCAAGCGCATCACCCTGCGCCCGCGCGAGCAGGGCGACGACATCGTCGACATCGACTGCGATCCGCCGCTGCCGCGCGCGCAGCTGCTGGCCAAGGCCGAGCTGCTGGGTGGCGTGGAAGGCGTGGTGTCGGTGGAGCTGGCCGGGCCGGCCACCGCCTGAGGTTCCAGCCGCGGAAATCCCGTGGGAAGGAGGCCGGTTCCGCGGCCCCGTGTCGGCACGGTCGGGGAGTCGAGTATCCCTGCCACCAGCCCCCGGCTTGATCCATGTCAAACAACATCTTGTTGTTTTCATGAATCATGTCCACAACATCTTGTGGATTGAAGGGGCTGTCAATGGAGCCAAGCACTTCCCCGGCCACGGCCGGGCGGCATCTGGTCGATTCGATTTCCTCGGTCGAGGAGTACCTGAGCCGTGCCGACTGGCGGGTCAACGCCAATGCCAACCAGGGCTATTCGCTGGGCGGGCTGATTCTGAACGCGGCCGGCAAGGTCACCGCCAACTACTGGCTGGAGCGGGTCTATCCACCGGAGATCGGCCGCGCCCACCGCGAGGCCGACCTGCACATCCACGACCTGGACATGCTGGCCGGCTACTGCGCCGGCTGGTCGCTGCGCACGCTGCTGTACGAAGGCTTCAACGGCGTGCCCAACAAGGTCGAGGCTGGCCCGCCCAAGCACCTGTCCTCGGCGGTGGGGCAGATCGTCAACTTCCTCGGCACCCTGCAGAACGAATGGGCCGGCGCGCAGGCGTTTTCCTCGTTCGACACCTACATGGCGCCGTTCGTGCGCAAGGACGGGCTGTCCTACGACGAGGTGCGCCAGTGCATCCAGGAGCTGATCTTCAACCTCAACGTGCCCTCGCGCTGGGGTACGCAGACGCCGTTCACCAACCTCACCTTCGACTGGGTGTGCCCGGATGACCTGAAGCAGCAGACGCCCTTCATCGGCGGCGAGGAAATGCCGTTCACCTATGGCGAGCTGCAGGCGGAGATGGACCTGATCAACCGCGCCTACATCGAGGTGATGAGCGCGGGCGATGCGCGCGGCCGGGTGTTCACCTTCCCGATCCCGACCTACAACATCACCGCCGATTTCCCGTGGGAATCGGAGAACGCGCGGCTGCTGTTCGACATGACCGCCAAGTACGGCCTGCCGTACTTCCAGAACTTCATCAATTCCGAGCTGGACCCGGGGATGATCCGCTCGATGTGCTGCCGTTTGCAGCTGGACCTGCGCGAGCTGCTCAAGCGCGGCAACGGCCTGTTCGGCAGCGCCGAGCAGACCGGCAGCCTCGGCGTGGTGACGATCAACTGCGCACGGCTGGGCTACCTGCACCGCGGCGACGAGGCCGCGCTGTTCGCGCGGCTGGACGAACTGCTGGAGCTGGGCCGGCGCAGCCTGGAGATCAAGCGCAGCACCGTCCAGCAACTGATCGACGACGGCCTGTACCCGTACACCAAGCGCTACCTCGGCAGCCTGCGCAACCATTTCTCGACGCTGGGGGTGAACGGCATCAACGAGATGATCCGCAACTTCAGCGGCGATGCGCACGACCTGACCAGCGAGTGGGGCCACGCCTTCGCCCTGCGCCTGCTCGACCACGTGCGTGCGCGGATGGTGGCGTTCCAGGAAGCCACCGGCCAGCTCTACAACCTCGAAGCCACGCCGGCCGAAGGCACCACCTACCGCTTCGCCAAGGAGGACCGCCGCCGCTGGCCGGACATCCTGCAGGCCGGCAGCGCCGACAAACCGTACTACACCAACTCCTCGCAGCTGCCGGTGGGTTTCACCGACGACCCGTTCGAGGCGCTGGAACGGCAGGAGGCGCTGCAATCGCGCTACACCGGCGGCACCGTGCTGCATCTGTACATGGGCGAGCGCATTTCCAGCGGCGAGGCCTGCCGCGAGCTGGTACGGCGCGCGCTGAGCCGCTTCCGCCTGCCGTACATCACCGTCACCCCCACCTTCTCGATCTGCCCGGTACACGGCTACCTGGCGGGCGAGCACGAATTCTGCCCGCGCTGCGACGAGCGGCTGCTGGCGGAAACCCGGGCGGCTGCCATGTCGCCCACCACCGACGACGTCATGTCCCACGAGGAGACAACCGCATGAACACCATCGCCATTCCCGCAACTCCCGCCGCCACCGCGCCGCTGCGCGACGAAGACCGCCAGCGCTGCGAAGTGTGGACGCGGGTGATGGGCTACCACCGCCCGGTATCCAGCTTCAACATCGGCAAGCAGGGCGAGCACGCGCAACGGCGCTTCTTCAGCGAAACCCCGGTGCGCAGGGCCGCATGATCCGCGTCGGTGGAATGACGCCGCTGACCAGCATCGACTTTCCCGGCGGGCTGGCGGCGGTGTTGTTCCTGCAGGGCTGCCCGTGGCGCTGCGGCTACTGCCACAACCCGGAGCTGCTGCCTGCGCGCGGGCCGGTTGAGTTGGACTGGGCGCAGGTGACGGCCTTCCTGCAACGCCGCCGCGGGCTGCTCGACGCGGTGGTGTTCTCCGGCGGCGAGCCGACCGCGCAGGCCGCGCTGCCGGAGGCCATCGCGCGGGTGAAGGCGATGGGTTACCGGATCGGCCTGCACAGCGGCGGCATGTACCCGGCGCGGCTGCGCCGGGTGTTGCCGCAGCTGGACTGGATCGGGCTGGACATCAAGGCCCCCGCCGAACACCACGACGCGGTGACCGGCCGCCGTGGCAGCGCCGGCCCGGTGGGCGAAGCGCTGGACGCGGTGCTGGCCAGCGGCGTGGCCTACGAATGCCGCACCACCTGGCACCCGACGCTGTTCCCGGTGCAGGCGCTGTACCGCCTCGCCGAAGGGCTGGTTGCGCGCGGCGTGGCGCATTGGGCGTTGCAGGAGTGCCGCGGCGAAGGGCGTGCCCGCATCGCCGAGGACGACGTGGACCTGCATCGCCTGCGCGCGGGTTTCGCCAGTTTCTGCTTCCGCCGCGGTTGAGCCCGTGGCGATGATGGAACGCGCCGCCGCGATGCACGGCGGCGCGTTCGTGTGTCATGCGGCAACCGCCTCCCCGCGCATCTCCCGTGCCGCCTCGACCAGCGCGGTCAGCGCCGCCCGGGTTTCCGCCCAGCCGCGGGTCTTCAGGCCGCAGTCCGGGTTCACCCACAGCTTCCGCGCCGGCAGGACCTCGGCGGCCTTGCGCAGCAGGTCCACCATCTCGCTGCGGTCGGGCACGCGCGGCGAGTGGATGTCGTAGACGCCGGGGCCGACCTGGTTGGGGTAGTCGAAGCGCGCGAACGCATCGAGCAGTTCCATCCGCGAGCGCGAGGTTTCGATGGAAATCACGTCCGCATCCAGCGCCGCCACCGAGTCGATGATGTCGTTGAACTGCGCGTAGCACATGTGGGTGTGGATCTGGGTGGCGTCGCCCACGCCGCTGGCGCTGATGCGGAAGGCCTCCACCGCCCAGCCAAGGTAGGCCGGCCATTGCGCGCGGCGCAGCGGCAGGCCTTCGCGCAGCGCCGGCTCGTCGATCTGGATCGCGGCGATGCCGGCCGCTTCCAGGTCGTTGACCTCGTCGCGCAGCGCCAGCGCGATCTGCCGGCAGGTCTGCGCGCGCTCCTGGTCGTCGCGCACGAACGACCATTGCAGCACCGTCACCGGGCCGGTCAGCATGCCCTTCATCGGCTTGTCGGTCAGCGACTGCGCGTACTGCGACCAGCGCACCGTCATCGGCGCCGGGCGGCTGACGTCGCCGTAGATCACCGGCGGCTTCACGCAGCGCGAGCCATAGCTCTGCACCCAGCCGTTGCCGGTGAAGGCGAAGCCGTCGAGTTGCTCGCCGAAGTACTCGACCATGTCGTTGCGCTCGAACTCGCCGTGCACCAGCACGTCCAGCCCGATCCGTTCCTGCTCGCGCACGCACTGCTCGGTCTGCCGTTCGAGGAAGGCCTCGTAGTCGGCGTCGGCGAGCTTGCCGGCCTTGTTGCGGGCGCGCGCCTCGCGTACTTCCAGTGTCTGCGGGAACGAGCCGATGGTGGTGGTGGGGAAGGGCGGCAGGCGCAATGCCGCCGCCTGCAACGGCAGGCGCTGCGCGTGCGGGGTGGCACGGGTGGCGTCGGCGGCGGTGAGCGCGGCCACGCGCGCCTTGACCGCGGCGTTGTGCACGCGCGGCGAACGCCGCCGGGCCTCCACCGCCTCGCGCGCCTGCGCCAGCGCGGCCTCGGTGCCGGCGTGGCCGTCGAGCGCGTCGGCCAGCAGCCGCAGCTCGTCGAGCTTCTGCCGCGAGAACGCCAGCCAGCCGCGCAGTTCCGCGTCGAGCTTCTTTTCCAGCGTCAGGTCGACCGGGCAATGCAGCAGCGAGCACGACGGCGCCAGCCACAGCGGACCGTCGCCACGGTGGCCGCGCGCGTAACGGGCGAGGATCAGCGCGTTGTCCAGCGGGTTGCGCCAGATGTTGCGGCCATCGACCAGCCCCAGCGACAGCACGCGCCCGGCCGGCAGCGCGCGCAGCACCGCATCGAGTTGTTCCGGTGCGCGTACCAAGTCCACATGCAGGCCCTGCACCGGCAGCGCGGCGGCCAGCGCGAGGTTGTCGTCGAGCGCGCCGAAATAGGTGGCCAGCAGGATGTCCGGGTGCGGTGCTTCGGCCAGATGGGCGTAGGCGCGCTCGAACGCGGCGCGCGCGGCGTCGTCCAGATCCTGCACCAGCACCGGCTCGTCCAGCTGCACCCACTGCGCGCCTGCATCCTTCAACGCCGTCAGCAACTGCACGTAGACCGGCAGCAGCGCGTCGAGCAGGTCCAGCGGGTGGCTGCCGTCGGTGGTCTTGGACAGCAGCAGGAAGCTCACCGGCCCGAGCAGCACGGGACGGGTTTCGATGCCCAGCGCCCTGGCCTCGCGGTACTCGGCCAACGGCTTGTCGCCGCGCAGCGCGAAGCGCTGGCCGGCGTGCAGTTCCGGCACCAGGTAGTGGTAGTTGGTGTCGAACCACTTGGTCATTTCCAGTGCGTGCAGGTCGATGCCGGGCTTCTGCAGGCCGCGCGCCATCGCGAAGTAGGCGGCCAGCGGATCGCGCTCGGCCAGGGCGCGGTAGCGCTCGGGAATGGCGTCGAACAGGAACGCGGTGTCGAGCACGTGGTCGTACAGCGAGAAATCGTTGCTCGGCGGCAGGTCCACGCCGGCCTCGCGTTGCAGCTTCCAATGGCGCGCGCGCAGTCCGGCGGCGGTGGCCTGCAGCTGCGCGGCATCGGTTTCGCCGCGCCAGTGGCTTTCCAGCGCGCGCTTGAGTTCGCGGCGCGCGCCGATGCGGGGAAACCCCAGGTTGGTAACGCTAGTCATGACACTTTCCTCATTGCATGGGCATTGAGGAACGAAGGAACCGCGCGCTGCCGCAACGGCCACCGGGCCGTGCCATCACCACGCCAGCGACCTTCGCCCCCGCGGGCGAACCGGGTTCCGTGGCGAAGGCAGGCAGGGCCGCCACGCGGGGACGCGCGTGCGGTCCGGCCGCCTCCCCGCGGAGACGCCAGGTCGAAACAGGAGGCGACGCGCCTCCCGGCCCAGGCCGGTATTCGGGCTGATGGACGTGGACGCGGCTGCGTCCGCCTAGTGGCCGTCGCTTCCCGGGCACGGCGGCCCAGTGCTGATTTGACGGCGGTCGTTTCCATTCACCGCTGCGGGGCAGCTCCGGAATGGCGGGCCTTGCGGGCGCGCTTCACCGGATTCCCGTTTAATTTCATCCCTTCATCCGAATGAAGCGATGAATACCTTCGGCGCGCACAAGATAGGCGCGCACCCGCTGCCGGTCAAGCGTGGGCGTGCCGGGGCCGGGAGCGGCCCGGTTCAGGCGCTTCGTTTACCCTTGGCGTCCCCCGCGCCAGCCGGGGCCGACTTCCCCACGGACACGTTTCGCCTTGCAGCCGCTCCACGACCCGCGCTACGCCGCCTCCCTGCGCCTTTCGGTGGCGCCGATGATGGATTGGACCGACTCGCATTGCCGGGTGTTCCACCGCGTCCTCGCGCCCGGCGCGCGGCTGTATACCGAGATGGTGCACGCCAATGCGGTGATCCACGGCGACCGCCGGCGCCTGCTCGGCTTCGATGCCAGCGAGCATCCGCTGGCGCTGCAACTGGGCGGCAGCGAGCCGGCCCTGCTAGCGCAGGCCGCGCGCATCGCCGCCGATTGGGGCTACGACGAGGTCAACCTCAACTGCGGCTGCCCGTCCGACCGGGTGCAGGCCGGGCGCTTCGGCGCCTGCCTGATGCGCGAGCCGGAACTGGTGGGCGAGTGCGTGGCGGCGATGGTCGCGGCGGTGGACATCCCGGTCACGGTGAAATGCCGCTTGGGCGTGGACGAGGACAACGACTACGCCACCTTCGCCGCCTTCGTTGACCGGCAGGTACGGGCCGGCGCGGCGATGATCGTCGTGCATGCGCGCAATGCGTGGCTGAAGGGGCTGTCGCCGAAGGAAAACCGCGAGATCCCGCCGCTGCGCTACGACTGGGCGCACCGCCTCAAGCGCGAGCGCCCGGCGTTGCCGGTGGTGCTCAACGGCGGCCTCGCCACGGTGGAGGCGGCGCAGGCGCAGATGGTGCACGTCGACGGGGTGATGCTCGGCCGCGCCGCCTACCACGACCCCTACGTGCTGCATGCGCTGGAAGCGGCGCAGACCGGCATGCCGCTGCGCAGCCGCGAGGACCTGCTGGAGCAATTGCGCCCGTATGTGGAAGCGCAACTGCAGCGCGGGCTGGCGCTCAAGCACATCGCCCGCCACCTGCTCGGGCTGTACCACGGGCAGCCGGGCGGGCGCGGTTTCCGCAAGGTGCTCAGCGAAGGAGCGCACCGCCCCGGTGCCGACTGGTCACTGCTCGAACAGGCGGTGCAGGTCACCCGGGAACAGGCCGAACGCGCCGCGGCAAGCTGAATGGGGCCCGACGAAGGGCAGCCAGAGCAATGTTTCGCGGGCAGGGTTCATATCGGATTCACCCCTAAAAATCAAGAATTTGCGGCAGTTTGGCAGGGCTCGAACGGTTCCCCGTGGACTCCTGCTTTCACGTATTTTGAACGTTCCGTCGCAGTCCGATAGGATCACCCCATGCTCCCGCTTCCGCGTCATCTCCCGCTCGTAGTCGCCGCCGTGGCGCTGGCCGTCGTGGCCGCCACGCCGGCGTCCGCACAGGAAGCGCGCAAGGAACCGGCGGACCTCGGCATGCGCATGGCTGCGCCGCGCATGCAGGTACAGAACAGCGAGCGGCCGCAGCCGCGTTCCTCGTTGTCCGATTCGGTGCGCCGCGTGCAGCGCGAAACCGGCGGCCGCATCCTCGGCGCCGAGCGGGTGCCCTACGACGGGCGCGACATCAACCGCGTGAAGTACATGGACGACCGCGGCCGGGTCCGCTACATGGACGACGAGGCCCCCGCCGCGCGCATGCGTGGCCCCGGCGGCCCGGCACAGGGCCGCCAGCGGTCACCACGCGCCGATAACTCCTGAACTGGCATAGTCCGCCGTACCGCAATCCGCACAATGCCCGGCACCGAGCCGGCCAAAGCAATCAGGGAGAGTTCATGCGTATCCTTCTGGTCGAAGACGAAGCCCCGCTGCGCGAGACCCTGGCAGCCCGGCTCAAGCGCGAAGGCTTTGCCGTCGATGCGGCGCAGGACGGCGAGGAAGGCCTGTACATGGGCCGCGAGGTGCCGTTCGACGTCGGCATCATCGACCTCGGCCTGCCGAAGATGTCGGGCATGGAGCTGATCAAGGCGCTGCGCGACGAGGGCAAGAAGTTCCCGGTGCTGATCCTGACCGCGCGTTCGAGCTGGCAGGACAAGGTCGAGGGCCTCAAGCAGGGCGCCGACGACTACTTGGTCAAGCCGTTCCACGTCGAGGAGCTGCTGGCCCGCGTCAACGCGCTGCTGCGCCGCGCCGCCGGCTGGAGCAAGCCGACGCTGGAATGCGGCCCGGTGGCGCTGGACCTGGCCGCGCAGACGGTCAGTGTCGGCGGCAGCAACGTCGACCTGACCAGCTACGAGTACAAGGTGCTCGAATACCTGATGATGCATGCCGGCGAACTGGTCTCGAAGGCCGACCTGACCGAGCACATCTACCAGCAGGATTTCGACCGCGACTCGAACGTGCTGGAAGTGTTCATCGGCCGCCTGCGCAAGAAGCTGGACCCGGACGGCGAGCTCAAGCCGATCGAGACCGTGCGCGGCCGCGGCTACCGCTTCGCGATCCCGCGCAACCACGAAGGCTGATCCACCGCACCGCGCGCCTGCAATGGTCTTTGGCCGTCTCTGGTTCTTCCGGCGCTGGCGGCCGCGTTCGCTGCAGGCGCGCCAGCTGCTGTCCGCGTCGGTCGGCTTGGTCGCCTTCTTGGCACTGGCCGGCTATGCACTGGACGCCTCGTTCGGCCAGGCCGCGCGCGACAACCTCAGCGAACGCCTGAAGAACTATGCCACCGCCTACGCCGGCGGCATCGACTTCACCCGCGACCGCTCGCTGTACATCCGCGAGCAGCCGCCGGACCCGCGCTTCGATGTGCCCGGCAGCGGCCTGTACCTGCAGGTGGTGATGCCCGGCGGCCACGGCAACTCGCTGTCCGCCGAAGGGCCGATCCTGCCCGAGGTCGGCACGCGCATGTTGCGGCCGCGGCAGGAAACCTTCGAAGGCCCGCTGCCGATCACCCAGATCGACGGCAGCCCCGGCGAGGTCTACCGCTACGGCATCGGGCTGGTGTGGGGCGGCGACGGCGGGCCGGAGGCCGAGTTCCCGTACACCATCTACGTGCTGGAGGATTCGCGCGCGCTGGGCAAGCAGCTGCGCGTGTTCCGCAACGCGGTGTGGTTCTGGTTGGGCGTCACCGGCCTGATCCTGCTGCTGCTGCAGACGCTGGTGCTGCAATGGAGCCTGCGCCCGCTCAAGCACGTCATCAACGAACTGACCCGGGTGCAGCGCGGCGAGCGCGAGCGCATGAGCGAGATGCACCCGCGCGAGCTGGAGCCGCTGACCGACAGCATCAACGCCTTCATCGAGAGCGAGCGCGAGAACCTGGAGCGCCAGCGCAATACCCTGGCCGACCTGGCGCACAGCCTGAAGACGCCGATCGCGGTGCTGCGCACGCAGCTCGACGGCGGCGCCGACGAAACCGCGCTGCGCGAGGAACTGGACGTGCAGCTGCAGCGCATGAACAACCTGGTGTCCTACCAGTTGGCGCGCGCCGCCTCGTCCGGGCACAAGCTGTTCTCCGCGCCGGTGCCGATCGAGGCCAGCGCCGAGGAAATCGTGCGCGGGCTGGAAAAGGTCTATGCCGCCAAGGGCGTGCTGTGCGAGTTCGAGCTGGAGCCGGGCGTCAAGTTCTACGGCGAGGCCGGCGACCTGCAGGAGCTGCTCGGCAACCTGCTGGAGAACGCCTTCAAGTGGGCCAGGCGCCGGGTGCTGCTGACCGCGCGGCCGATCCCGTGTGCACCGGGGCGCCGCGCCGGGCTGGAACTGGCGGTCGATGACGATGGCCCCGGCATCGCCGAGGACAACATCGCCAAGGTGCTGCAGCGTGGCGTGCGCGGCGACGAGCGCGTGCAGGGCCACGGCATCGGCCTGTCGATCGTGCAGGACCTGATCCGCGACTACCGCGGCGAGCTGCAGGTCAAGCGCTCGACGGAGCTGGGTGGCGCGCGCTTTGAAGTGAAGCTGCCGTCAGGCCTGTGAGAGCGATGCAGGAGCGACGTGAGTCGCGACCTGACTTCAACGGGAAAACCCGGTCGCGACTCACGTGGCTCCTGCAACAATGGTCAGGGCAGCAGAGCGTGCGCGCCGGCGAACGGCGACGGCCCGTAGAAGCGCCGCAGGTGCGCGGCCACCGCCGGCATCTCCCGTTCCAGTAGCCGTGGCGCGGAGAAGTGGTATTCGCTGGCCACCGCGAAGAATTCCTCCGGCGCCTCGGCGGCGTAGGGATCGATGGCGGTGTCGCGGCCGGCATCCACCCGCGCGCAGAAGGCATCGAAGCACTGCTGGAAATCGCGCGCCCATTGCCGCTGCCAGTCGCGCGGCAGCGGCGGGGTGCCGTCCATCGCGCCATCGAGCACGTCGATCTTGTGCGCCATCTCGTGCACCGCCACGCAGAAACCGGCCTGCGGGTCGGCGATGTCGGCCTGCACGTCGGCCCACGACAGCAGCAACGGGCCGCTGTCCCAGGCCTCGCCGATCAACTCGTCGTCCCATTCGTGCAGCACGCCGGCGGCATCGGTATGGCTGCGGCGCACGCGGAAGGCATCCGGGTACACCACCAGCTCCGACCAGCCATGCAGGCCTTCGCGGCCGAACTCGAGTAGCGGCAGGCAGCACAGCGCGGCCAGCAGCAGGCGCTGGGCGTCGTCCAGTTCCAGCCCCGCGACCGGAGTGATGGCCTTGCGCTGCAGGAACAGCAGCACCAGCCCGCGCAGTCGCGCGATGCGCGCGTCGTCCAGCGGCCGCAGCCACGGGCAATCCCGGCAGACCTGCTGCCAGAGCGCGTCGTCGAGTTGGGCGGGCGTGCGCCGCCAGCGGCGCAGGAACGACTGGATCAGCGGAACATCCCCGGCAGCAGCCGGTGCCACTTCGGCGCGCGCAGGCGCGGGATCACCTCTTCGTCGCTGCCGCCACCGGCCTGTTGCGGCGGCGTGGGCGGCACGGCGTGCTTGGCCGGCGGCGGAGTGTTGGCCAGGTTCACCGAGGCGGCCGGCGCCGCCACCCGCTCCACCTCGCCGGGCGCGTAGCTGCAACCGCCGGATGCCGGGCTGTCGAATGCGTCCGCGGCATGCGCGGCTGCGGCCAGGGGGGCCAGCAGCAGGATCAGGCAATGGGCGGTACGGCGCATCGTCATTGTCCGGGAGCGGTCGAGCTACCGATTCTAGCCTGCTTTCCACGCCGGGCCGGTAGGGGCCGCGGGTGGCTTCCCGCATAATCTGCCGCTCTGCCGGGAGGAAAGGTTGCCGTGGACGACCGCGAGCTGTTGGCCAAACTGGGGGCGGGCGCCCTGTCCGGCGACGCGCTGGCGCGCGAACTGGGCCAGACCCGGGCCGCGATATGGAAGCGGATACAGGGCCTGCGCGCGGCCGGGGTAGCGATAGAGGGCCGCGCCGGCGACGGCTACCGGCTATTGCAGCCGCTGGAACTGCTGGACCGCGAGCGCATCCTGGCGCAGCTGGACCCGGCCGTGGCCGCTGCGATGGCGGGGCTGGAAATCGGCTGGACGCTGGGCTCGACCAACAGTGAATTGCTGCGGCGCAGCGCACCTTTGCGCGGCACCGAGGTGCTGCTGGCCGAACGCCAGACCGGCGGCCGAGGTCGCCGCGGCCGGCAATGGGCCTCGCCGCTGGCCGCGAACATCTACCTGTCGCTGTCGCGTGCGTTTGCCGGTGGCCTGTCGCGCATGGGCGGGCTGAGCCTGGCCGCGGGCGTGGCGGTCGGCGAGGCGCTGCAGGCGCTGGGCATCGCCGGGGTCGGCCTGAAATGGCCCAACGACCTGCTGGTCGATGGCCGCAAGCTGGGTGGGCTGCTGGTGGAGGGCGGCGGCGAATTCGCCGGGCCGGCGCGGGCGGTGGTCGGGCTGGGCCTGAACGTGCGCATGCCGGCGGCGGTGGTGCCGGCCATCGACCAGCCGTGGACCGACCTGGATACGCTGGCCGGCGCGCCGGTATCGCGCAACACGGTCGTGGCCGTCCTGCTGTCGCACCTGCTGCCGGCGCTGGACCAGTTCGAGCGGCAGGGGCTGGCGCCGTTCCTGCCGCGCTACGCCGCGCTGGACGTGCTGGCCGGCCGCCACGTGCGGGTGGAAGAGGGCGGCGTCCTCCACGAAGGCATTGCCCGTGGCCTGGCCGAGGACGGCGCGCTGCGGGTAGGCATCGGGGGCGCCGAGCGCCATTTCCATGCCGGCGAAGTCAGCGTGAGGGCGCAATGAACGACTGGTTGTTCGACCTGGGCAATTCCCGTTTCAAGTTCGCGCCGTTGGCCGGGGAGGCCGCCGGCGACGTGCAGGCCTGGGCGCATGGCGCCGAGGCGATGACCACCGCGGCGCTGGAAGCGCTGCCGCAGGGCGATACCGCCTGGGTGGCCAGCGTCGCCGCGCCGGCGCTGACCGTGACGGTGATGGCGCTGCTGCGCGAACGCTTCGCGCAGGTGCGCGTGGCCCGCACCCTGCCCGAATGCGCCGGGGTGAGGATCGCCTATGCGCGCCCGGAGAAATTCGGCGTCGACCGCTTCCTCGCCCTGCTGGCCGCCGCACGCATGCGCCAGCCGGTGCTGGTGGTCGGCGTCGGCACCGCGCTGACCATCGACCTGATGGATGCCGGTGGCCTGCACCGTGGCGGCCGCATCGGCGCTTCGCCCACCACCATGCGTGAGGCGCTGCATGCGCGTGCGGTGCAGTTGCCGGCCAGCGGCGGCGACTATGCGGAGTTCGCCAACGACACCGCCGATGCATTGGCGTCGGGCTGCGACGGCGCGGCGGTGGCGCTGGTCGAACGCAGCCTGCGCCTCGGCGCCGCCGAGCTGGGGGTCGAGCCGGTGCTGTGGGTGCATGGCGGCGGTGCCGCACCGCTGCTGCCCTTGCTGCCGGGCGCCGAACACCGGCCTGCGCTGGTGCTGGATGGCCTGGCGCGCTGGGCGCTGCACCAAAGCGCCGCGGGAGGCTAGGATCGCCCCATGCTGAATCGCTTCCTGATCGTCGTGCTGGCCATTCTCAACGTCGGCGTTGCCCTGTGGTGGATGGCGCCGCGCGCGCCCGAACCGTCGCCACCCGAGCCAGCCGAAACCGGCGTGGCAAGGCTGGAACTGGTGGTGCCGGAGGCGCTGCCGGCAACCGCCGCAGTAGCCGCGCCTCCCGCGGCGGAGGCTGCCGATCCACCAGCCGCCGCGGATTCCGCCGCCGAGCGTTGCCTCAGCCTCGGCCCGTTCGCCGACAAGGCACGGGCACAGGCGGCGGTGGCGACGCTGGGCGCGGACCTGCTGCGCTCGCACCTGCGCGAAGTGCCGCCCCGGGCGGCCAGCAGCTACCGGGTCATCCTGCCGCCGGCGGCCACCCGCGAGGAAGCGCAGGCCACGGCCAAGCGCATCGCCGACGCCGGCTTCGGCGACTACTTCATCATGGGCCAGGGCGAGGAAGCCAATGCGATTGCCCTGGGCCAGTATCGCAGCCGCGAAGGCGCCGAGCGCCGCCAGGCCACGCTGGTCGAGGCCGGTTTCCCGGCGCAGCTGCTCACCAGCGGTGGCGAGGAAGCGTCCAGCTGGTGGCTGGATGCCGCCCACGCCGGTACGGTGCCGGCCGCGGCCCTGCAGCGCCGCAGCGGCGCGCAGCGGCAACAAGTGCTGGATTGCGCACGGCTGCGCTAGCTAGAATGCCCGCCGGCCTCCGGCCCGCGGATACCATCCTGCCCGTCGCGCAGGCATCGCCTCCATGCCGCTTTAGCTCAGTCGGTAGAGCAACTGTCTTGTAAACAGTAGGTCATCCGTTCGATTCGGATAAGCGGCACCATTCCCTGCGTTTTCCCGCCCCCGCTGCTGCGTCGCCGCGGGTGGCGGGCGTGGCCATTGGCTAGAATGCTTTCATTTGCAACGGAGGAATCATGGTCAGTTCTCGTCCTGTTTCATTGATCGGCGTGCCCACCGACGTCGGTGCCGGCCACCGCGGCGCGCGGCTGGGGCCGGAGGCGCTGCGCATCGCCGGGCTGCCCGAGGCGCTGGCCGCGCGCGGCGTGGACGTACGCGACGTCGGCAACCTGCAGGGGCCGCGCAACCCGTGGACCGCGCCGGTGGACGGTTACCGCCATCTCGACGAGGTGGTGGCGTGGAACCGCGCGCTGATGGATGCCACCTATGCCGAACTGCGCGATGGGCGCCTGCCGATCATGCTCGGCGGCGACCACTGCCTCGGCATGGGCTCGGTCACCGCGGTGGCGCGCTGGTGCCGCGAGCAGGGCAAGGACCTGCGCGTGCTGTGGCTGGACGCGCACTCGGACTTCAACACCTCCGAGGTCACCCCGTCCGGCAACATCCACGGCATGCCGGTGGCCTGCCTGTGCGGGCTGGGGCCGGATGCGCTGACCAAGCTGGGCGGCACTTCGCCGGCGATCTCGCCGCAGCAGGTGCGGCAGATCGGCATCCGCTCGGTGGACCAGGACGAGAAGCGCCTGATCAAGCAGCACCAGGTGGACGTGTACGACATGCGCTACATCGACGAGGCCGGCATGAAGCGCACGATGGAAGCGGCGCTGGCCGGCATCGACGGCAACACCCACCTGCACGTCAGCTTCGACGTGGATTTCCTCGACCCGTCCATCGCCCCCGGCGTGGGCACCACGGTGCCGGGCGGGGTGAACTACCGCGAGGCGCAGCTGGTGATGGAGATGATCGCCGACACCGGGCTGATGGGCTCGCTGGACATCGTCGAACTGAATCCGCTGCTCGACCGCCGCAACCGCACCGCCAAGCTGGCGGTGGACCTGGTCGAAAGCCTGTTCGGCAAGTCCACGCTGATGCGCGATTGATGCCGGCTGCACATCGCTGAACAGCGGCCGGTCGCGTTCACGTGCGCTGCACGGCGCAGCCGCCAGATTTGCCTCACGCGGAAGCGGTGGCCGGGGAGCTTCGCGGCCCGCCGCGACCGCCAATCACTGAACGAGGAGAAGGTGGATGAAGCGAGTGCTGATACTGGCCGTGCTGGGGTTGTTCCCGCTGGTGCTCGCCGGCTGCAACACCGTCGCCGGCGCCGGCAAGGACATGCAGAAGGCAGGCGAGAAGGTCGAGGACAAGGCCCAGGATTGCAAGGACGGCAGGTGCTGAACCCGTGCATTGAACCCGTGACGAGGAGAAACCCGATGAAGCGTTTGCTCGTGCTGGTGCTGTTGTCGATGTACGCGATGGCGATGCTGGCCGGCTGCAACACCATTGCCGGTGCCGGCAAGGATGTGCAGAAGGCGGGCGAGAAGGTGGAGGACGCGGCCACCGGCCACTGATCCACCGCGCATCAAGGCAAGCGGAAGGGCCGGCGATCGCCGGCCCTTTTCGTTACCGGTCCCGGCCGCGGGGTCACGGCGCGTTCAAGAACGTCAGCGCCGGCAAACGAACCGTGGACCGGGCACCAACAACGGCCTTGGCAAGGTGGTTGCGCGGCAAGAGCGCCGCTCCCCCTTCGCAAGGAGAACCTACATGAACAAAGACATCATTTCCGGCAAGTGGAGCCAGATCAAGGGCAAGGCGCAGGCCAAGTGGGGCGACCTGACCGACGACGACTTCCAGGTGGCCGAGGGCAACGCCGAATACCTGGCCGGGCGCCTGCAGGAACGCTATGGCTGGGCCAAGGACCGCGCCGAAACCGAGATCCGCGATTTCGAGAAGGCGCTGCGCAAGGACTACCCGGACTACCACTGACCGGGCACGGGTGGATGGACGGGACGGGCGGGCCGCGGCATGCGGCCCGCCCGCTTTCCATCGGCGACGGCGGGCGGGCGGTTACACTGGGCGCGTTCATCCGCCTGCATTCCCGTGTTCATGACCACCCGCGTTCTCACTGGCATCACTCCTTCCGGCACTCCCCACCTGGGCAACTACGTCGGCGCGATCCGCCCGGCGATCGCCGCCAGTCGCACCCAGGGCATCGAGAGCTTCTTCTTCCTGGCCGACCTGCACAGCCTGATCAAGGCGCAGGACCCGGTGCGCACCCAGCGCTCGACGCTGGAGATCGCCGCCAGCTGGCTGGCCTGCGGGCTGGACCCGGACAAGGTGTGGTTCTACCGGCAGAGCGACATTCCCGAGACCACCGAGCTGACCTGGTACCTCACCGTGGTCGCCGGCAAGGGCATCCTCAACCGCGCCCACGCCTATAAGGCGGCGGTGGACAAGAACCGCGAGGAGGGCGTCGACGACGATGCCGGCATCAGCGCGGGCCTGTTCATGTACCCGGTGCTGATGGCCGCCGACATCCTGATCTTCAACGCCAACAAGGTGCCGGTGGGCCGCGACCAGATCCAGCACATCGAGATGGCGCGCGACTTCGCCCAGCGCTTCAACCACATCTACGGCAAGGACCATTTCGCGCTGCCGGAGGCGGCGATCGACGAGCAGGTGGCGACGCTGGCGGGCCTGGACGGCCGCAAGATGAGCAAGAGCTACAACAACACCATCCCGCTGTTCGCCCCGCGCGAGGAGCTGAGGAAGCTGGTGTTCTCGATCCTCACCGACTCACGCGCGCCTGGCGAGCCGAAGGACACCGAGGGCTCGGCGCTGTTCCAGATGTACCAGGCCTTTGCCACGCCGGAGCAGAGCGCCGCGTTCGCCAGGGCCTTCGCCGACGGCATCGGCTGGGGCGAGGCCAAGCAGCAGCTGTTCGAGCGCATCGACGCCGAGCTGTCGCCGCTGCGCGAGCGCTACAACGCGCTGATGGCCGAGCCTGAGCGGATCGAGGCCCTGCTGCGCCGGCGTGGGCAGGAGCTGCGCGAGCGCTTCGCCATCCCGCTGCTGAAGGAACTGCGCTACGCAGTGGGTCTGCGCGACCTGGCCGCGGCCGGCGACACCCCGCGTGCCACGGCCGCGGCCAAGGCCGCGCTGCCGCAGTTCAAGCAGTACCGCGAGGCGGACGGCCGCTTCCATTTCAAGCTGCTCGATGGTGAAGGCCGGCTGCTGATCCAGAGCGAAGGCTTCGATTCGCCGCGCGACGCCGGCCAGCTGGTCGCCGCGCTGAAGCAGGCCGAGCACGGCGATGCCCTGCAAAGCGAGTCGTTCAAGCTGGAAGCGGAAGTGGAGCAGGTGCTGGCTGCGCTGGCTGCACTGCGCGAATAACTTGCGCAATGCCTTTCCTTCTCTCTCCGGGAGACAGCCCGGCAGGATTGCCGGGCTGCACGGCGAAGCCGCCCGAAGGGTGAAGCACATGGATGTGCCGTATGCAGGTGCCCCGAAGGGGCGGATGGGGGCAAACGGAGTCCATGATGGTTGAATTATCTGGGCTTCGTTGCCCCTCACCCCAACCCCCGCTCCGCGCCCGGGCCCTTGCGCTGGCGCAAGGGCGCTCGATGAGCCGCGAACCACTGGTTCGCAAACGGCTCCTCTCACCCCGAAGGGAGAGGGGCTTGAACGTCGCCAGGAGTCGCTGATGGCTTGGTTGTCGCTGTTGCTGTTCCTGCCCTGGTTCTGCGTGATGAGCGCGCTGTACTGGTGGTTCCCGCGCCAGCCGCGTCACCGCCTGCGCACCCTGTTCGACGGCGCGGCGCTGGCCTTGGCGCTGCTGCTCAGCATCGTCGGCATGCACTGGGGCTATGCCACCGGCGCGGCCGAGGCCGACGTGGACAGCATGTGGAAGCAGATCCTCGCCGTGCTCTATGCCTACGGCGGCTTTCTCGCGGTGATGGCGCTGGCCCTGCTGCTGCGCCCGCGCGTGCTGCGCCGTCCGTAGGAGCGACGTGAGTCGCGACCAGGCATCGCCGGGAAAGCTTCATCGCGACTCGCGTCGCTCCTACAAAAGCCGTATTGCCGCGCATCGATGCGGATGACAGCATCGGGCGGCGCATGACCGGAGCCACCGCATGACCGCCAGCCACGGCATCCACACCATAGACACCGCGTTCCAGCGCGACCATTTCGACGCGGCCTACTTGCTGGTCGAGGACGGGCGCGGCGCGTTCGTCGACTGCGGCACCAGCCATGCCGTGCCGCGGCTGTTGGACGCGGCCGGGCAGGCCGGGCTCGGCGCGGATGCCATCGACTGGCTGATCCTCACCCACGTCCACCTCGACCACGCCGGTGGCGCTGGCGCGCTGCTGCAACGACTGCCGAACGCGCGGCTGCTGGTGCATCCGCGCGGCGCGCCGCACATGATCGACCCGGCGCGGCTGATCGCCGGCGCCACCGCGGTCTATGGCGAGGCGGAAATGGCGCGCAGCTATGGCGACATCGTGCCGGTGCCGGCCGAGCGCGTGGTGGTGGCCGGGGACGGCCACCGGCTGTCGCTGGCCGGGCGCGAACTGCTGTGCATCGACACGCCCGGCCATGCGCGCCACCACCTGTGCGTGTGGGACGCGGCCAGCCGTAGCTGGTTCACCGGCGACACCTTCGGCCTGTCCTACCGCGAACTGGACAGTGCGCAGGGGGCCTTCATCGTTCCCACCAGCTCGCCGGTGCAGTTCGACCCGGAGGCCATGCATGTCTCCATCGAGCGGCTGCTGGCGCAGGGGCCGGAAGCGATGTACCTGACCCACTACGGCCGCGTGCAGGACGTGGCGCGGCTGGGCGCCGACCTGCACGTGCAGATCGACGCGATGACCGCCATCGCCCGCGCCTGCGCCGGCCGCGCCGACCGCCATCGCGCGCTGGTGGCCGCGTTGGGCGAGCTGTATCTGGAGCGTGCGCGCATGCATGGTTGCCGGCTGGACGATGCCGGCGTGCTGCGCGTGCTGGCGCTGGACATCGAGCTCAACGCGCAGGGTCTGGCGTGCTGGTTGGACCGCGTGAACCCGTAGGTACCGGGCTGGCCCGGTACGGGGCTTTGCCGGGAGAGCTTCATGCGGGGCAAGCCCCGCATCTACGGGTAAAATTCCGCGTCTTCCATCGTTGCCGGTGCCCGCCGTGAACCCCATGCGCATGCTGCTGTTGTCGTCCTGCCTGTTCGTCGGCGGCATCGCCAGTGCGGCCAACGACCTGCCCGGTGGCAGCATCGACCCGGACGCGCTGTCGCGGCACGTGCAGGTGCTGGCCTCGGACGAATTCGAGGGCCGTGCGCCGGCGACGGAGGGCGAACGGCGCACCGTCGAGTATTTGATCGAGCAATTCCGCAAGGCCGGTGTGCAGCCGGGCGGTGAGGATGGTGGCTGGGTACAGGAGGTGCCGCTGGTGCGCGCGCAGGTGCAGGGCACGCCGGAGGCCAGCCTGCAACTCGGTGACGAGCGCGTGCGGCTGGTCAACGGCGAGGACGTGACCCTGCAGAGCCTGCGCCCGCAGGACGAGGTGGACGTGGCGGATGCACCGCTGGTGTTCGTCGGTTACGGCATCGACGCGCCGGAGCGGCACTGGGACGACTACAAGGGCGTGGACCTGCACGGCAAGATCGCCGTGGTGCTGGTCAACGACGCCGACTTCGAAAGCGATGCGCCGGGCGCGTTCGACGGCAAGGCGGTCACCTATTACGGTCGTTGGACCTACAAGTTCGAAGAGGCCGCGCGGCGTGGCGCCGAGGGCGTGCTGATCGTCCATGAAACCGCGCCGGCCGCGTATCCGTGGGCGACGGTGAAGGCGTCGGGCACCTCGCCGCTGTTCGACATCCAGCGCAGTAAGGCCGATGCGCTGGCGCAGCACACGCCGCTGCGCGGCTGGATGCAGCGCGCGCTGGCCGAGCGCATCTTCGCCGCGGCCGGGCTGGATTTCGAAGCGGAGAAGCGCAAGGCCATGCATGCCGATTTCCGCCCGCTGGCGCTGGGTGACGCGCGTCTTTCGGCACGCTTCACGGTCAAGCGCGAGCCGGTGGTCACCCGCAACGTGGTGGCGAAGCTGGAAGGTGCGAACTACCCGGACGAGTCGGTGATCTTCTCCGCGCACTGGGATGCGTTCGGCATCGGCCAGCCCGATGCCAACGGCGACGCGGTGCGCCACGGTGCCATCGACAATGCCACCGGCGTGGCATCGGTGCTGGAACTGGCGCGGGTGTTCGCCGCCGGTCCGCGCCCACGGCGCACGCTGTACTTCATCGCGCTGACCGCCGAGGAAAAGGGCCTGCTGGGCGCCAGCTACTACGCCGAACACCCGCTGGCGCCGCTGGAGAAAACCGCGGCGGTGTTGAACATCGAGATGTTCAGCCCGGACGGCGAAACCGCCGACATCGCCACCTGGGGCAACGGCCGCGTCTCGCTGGAAGCGGACATCGACCAGGTGACACGCGCGCGGGGCCGCCGCTGGTCGCCCGATCCGAACCTGGAGGCCGGCTTCTTCTACCGCGCCGACCATTTCGCCTTCGCCCGCAAGGGCGTGCCGGCGATCACCGTCGGTGCCGGGCTGGACAAGCGGGAGGGTGGCGTCGCCGCCGGCCGCGCGCTGCGCGATGCCTATTTCGCCAACTGCTACCACCAGCCCTGCGACGCGTGGACGCCGCAATGGGACGCGCGTGGGCTGGCCGCCGACACGCTGCTGGTCTACGACCTCGGCCTGGAACTGGCCAACGGCCGGCACTGGCCGCAGTGGAACGAAGGTGCCGAGTTCGGTGGCGCGCGCGAAGCCAGCGACGCCGCGCGGCGCAGGTAGGAGCGCACCTTGGTGCGCGATGGGGCTTCACCGGGAATGCCCTTCGCGCACCAAGGTGCGCTCCTACAGCCAGATGGCATTCCAGTAGGGGTAGTCGCCGATCCGTTTGACCAGCCGGGCGCGCAGTGGGTTGGCGACGATGTAGCGGGCAACCGTCAAAACGTCCTCGTCCCGGCGCAGGGCATGGTCGTGGTAGGCGCGGCTCCATATCGATCCGCACCCGCCGAGCTCGCGATGGATGTTGCGGGTGCTGAACGCCTTGAGCGCATGGATCGCTCCCGGCAATGAACGCAGTTGCCCAAGCTGCACCAGCCAATGGGCGTGGTCCGGCATCAACACCCAGGTCAGCAGCCTCGCGTCGCCCAGTACCGCTGCGTCCTCGAAGCAGCGGCAGGCGGCCTGTGCGAGGCGGTGGTCCGCGAAGCGGGGCGCCCGTGACCGGGTGGTCGCGGTGACGTGGTAGATGTGCCCCGGGAGGCTGCTGCGCCCCTTGCGCAGGGCGTGGTGTCCCTTGCGGGGTAGGCAATCCATGCCGGTCATGCAGGCAGGGTGGGGCGGCCGGGCTGCTCGTTCCATGCGACAAGGGCTTGCCCGCGCGTCGGCTTTTCCCTCGTAGGAGCGCACCTTGGTGCGCGATGGGGCTTCACCGGGAAAGCCCCATCGCGCACCAAGGTGCGCTCCTACGGGGCGGTTGCTGCAACCGGGTGTTGCGACGGTGGTAACGCCGCCGGCCGCGATGCTCGCCTAGAATTGCCGCGTTCTCCTTCGGTCTCCCCCATGTCCGCACCCGTTCCCGTGCAGGCTGCCCCGCGTGGCGGCCTCGTCGCCGTCGCCCTGCTGCTGGTCTACGTGGTCTGGGGCTCGACCTACCTCGGCATCCGCCTGGCGCTGGAAGGCGGCATGCCGCCGTTGTCGGTGATCTCCGGCACCCGCTTCGTCATCGCCGGCGGCGTGCTCTACGGCCTGCTGCGCTGGCGCGGGGTGGCCGCGCCGACGCGGGTGCAGTGGCGCACCGTGGCGGTGATGGGGCTGTGCCTGCTGTTCCTCGGCAACGGCATGGTGGTGCTGGCCGAGCGCGACGTCTCCTCCGGGCTGGCGGCGGTGGCGGTGGCCTCGGTGCCGCTGTGGATGGCGTTGTTCTCGGCGCTGCGCGGTGGCAAGGTCACCGGCGGCGAGTGGCTGGGCATCGCGATCGGCCTGGCCGGCGTGGTCTGGCTCAACGCCGGCAGCAGCCTGACCGCGACGCCGACCGGGCTGGTGCTGCTGCTGATCGCGCCGCTGGGCTGGGCCTTCGGCTCGATCTGGTCGCGCGGGCGCGACCTGCCTTCGCCGTTCATGACCGCCGCCGGGCAGATGCTGTGCGGCGGCGTGATCCTCGTCGTCGCCGGCCTGCTGCGCGGCGAGCACATGGCCGTGGCGCCGACGCTGCAGGGCGTGCTGGCGGTGGGCTACCTGAGCGTGTTCGGCTCCATCGTCGCCTTCACCGCCTACGTGTGGCTGCTGCACAACGTGCGCCCGGTGCTGGCCAGCAGCTATGCCTACGTCAACCCGGTGATCGCGGTGGCGCTGGGCGCGCTGGTCGCCCACGAGCGCTTCGGCGCGGCCGACATCGGTGCGATGGCGGTGATCCTGGCCGGCGTCGTGGTCATCACCCTGGCCCGGATGCGCCGCGCATGAACCCCGTCGAGCACCGCAACGGCCTGCTGGCGGCCACCCTGGCCTTCGTCATCTGGGGCCTGTTCCCGCTGTACTGGCACCTGCTGATCGAGGTGCCGTCGTTCCAGATCATCGCCCACCGCATCGTCTGGAGCGCGGTGCTGCTGGTCGGCGGGCTGGCGCTGACGCGCGGCTGGGGCTGGCTGCGCGAGGTATGGGCCACGCCGCGGCGGTTCTGGCTGCTGGGGCTGGCGAGCCTGCTGATCGGTGCCAACTGGAGCCTGTACATCTGGGCGGTGAACGCCGGCCACGTGGTCGAGACCAGCCTGGGCTATTTCATCAACCCGCTGCTGAGCGTGGTGCTGGGCGTGGTGGTGCTGCGCGAGCGGCTGGGCCGGCTGCAATGGCTGGCGGTGGCGCTGGCGGCGCTGGGCGTGGCGTGGCTGACCTGGCAGAGCGGGCGCGCGCCGTGGATCGCGATCGGCTTGTCGATCACCTTCGGCCTGTACGGGCTGCTGCGCAAGTTGGTGGTGGTCGAGGCGGTGACCGGGCTGGGCGTGGAAAGCCTGTTCATGGTGTGGCCGGCGCTGGCCTACGTGGTGTGGGCCGAAAGCGGCCACGGCGGCGGCTTCATCTCCGGCTGGGGCGTGGGCAACGACGTGCTGCTGATGCTGGCCGGCGTGGTCAGCGCGGTGCCGTTGATCGCCTTCGCCTACGGCGTGCGCCGCATCCCGCTGTCGGTGGTGGGGCTGCTGCAGTACATCGGCCCGACGCTGCAGTTCCTGGTCGGCGTGCTGATCCTGCGCGAGCCGTTCGCGGCCTCGCAGCTGGTCGGCTTCGGCCTGATCTGGGCCGGGCTGGTGGTGTTCGCGATTGCCGGCGTGCGCGCGGCGGCGAGGGCGCGCCGGCGAACGTGAGGTACGTGGTCGCCGGGGCGCCGTAGGAGTCAACTGTCATTTCATGCAGAGCTTCCTTTTGGGTACCAAGGCAGGTTGTCGCGCTGCATGGCGTTGAGCATGGTGAGGTACTTGCGCATGCAGGCGGTGACGGCGAGTTTTTTGGGTTTGCCAGCCTCGAC